>JANWJJ010000096.1 GCA_025451955.1 Rudaea sp. | reverse complement strand
CGGGGAAACGCCGCATCGTGCTCGCGACCAATGTGGCCGAATCCAGTGTGACTTTGCCGGGAATCCGTGCGGTGATTGATCTGGGCCTGGCGCGTGAGCTGCGTTTCGATCCGCAATCCGGCTTCACCCGACTGGAAACCGTGGCGATCTCGCAAGCCTCGGCCGATCAGCGCGCCGGCCGTGCCGGTCGTGTCGCGGCGGGCATTGCGTATCGTCTGTGGCCGCAAAGCCAACGCCTGGAACCGTCGCGGCGTGCGGAAATTGCACAAGTGGAATTATCCACTTTGGCACTGGAACTCGCGGCCTGGGGCTCGCCCGATTTGCGCTGGCTCGATCCGCCGCCCGCCGGACCGCGCGCAAGCGCGCAGGCGTTGCTGATCCTGCTTGGCGCGCTCGATGCGGGCGGCCGCGTGACCGAGCTCGGTCGGCGGATGCTGGCGACCGGCGCGTCGCCCCGACTCGCCGCCGCCGTGTTGCGCGTGCCGGTTGCGCAACGTGCGTTGGCGTGCGACGTCATCGCGCTGCTGGAAGCGCGCAATCCGCTGCGCGGCGAGAACGGCCGCGGCGACGATTTCCGTCTGCGCCACGCCGCTCTGA
Source organism: Rudaea sp. (assembly GCA_025451955.1). GTDB lineage: Bacteria > Pseudomonadota > Gammaproteobacteria > Xanthomonadales > Rhodanobacteraceae > Rudaea. The sequence goes on along the minus strand of JANWJJ010000096.1, from coordinate 6,568 downwards.
ACGCGTATCGCCGAGGCGTTCGTGGCGCTCGCAATTCCGGCGTGGATACGGCAGCGCTTGCCTCGATCGATCAGGCCGCATCGGGTTGGCGGCGACGCCTCGATCTGCGCAACGCGCCGGATTCGACCGCAGACGCGCTCGCCATCGGCAACCTGCTGGCGCACGCATTTCCTGATCGCATCGCCCGACAGGATTCCGCAAACCCGCGCCGCTATCAGCTCAGCAACGGACGCGGCGGCCGGCTGCACGAAAATACACTTTTATACGGCGAGCCCTGGCTGGTCGTGACCGATCTGCGCTACGACGAACGCGATAGCCTGATCCTCGCGGCAGCGCCATTCGGTGCGGATCTGCTCGAGCGCGACTTCGCCGTGCGCTTTGCGCGGTCGCGCGTGGTGCGCTGGAATCGCGAAACGCGCGCGGTCGAAGCCTTCGAGGAACACCGCTTCGCCGACTTGGTGCTCGAACGGCGCAGCGTGCCGGCGAACAAGGACGATGCGCTGCCTGCACTGCTCGCTGCGGTACGCGAACTCGGCTTGGATGCCTTGCCCTGGAGCGAGCAAGCGATCAACCTGCGCGCGCGCGTCGCCTGCCTGCGCGAATGGTGTCCCGATCTGGATTTGCCCGATCTCGGCGACGCGGCGCTGCTTGCTGACCTCGACGCGTGGCTGGCGCCGCCGCTCGCGGGCAAAACCCGGCTCGATGCGCTGACACCGCAGGCGCTCGGCGACGCGCTCGCCGAGCGGCTCGATTATGCGCAACGCCGTGCCGTCGATGAGTTGGCGCCGGAATCGCTCGCCGTGCCGAGCGGCAACAGCAAGCGCCTGCAGTACGAAATCGGCAAGCCACCGGTGCTCGCGGTGAAATTGCAGGAATTGTTCGGTCTTGCCGATACGCCGCGCATCGCCCGCGGCCGCGTCGCGATCACGCTGCATCTATTGTCCCCGGCGCAACGTCCATTGCAAGTCACGCAGGATCTGCGCGGCTTCTGGGAACGCACCTATCCCGAAGTGAAAAAGGAATTGAAAGGTCGCTATCCCAGACACCCGTGGCCCGATGACCCGTGGACAGCGGCGCCGACTGCACGCGCCAAGCCACGCCGCTGACACAAGCCCGTCGCACGCGCACGGAACCATTGCCAACGCAACCAGTCCAACCCCGAACGCATCCAACCGCCACCTCATCCGGATCTGCCATGACCAAACCTTCTCAAGCCCTTGTGTGGATGCTCGGCTTTCTTGTTGCCGTCGGCGTGCTCGCGGCCTTGCTGGCGAAACAGTTGATCGAGAATTTCCAGGCGAACCCGTTTTTCAATGGCGTGATCCTGGCGGTGCTCGTGTTCGGCATCTTCGTCAATCTGCGCCAGGTGTTGCTGTTGTCGCGCGAAATCCAGTGGATCGAATTGTTCAAGCGTTCGCCGCCGGATCGCCCGCTGCCGGTGAAACCGAAACTGCTGGCGCCGATGGCGCGCATGTTCGGCGGCCGCGAGCGCGCAAAGTTTTCCTTGTCGACGCCATCGTTGCGCTCGATTCTCGACAGCGTGTATCTGCGCCTGGAGGAATCGCGCGATCTGTCGCGTTATCTCGTCGGCCTGGCGATTTTCCTCGGTCTGCTCGGCACGTTCTGGGGCCTGCTGGTGACGATCCGCTCGGTTGCGGAAATCATCGGTTCGCTCGGTGTCGGCAGCGATCCGGCAGCGATGTTCAATCAACTCAAGGAAAATCTGAAGCAGCCGCTGTCCGGTATGTCGACGAGTTTTTCGACGTCGTTGTTCGGCCTCGCTTCATCCCTCGTGCTCGGTTTTCTCGACTTGCAGGCCGGCCATGCACAGAACCGTTTTTACAACGAACTCGAAGAATGGCTGTCAGGCATGACCAAGCTTTCGTCCGGTACACTGCAAGGCGATGGCGACGCCAGCGTGCCGGCCTACGTGCAGGCGCTGCTGGAACAGACCGCCGACGGCCTCGAACGCATGCAGCGCGCGCTGACCGAATCCGAACGCGAGCGCCACGCATCGAGTACGCAATTCAGCGAGTTGAATACGCAACTTGGCCGGCTATCCGATCTGCTCGGCCGCGAATCGCGCGAATTCCGTGGCATGGCCGAAACCCAGGAAGAATTGAAGAACGTGCTCAAGACGCTGGCGGCGGCGCCGAATTCCGGCGCGCGCTTGTCGGATGAATTGCGCGGTGAGCTGCGCCTGCTTTCACGCACCATCGCCGCTGCGGTCGACGGCAAGCGCAGCGAGATCAACTGATGCACTCGATTGCTCGCCGCCGTCGCGGCCTCGATATCTGGCCGGGGTTCGTCGACGCGTTGTCGTCGCTGATCCTGGTCATGGTGTTCGTATTGCTGCTGTTCGCGATTGGCCAGTTCGTGTTGTCGCAGACCATCGCCGGCAAGAATCAGGCGCTGGCCGAATTGAACTCGCAAATCGCGCAACTGGCGAAGACGCTATCGCTGGCGCAGGACAGCAATCGCATACTGGATACCAAGGCCAGGGAATTGTCCGCCTCGCTCGGCACGGCCAGCGGCGAACGCGATGCATTGAAATCACAACTCGACAGCGCCACGACGGAAGCGGCAAAACTCAACGCCGATATCGCCGCGCTGGCCGCGCTCAAGCAGCAACTCGAGCAACAGGTCGCCAGCCTTTCCGGTCAGCTCGATACTTCGAAAAAGGATCTGGTCGCGGCGACCGATCTCAACGTGAAATCCGCGGCGCAAGTGGAATTGATGAACCGTCAGCTCGCCGCGCTGCGCGAGCAGTTGAGCAAACTTTCCGCCGCGCTGGATCTGGCGAATGCCAACATCAAGAACAAGGATGTGAAGATTGCCGACCTCGGCGCGCAGCTCAATCTCGCCCTGGCGAACAAGGTCAACCAACTCGAAAAATATCGTTCCGAATTCTTCGGCAAGCTGCGCGAAGCGCTCGGCAATCGCGCTGATATCCGCGTCGTCGGCGATCGCTTCATTGTGCCGACCGATATTCTGTTCGACACCGGTTCCGCCGATCTGAATCCGTCCGCGCAGACGAGCCTGAACCAGCTCGCGCAGACGCTCAATCAAGTCGCCGCAGAAATTCCCTCGACGCTGGACTGGGTCGTGCGTATCGATGGTCACACCGATAAACGCCCGATCCATACCGACCAGTTTCCATCGAACTGGGAATTGTCGACCGCACGCGCGGTAGCGATCGTGAAATATCTCGTCGTGCAAGGCATTCCCGCGAACCGGCTTTCAGCCAATGGGTTTGGCCAGTTTCAACCGCTCGATCCTGCGGATACACCAGATGCGTACGCAAAGAATCGGCGGATCGAGATTCAGTTGACCAACCGTTGAATCCGCGACCTAGGTTTCGTTTGCGACGGGTGCGGGATTCGCGGGTAGCACGGCTTCGCGTTGGCTCAGGATCACACTGCCGAGAATCAGCGCGCCGGCGATGAGCATGGTCGGGGTCGGCGTTTCGCCGAGCAGCAGCCACGCCCAGCCGACGCCGAAAAGTGGAATCAGGTAATTGCAGGTGGCCGCGCGCGGCGCGCTGACGCGCTGGATCAGGCGGAAGAACAGCGCATACGCGATGCCGGTACAGAGCACGCCGAGCGCAAGCGCGCTCAACCACGATATCAGCGGCGGCGACACTACCGGCCACGCGACGAACGCAAACGGCGCCAGCATCACGGCGGCGCAGCTCAAGGTGCCGGCCACGGCGGCGAGCGGCGGCAGGTCGGCCAGCCAACGTTTGGTGAAGTTCACCGCAAATCCGTACGACAGCGAAGCGAGCGTGCCGGCCAGCGCGGCGGAGGCGACGCTTTCGCCCGCGGTCTTGCCGCTCATCAGCACCACCACGCCGATAAAACCGGCGATGAGCGCGCCGGCTCGGCGCGCACCTATGCGCTCGCCGAACAGCAGGAATGCGATCAGGGCGACGAACAGCACGGTCATGCTGTTGGCGATTGCGCCGATGCCGGCCGGCGCGCGTTCGGCGCCCCAGGCGAACAGCGAAAACGGGATCGCCGAATTCAGCGCGCCGATAATGGCCAACCGCGTCCAGTGCGCGCGTGTCAGGCGCGTGCGTGCGCGCCACAGAAACGGCAACAGGATCAGCGCGCCGAGCACGATTCGCGATTCGACCAGGGCGAATGGTCCAAAGTTCGTCGCGGCAATGCGCATGAATAGAAACGAGCCACCCCAAATCGCGCCGAGTACGAGCAGTTCGAGCGGCGTGCGCCAGTCGCGCTGTGGACTGCCGGTGTCGGTGAGATCGATTGATGGCAATGGAGTCTGTGTCATGAAATCCTGCTGTTGCTTGCGTCGGCTGCCCGGTTCATTCGCGACGGTTGCCACGTCGTGACGCATGATGCCGCAAACTCCGCTACGAAGCTTCGTCGAACAACGAAATGTTCTGACCAGCCAAAGGCTATGCTATCGCCATTGTGAAGACGTCTGCATCGAGCGCATTTGCACCTGTCGGTCGCTACCAGCTCGCCGAAATCGGCGCCCTGCTTGCCGATCCCTCGCGCGCGGCGATCCTGCTCGCGTTGATGGACGGCAGCGCGCGGCCCGCGGGAGAACTTGGACTGCTGGCCGGGATCGCGCCCGCAACCGCGAGCGCTCACCTGCGCAAACTGTGCGATGGCGGTTTGCTCGGCGTCGTCGCGCAAGGCCGGCATCGCTACTATCGGCTTGCCGGCGAAGACGTCGCGCATCTGGTCGAAACCCTGGCGCAGACGCGCGCACAGCGGTCTCGAATCGTAGCCTCTGCTGCCGATCCCGCAATGATGCGCGTGCGCACCTGTTATCAACATCTGGCGGGCCGGCTTGGCGTGGCGTTGTTCGAGCGCTTGCGCAGTCAACGCGGACTGCTGCTGACCGCCGATGCCGTACGTTTGAGCCGACGCGGACACAAACTATTGATCGACAGCGGTTTGGCCGTCGCCGACGATGCGATCGAGAAGTTGCCGGGACGCAGCTGTCTCGACTGGACCGAACGTCGCTTCCATCTCGCCGGCCCGCTCGGTACTTACCTCACGCGCCGCCTGTTCGATACCGGCTGGCTAGAGCGGCGCAAACATACCCGCGCGCTCGGAATCTCACCGCACGGGCACGCCGGACTCGTTGCGCTCGGACTGGATTGGAACCAGTTTTAGCAAGCGACAGCGACGTGTCCGCTCATGTTGCTTTTTCCACAATGCGGCATTGCTTCGGTGCCAGTCCATTGAGCGCAATGTCCCCGACGCGCACACGGATCAGGCGCAGCGTCGGCAGCCCGACTGCCGCGGTCATGCGCCGCACCTGACGGTTGCGGCCTTCGTGGATGGTCAGTTCAATCCACGCATCCGGCACGGTCTTGCGGAATCGCACCGGCGGATCGCGCGGCCACAGCCAGTCCGGCGCCGCAGCGAGACGGCGTACCTGTGCCGGTGCGGTCGGGCCATCGGGTAGAAGTATACCTTTCTGCAATTGGGATAATTGCGCATCCGACGGGTCGCCTTCGACCTGGGCCAGATAGGTTTTTTCCGTCTTGTGCCGTGGATCGGTCAAACAATGCGCAAACGCACCGTCATCGGTGAGCAGGAGCAGACCTTCGCTGTCGAAATCCAGACGTCCGGCCGGGTATACATCGGGATATTTCACGAATTCCGCCAGCGTGCGCCGCGCGGGTCGGCTCGTATCCGACATACTGCGGTCGGTGAACTGGCAGAGCACGCCGAACGGCTTGTTGAAGGCGATCAGCATGTTTGCTCGTCATTCCGGCAGGGAATGTCGGAATTCAGGCCGCAGGATGCCGTCCGTTACAACACATCGCGCACGGGCTTCGCCGTCCATGGCGCCTGGGTCCCGGCATTCCCTGCCGGGATGACGCATCAAGGTGATTTGCCCGCATCCGCCGGCGCGGAGAAAATCTTGTCGCCTGCCGGTTTGACGAACTTCAGCGTCATCCGGTCGGACTCGCCGATCGCAAGATATTTGGCCTTGTCCGTTTCGCCGAGCGTGAGTATCGGCGGCAAGGTCCATACGCCTTTCTCGTAATCCTTGGTGTCCTTCGGATTGGCGTTGAGCTCGCTCTTGCCCTCGAGGGCGAAGCCGGCATCCGTGGCGAGTTTGATCACGAAATCCTCCGGCAGGTAGCCGGATTTCTTGATCTTCTCCAGATCCGCACCGGCAACGGCGCGATGGTCGGTAACGCCAAGCACGCCGCCGGGCTTGAGTACATCGAAGAAGGCTTTGAACATCAGCGGCGCGGTATCGGCCATTACCCAATTGTGGACGTTGCGGAAGGTGACGACCATGTCGGCGGAATTCGGCGGGCCGAAATTCGGTGCCTTCGGATCGAACTCGACCACCTTGGCCTGCCCGTATTGTGCAGCATCGCCGGCGAACATTTTCTCCAGCGCGGTCTTGTCCTGTGCGGCCTCGCCTTCGGGTTTTTTCGGAATGGTGATCGCGGCGGTATAGCTGCCGTCGCCCTGCATCAGCGGCGCGAGCACTTCCGCGTACCAACCGCCGCCGGGAGTGATTTCGATCAGGCTCATGCCGGACTTGAGACCGAAGAATTCCAGGGTCT
>JANWJJ010000095.1 GCA_025451955.1 Rudaea sp. | reverse complement strand
GGAATATCCAGAGCTTCGATCCTTTCGGGCTCACCTGCATATAGAGCCCCTTGCCATCGCTTATTAAGTATACTTTTTCGCGAGGCTTTGCATTGCGGAAAACCATCTCGGATTTCTCAGCGACACGTGCCATGGCTTGCAACCTCGTGTACACACTTTCAATGGATGCGGCAGGATGCCCGCGGCCGAGTATGGTCGGGCTCCTCTGACTCAAGGGTAAGAGCACGACCAAGAGAAACCCCGCAGCAGTACGGCTTTATGAGGGTAACGCGGATGCCAATGGACCGCGACGGATGATCGCGGAGAACTTCACAGGGGAAGTGCCAAAGGGAAAAGTGGTGCCCGGGAGAGGACTCGAACCTCCACGACTTGCATCGCTAACACCTGAAGCTAGTGCGTCTACCAATTCCGCCACCCGGGCAGGGTGTTGAAAACCTGCGCATGGCGCAGGGCCGCGAACATTACCGACCGTGGGCGGGCTTGTCAATTGTCTGGGCGCGATGTCGGGATGTGCAGCCGTTTTGCATAGTCTTGAATCGTGGCATGCGGGATTTCGATTGCGTTCGTTCGTCGCTCGGATCATGCTGCGCCGCGCGCGATGACGTCGTTGCGGATGGCCGTTGTGCTTCAGCTGGATCTATGACCGGGGAGAGTCATGGTCTTCAATTCGCTCACCTTCGTGGTGTTTTTCGCCGGCGTGCTCGCGCTGCACTCGATGCCGCTGCGCTGGACCACGCGCAAGATCAATTTGCTGATCGCGAGTTACATTTTCTACACGGCGTGGAATCCGCCATTCGTCATCCTGCTGTGGATATCGACCGTCGTCGACTGGTACGCCGCTCAGGGCATGGTGAAGGCCAGGCGCGAGACGGCACGGCATGCGTGGATGGTGTTGTCGGTCGTCGCCAACCTTGGCATGCTTGGCTACTTCAAGTACGGCCAGTTCCTGCTCGATAATTTCACCGCGCTGATGGCCGCGCTCGGCGTGGCCTGGCAGCCGCCACATTCCGACATCGTGCTGCCGGTCGGAATATCCTTTTATACTTTTGCCACAATGGCCTACACCTTGGATGTATACCTGCGCCGTGCGCAGCCGGCGCGCAATTTCCTCGACTATGCGTTGTTCGTGACGTTTTTTCCGCACCTGGTCGCCGGCCCGATCATGCGTCCGACCGAACTGGTGCCGCAGTTCGAGCAGCCGCGCCGCGCCAGTGCGGATCAGTTGCGCTTCGGTCTGGCGCTGATGACGCTCGGCCTGTTCAACAAGATCGTGCTCGCCGACAGTTTGCTGGCGCCGATCGCCGAAAAAGTCTACGACGCCGGCAAGATTCCCGGCGCGCTCGATGCCTGGGCCGCGACGCTCGCATTCAGTGGCCAGATCTTCTGCGACTTCGCCGGCTATTCGACCACCGCGATCGGCGCGGCGATGTGTCTGGGTTTCGCCATGCCGGACAATTTCCGTTTTCCCTACGCCGCGATCGGCTTTTCGGATTTCTGGCGGCGCTGGCATATCACCCTGTCGGCGTGGCTGCGCGATTATCTGTACATTCCGCTCGGCGGCAATCGCCACAGCGCGCAGCGCACCTACGCGGCGCTGATGACGACGATGTTGCTCGGCGGGCTCTGGCATGGCGCCAACTGGACCTTCGTCGTTTGGGGCGGATTGCACGGGCTGTATCTGGCGGTCGAGCGCGTGTTGCGCGCGCGCTTTCGCGGCTACAAACCCGGCCCGCTGGCCTTGATCGCGTTCGGCCTGCTCACCTATGCGCTGGTCAATATCACCTGGGTGTTCTTCCGCGCCAAGACCTTCGGCACGGCCTGGACCGTACTCGGCGGCATGTTCGGTGCGCATGCCGCTGCCGAGCCGATTTTGTCGACGTTTTATCTGGTGTGCGTCGCGGCGATCGTCGGCGGCCTGGTCGTCACGCATTGGTTCATGCGTGCGCGCACGCTCGAAGGCGTTGTTGCGCGTGTACATCCGGCCGCGATCTGCGCCGTCTGGGGATTTCTGGCTTTCGCCATCGTCATCGCACAGGGGGAAGGCAGTGCCTTTATCTACTTCCAATTCTGAGATGCGCACCGGCGAACACTCCGCCGACGAACAGGCGCGCTATCTGCGCCGCGGCGACTACGCGCGCGTGACTGCGGCCGATCGTCCCGGCGTCGCCCAGCCGGTGCCGTTGCGTGAGGTGCCGGTGCAGCCGTGGGGACGCATTCTGCTCGGCGCTTGCGTGCTGTTCGTGGTGCTGATTGGCGCTTGGGAATGGCATTGGCGCGCGTTTGGCGCAGTGCCGGATTATTACAACAGCAATGCCGAATGGGCGCAGCAGCGCCGACGCATCGATAACGGCGAGGGTAACAAGACCGTGCTGATCGGCTCCTCGCGCACATTGTTCGACGTGCAGTTGCCGGTGTGGGAACGGCAAATGGGCGAGCGCCCGATCCAATTGGCGATGGAAGGCACCTCGCCATTGCCGGTGATGGAAGATCTGGCCGCCGACTCGAACTTCAGCGGTCACCTGCTGGTCGGCGTGTCGTCGGATCTGTTCTTCAGCGGCTTTGCCTATCGCGGCGATGTCGTGCCGTATTTTCACAAGCAGACGCCATCGCAGCGCGCCGGCAACTGGCTGTCGCGTACCCTGATCGAACCGTGGTTTGCATTCTTCGACAGCGACTTCGCCCTGGCCGCCGTGCTCAAGCGTCAGGATTGGCCGACGCGTCACGGTTTGCCGGATCGGCTGGATGTGCGCAAGCTCAGCGTCAGCGAAGCCGACCGCAATACCTATGTATGGGACAAGCTGGTCAATGATGCGGACTACCGCGCGTTGGCGCAGCATATCTGGGCGCAGCATCTGGATGGGCCGCCGCCGCCGAGCCTGAACACGCCGGAGAAGTTGCAGAAGACCATCGACACCCAGATTCAGCGCGCCGTCGACGCGCTGGCGAAATTGCGTGCGCGCGGCGTGCAGGTACTGTTCGTGCGGCAGCCGAATGCGGCCCACTATCTGGAATTCGACAACAAGGTGTTTCCACGCGCGAAAACCTGGGACGTGCTACTCGCGCGCACCGGCGCGCCCGGCATCCACTTCGAGGACTATCCCGAATTGCGTGGTTTCGATCCGCCGGAATGGTCGCACCTGAAGCGGGCCGATGCCGAGACTTACACCGCGGCCTTGTGCCGCATCATCGCGCGTGATGTCTGGCATCCGGATCGCGCGCGCATGGCCGACTCGCCGCACTGAAGCCGCACTGAAGCCGCACGCGTACGCGCTTGCAATGCAGGCCGAGGTCGGCCACGCTGCGCATTGCAACGAATGGAAGTCAGCGTGAAACGTACCCGAAAAACCCCAGCCCAAAAAAATTCGGCCCGAAAAAATCCAAACCGAAAAGCCCCGACATCTGGCGCCAAGACGCCGCCGAAGCGTCCGGGCTGGATGCCCGATTTGCCGGCGAAGCTGCCGCCGCAACCGTCGCGCCGCGCCAAGCCGGCAGCCGCGTCTGTGCCGCGAGGGCCGCACAAGCCAGCGTCGCGATGGTCCGATCCGAATGCCGAGCGTGAAACCCAGCGCTACGAGCATCCGATCCCGAGCCGCGAGGCGATCCTGCAATTCCTGAGCGAACGCGCGCAGTTGTTGAATGCGGAAACGCTGGCACGGGAATTGAAGCTGGAACATCCGCGTGATTTCGAGGCCTTGACCAAGCGTCTGGCGGCGATGTTGCGCGATGGACAATTGTTGCAGAACCGCCGTGGCGGCTATGGCGTCGCCCAGAAACTCGATCTGATTCCCGGCACGATCATCGCCAATGCCGAGGGCTTCGGCTTCCTGCGGCCGGATGCCGGCGGCGACGATGTATACATTTCCCCGGCCGAGATGCGCAAGGTCATGCACGGCGACCGCGCGCTGCTCAACATCGTCGGCATCGACCGGCGCGGGCGCAAGCAGGGCGCGATCGCCGAAGTGCTGGAACGCCGGGCGTCGCGCCTGGTGGGGCGAATCGTCGAGCAGAACGGACTCGTGCTGGTTGCGCCGGATGACCGCCGCCTGCATCAGGATATTCTGATTCCGCCCGGCAAGGATCGCGGCGCGCGTTCCGGTCAGATTGTCGTTGCCGAAATCACCCAGCCGCCGACCGCGCAGCGTGGGCCGATCGGCGAGGTAGTGAGCGTACTCGGCGAGCGGCTGACACCGTCGCTGATCGTGGAAATGGCGATTGCCAGCCACGGCTTGCCGAACGAGTGGCCGGACAAGGCATTGCGCGAAGCCGCGCAGGTCGAGCCGCAAGTGAAACACGATGAAATTGCGGGTCGTGTCGATCTGCGCAAGCTGCCCCTGGTCACGATCGACGGCGAAGACGCGCGCGATTTCGACGATGCCGTATTCGCGGAACCCGTGGCCAGCGGATTTCGTCTGATCGTGGCGATTGCCGACGTGTCGCATTACGTGCGTCCGGGCAGTGCGATCGATGACGAGGCGCAGAAGCGTTCGACCTCGGTGTATTTCCCGGGCTTCGTCGTGCCAATGCTGCCGGAAACCTTGTCGAACGGCATCTGCTCGCTCAATCCGAAAGTCGAGCGCTTGTGCATGGTTTGCGAGATGCAAGTTGGCCACGATGGCGAGGTGGCACACGCGAAATTCTATCCAGCGGTGATGCGCTCGCATGCGCGCCTGACCTACACCCGCGTGTGGCAGGCGTTGGGCGAAAAAAATGCCGACGCGCGCGCCGAACTCGCTGATGTATTGCCGCAGCTCGAACATTTGCATCAGTTGTACCGGATTCTCGCCAAGGCACGGCAGCGCCGCGGCGCGATCGATTTCGACAGTCGTGAAGTGAAATTCCGCCTCGCGCCGTCCGGCGAGATCGTGCAGCTCGGCGCCGAGCCGCGCAACGACGCGCACAAGTTGATCGAGGAATGCATGATCGCGGCTAATGTGGAAGCGGCGAAGTTTCTCGACACGCGCAAGATTCCGGCCTTGTACCGCGTGCACGCGCCGCCGCCGGAATCCAAATACGAGGATCTGCTCGAATTCCTCAAGGAGTTCGGTTTGAAGTTGCCGCCAGTGGGCGCGGTAACTCCGGGCGATTTCTCGGTCTTGCTGAAGAAAATCCACGATCGCGCCGACGCCGGTCTGATCCAGTCGGTGCTGCTGCGTTCGCAATCGCTGGCGGTATACAGCCCGGAAAATTCCGGGCATTTCGGCCTGGCGCTGGATGCGTACGCGCATTTCACCTCGCCGATCCGGCGTTATCCCGACCTGCTCGTTCATCGCGCGATCCGCTATGCGCTGACGAAGGGCAAGCCCAGCGACTACACCTACAGTGCCAACGATATGGCATCGCTGGCGACGCATTGTTCGCAGAACGAACGTCGTGCCGACGAGGCCGAGCGCGATGTCGATGAACGCTACAAATGCGCGTGGATGGAAAAGCACGTCGGTAGCGAATTCGACGGTATTGTCTCCGGCGTGACGTCATTCGGATTATTCGTCGAATTGACCGAATCGCAGGTCAGTGGCTTGGTGCATATCACCCAATTGCCGAACGATTATTATCATTTCGATCCGATCCGGCGCCTGCTGAGCGGCGAACGGCGCGGCTTGAAATTCCGTCTCGGCGATGCCGTGCGCGTGCAAGTGTTGCGTGCGAGTCTGGAAGATCGCAAGATTGATTTCAGACTGGTGCAAAATGATCCGGTGCCCGAGCTCGCGGTGACCAAACCTGCATTGAGGAAAGCGGCTCCGATGAAAGTTGTCCCGGTGAAACCCGTCCCAATGAAACCCGCTCCGGTGAACTCCAGGAAGAAACGCAGATGAGCGGCGAATTGTTGTTCGGCATCCACTCGGTCGATGCGGCGTTGACGCACGATCCGAAGAATATTCTCGAGTTGTACATCGAATCCGACAGTCACAATGCGCGACTGAAGGAGTTGTCCGAACGTGCGCGCGAGCTTGGCGTAAAGCCGCATTCGCGGCCGCGCGAGGCGCTGGATCGCATGACCGGCGGAGCGCGCCATCAAGGCGCCGTCGCACGCTACAACGCGCCGCCACCGCGCAGCGAGAACGAGTTGTCGGCGCTGATCGAAAAGGCCGGAAAGGACGCCTTGTTGCTGGTACTCGATGGCGTTACCGATCCGCATAATCTTGGCGCCTGCCTGCGCAGCGCCGATGCTGCCGGCGTGACCGCGGTGATCGCGCCGAAGGACAAGGCCGTCGGCATCACCCCAACGGTGCGCACAGCGTCGGCCGGTGCCGCGGACCATATTCCGTTTGTGGCCGTGACCAATCTGGCGCGTACGCTCAAGGCACTGAAGGAACAGGGCGTGTGGCTGGTGGGTCTCGCCGACGACGCTGCGCAGGATTTCTATGCGGTCGATCTCAAGGGCCCGATTGCCATTGTCATGGGTAGCGAAGGCGAGGGCATGCGTCGGCTGACGCGCGAATCCTGCGATTTCCTCGCGCACATCCCGATGCGTGGCGCGGTGGAAAGTCTGAATGTGTCGGTGGCCACCGGCGTGGCTTTGTTTGAGGTGTTGCGGCAGCGTGGAACCAAGCCATGATCCTGCATTTGCATTGGTACGACTGGGCCGGATTGATCGGCGTCGCGCTGATCCTGTTTGCCTACTTTTTGTTGCAAGCCGGAAAAATGCGCGGCGATGCGTTGACGCATCAGTTGTTGAACGCGGCCGGTGCGCTGCTGGTTCTGGTTTCGCTGCTGTATGCGTTCAACCTGTCGGCATTTCTGATGGAGCTGGCGTGGTTGATCGTGAGCATCTACGGCATCGTGCGCGCGCGCCGCGTGCGACGCCGCACATAAACGCCGCAAAGAATAAGTTTCTGAGATGGTCAGTACGGCGAAAAACACCCAATCGTCAAAGGCTCGCGAATTATTCGTCCGAGCCTTCGTTGATACCTTCGAACAGGAAAGTGGATAGGTAGCGTTCGCCGGTATCCGGCAGCATCGCCAGAATAACGTCTCCGGATTTCGCCTGCTTGGCCACTTCCAGTGCTGCGGCGAACGTGCCGCCGGAGGAAATGCCGCAAAATATACCCTCTTGTTTCGCGAGTTCGCGCGCGGTGTCGCGCGCCTGAATATCGGTGACCGGCAGGATTTGATCGGCGATCTTGCGATTGAGCACGCCCGGAATGAGATCCGGTGTCCAGCCCTGGATCTTGTGCGGTTGCCATTCCTTGCCCGAGAGCATGGCTGCACCTTCTGGTTCGGTGGCGATGATCTTCACTTCCGGTCGCGCCAGTTTGAGCATCTCGCCGGCACCGGTCAGGGTGCCGCCCGTGCCCCAGCCAGTGACGAACCAGTTCAGGCGTTTGCCGGCGAAATCCTGCAGGATTTCCGCGCCGGTGGTGCTGCGGTGGTAGCCAGGGTTGGCGGGGTTGTCGAACTGCTGGGCGAGAAATGCGCCGTGCTTCGCCGCATATTCCTCGGCGCGCTTGACCATGCCGGTACCGCGTTCTGCGGCTGGCGTCAAAATCACCTTCGCGCCGAGCGCGCGCATCAGCTTGCGCCGTTCGATGGAAAATGTTTCCGCCATGAAGGCGACAAAGGGATAGCCCTTGACCGCGCAGACCATTGCCAGCGCAATACCGGTATTGCCCGAAGTCGCCTCGACCACGGTCTGTCCGAGCTTGAGCGTGCCTTTGGTCTCGGCATCGAGAATGATGCCGATGGCGAGGCGATCCTTCACCGACGACATCGGATTGAAGGCCTCGACCTTGACGTACATGTCCACGCCTTTTGGCGCGAGCTTGTTGATGCGCACGATGGGCGTGCGGCCGATGGTTTCCAGAATGTTCTGATAGATCATGATGCACCTCGATGGATTCGAAACCCGCGCGTTTGCATTTTCGTGCGTCAGTCGCCGCTGATGTACTTCGGTCCCTTGCCCATGGTTTTCTCGTAGACGCCCTTGCCGGCGCGCCGATACTGGGTAAAGCCATGCTTGGCGGCGTGGCTTTCCTTGAGTACATGCGCTTGTCCGCTCGCCACCGCCGGCGCGGAAATCACGCGCGCGACCGCGGCGCCACATTGCGGGCACTGCGTCAACGCGGCGTCACGCAGTTTCTGCAACACGTCGAAATGCGCCTTGCAATGAGCGCAGCCTTTGGCAGTCGCGGCGTATTCGTAGATCGGCATGGCTACACACTACCCTGATGCAATTGCCAGCAATCCTGCATCATCTTCCAGCGATTGACGATATCGCAGAACAGCAGCGCTGTGCGTTCGGCATCGTAAACGGCCGAATGCGCTTCGTTCGCGTTCCATTCGATCCCGGCCGCCTGTACCGCCTTGCTCAAAACCGTCTGGCCATAAGCCAGGCCGCCGAGCGTGGCGGTATCGAAGCAACTGAACAGATGGAACGGGCTGCGTTTGTAGCCGGTGCGCCGGATCGCTGCATTGACGAAACCCAGATCGAACGCGGCGTTATGGCCGACCAGCACCGCGCGTTGGCAATCGAATTCTCTCAGCGCCTTGCGAATCGGCTTGAAGATATGATCGAGCGCCTCGCGTTCCTCGACCGCGCCGCGAAACGGATGCGTCGGATCGATACCGGTGATTTCCAGCGCGCGCGGGTCAATATTGGCGCCGGGAAACGGCACGACGTGGGCAGATACGGCGGGGTCGGGTCGCACGCTGCCGTGTTCGTCCATGCGCACGATGCAGATCGCGATTTCGAGCAGCGCATCGCGCTCGTTGTCGAAGCCGCCGGTTTCGACATCGACCACGACGGGAAGAAAACCGCGAAAGCGTTCGGCGTATTTTGGCGGCATTGCAGACATGCTTGCAGCATACGCGGCGGGCATGGCGATCACAATGGAACCTCTGCACAAGCTACTGCGCTCGACATCTGGCGCGAATCCGGTGCTCCCGGCCCGCGCCAGCGGCGCGGGCGTTCGCTCGCGCGGCTCGCAATGCGAGCCAAGCAGCGCTCGACTCACCCTCACATACTTCTACGTATGCTCCGGTTTCTGCGCTCCGTGTTCGCGTCACCTGTCTTCGCTCGCTACGCTTGTGCAGAGGTTCTAATGCGACGCTATCGGATCAGGCGCGTGCGTACCGTCCGAACAGGAACAGCGCCAGCGCAGCGACCAGCAAGGCCAGGCCGAACAGCGGAATCAGCATTGCAAACGGAATTCCGAGTGCGAGCAAGGCGAGGCTCCAGGCATAGGCATCGGCGAGCGGTTCGGGCATGGGATCGGCTTTGAGCGTGCGCGACAGCAAGTAATCCAGACTGATCTTGCCCGGCCCCTGGAAGATGATCGGCAGCAGCATGACGATGAACAGCAGCGGCAATTTGAAGTTGCCATAGCCCATGTCGGTGATCGCGTAACCCTTGGCCAGATCGGTCCACATCGCGACCATGTCCGGCCAGTGCACGGCGGTGGTGGCGACAAAGGTCAGCACCAGCAGGCTGTAGGCGGCGAAGCGGGTGAACAGGCCGAACACCAGCAGGATGGCGCCGCCGAGTTCGAAATACGTGGCCATGGCCCAACTGATGTCCGCGGGAATCTTGCTGAAGGGGAATGGAAACTTGTCCTGGATA
This sequence comes from Rudaea sp., assembly GCA_025451955.1. GTDB lineage: Bacteria > Pseudomonadota > Gammaproteobacteria > Xanthomonadales > Rhodanobacteraceae > Rudaea. The sequence continues at coordinate 7,130 of JANWJJ010000095.1, read as the reverse complement.
TCGGTGAACCAGTTGTCACCAGTATACTTTTCCACGCCCGACTGCCAGAACTCCCAGGCCATGATGAAGCGCAGAATCAATGGCGGCAGCAGCTGGCCGATGCCACGCAGGCGTGCGGTGAGCGATTCCCATGCGCCAATGACGCCGAGGTTTGCAGTGCTCATGGTGTCCCCTTTTTTGTTGGTGATTGCCGACAGATCAGACGACGCGCGTGCCGAGTATCGCTTGCTGCGCTTTCAACTCGCGCAGTACGCCGATGCCGGTCTGGCGCAAGTGCGCGACCTGATCGGCGGGGCGCGCGCTCAGCAGCGCGTCGAGGCATTCAAGACCCGTGCTGCGCGTGTTTTCTTGCAGGCGTTCGATCAGCATGGCGCTGAGCGCATTGATTTCGTGGAAGCGGACTTCGTCGTCGCGGCCACGCACCAGCAGTAAAACCGTAGGTGTGTCGGGCGCTTGCTGCGGGCGGAAATCCGGACCGATGCGCTGCACCGGATAACGATAACCGAGCACGCAGATCAGCGGCGACATCGCCGGCACGCCAGTCAGCGGATCGCCTGCCGGATCGTGCGTGACATCGTCGATGCGGTGCTCATCCAGCGACAGCGCCAGCTCGGCCCATTCGTAATGCGCCAATTCGAGCAGGAAGGGCGCATCGCCGCGATCCTGCTGTTGGCGCCATTCCAGGTAACGCAGAAATTCGCGCGCGAATTCCGGAAACAGCGGCGTGCGGCACAGGTGTTCGCGAAAGAAATCGCGCGCCAGAATCTGCCAATCTGCCTCATTGTATAAAGTGCGAATTACTGGAAAGTTGGAAGAAATGAAACTTTCCATGTTGCTGAACGACAGCTCGCGGTAAATCCCCATGCGCCGGTCTTCGATGCCTTCCGGAGCGGGACGGTGCTCCGGATCGCGCAGATGCGCAGTGAAACGGTATTGCAGCGCGTGGGTGCGGCCCGATGGCGCGGCAGCGGAATCAGGCTGAGCGGACATGCCGGGTTTCGCTGACGTCATGTTGGCGTTGAATCGTGCGGATATGATCGAGCTCGCCGACGAGTTCGGCCAGCGGCGGAATATTGAAGTCGCGTTCGAGCAAGGTTGGCTTGACGCCGCAATGCGTGTAGGCGCGATCGAGCAGATCCCATACCGGATCGATGATGGTCGCGGCGTGACTGTCGACGATCAGATCCGGCGCCTCGTTGTAATGTCCGGCGATATGGATGTAGGCGACGCGCTCGCGCGGCATCGCTGCGATGAACTTGGTCGCGTCGTAGCGGTGATTGACGCTGTTGACGTAGACATTGTTGACGTCGAGCAGCAGATCGCAATCGGCGCGTTCGAGCACCGCACGGGTAAATTCGATCTCGCCCATTTCCTGGCCGGGCGCGGCGTAGTAGGAAACGTTTTCCACCGCGATGCGCCGGCCGAGAATATCCTGCGCGCGGCGGATGCGTGCGCTGACCCAATCCACCGCTTCTTCGGTAAACGGAATCGGCAGCAAGTCGTAAAGATGGCCGTCGTCGGAACAATAGGCCAGATGTTCGCTGTAGGTTTCGATGCCGTGCTCGTCGAGCAGACGGCGGATCTTGTGCAGTAGGGTTTCATCGAGCGGCGCGGGACTGCCGAGCGACAGCGACAGGCCGTGGCACATGAACGCATGGCGTTCGGTGAATTCGCGAAACGTGCGACCGAGCTTGCCGCCGACATTGATCCAGTTTTCCGGCGCGACCTCGAAAAAATCGATGGGCGCGCGCGGAGAATCCTGCAGCGGGTCCAGCAGGGCCCGCCGCAGGCCGAGTCCCGCACCCGTTACCGGATGGCGTGGACGCGGTTTCATCTCAGTGACCGCTGCAAGAACCTTCCTTGCCCTTCTTGTCGGCTGAACACGAACCTTCCTTGGCCTTCTTGTCGGCTGAGCACGAGCCTTCTTTGGCCTTGGCCTTCTTGTCTGCCGAACAGGAACCTTCCTTCGCCTTCTTGTCCGAAGCGCAACTGCCTTCGTGCGCCTTCTTCTTGGCGGTCGAGCACTTGCCTTCCGAGCATTTGCCTTCCTTCGCCTTGTGTTCGGTCTTGGCTTCGGGCTTGGCCTGATCGGCAGCCGGTGCCGCTTCGTCGGCAAGCATATAACCGGTCTTCATTTGATTGAGCTGGAAATCGCTGCTGGCGTTGGCGATCTGGCTCATCGACAGCGAGCCGATAAACGCCGCGCCGATGGCGAGACTCAGCGGTTTGATGATCTTGTTCGACATGCGCATGTACTCCGTAGTTGATGAACGGGACGATTCCCGTGGTGGTTGCCGCGGCTGCGGCAGAGTCGAGCGTCGAAGCGGAATGAATCGCATCGCACCGTCATGCGGCACGTCTGCCTCCTCCCCGAACCGCACAGTAAGCCTCGCGTATTGCCGGCACAAGACCATCTCGTGCTGCACTGCGCCAGCCGTAGCGGCACTTAAGACCGCGCGCGGCAGGCGAATCTTTCGCGCAGGAGCGTTAACGTGGAGTCAAGGCCATCTGCAAGGCGGCTTCACGGCACATTAGATGTCTGTGAATGCGTAATCAGATTGAAATAATCCTTGCCTATCCTGCCGGCACGACAAGCATGCCACGAACATCGGAACAGATGATCGCGGCGCACCCAGAACTTGCCCACGCCCCAAGGAAAATCATGAATTATCGTCTTGCACGAACCCCCAAAACCGCCCTGGCCGCCAGCCTGATCCTGATTCTTGGTGCCATGTCGGCGGCCCATGCCGATGACGGCACGACCTTTGACAATACGACCGTCAGCGGCAAAACCTTCATCGATTTCACCAATCTCGACCAGACCAAGAATGGCAGCGATACGGCGAACGCCGGCGACGGCATCGACGTGAAACGGTTTTATCTGACCGTCGATCACAAGTTCGACGATGTCTGGTCTGCCAGCATCACCACCGATTTCAATTATTCCGCGAGCACCGGTGAAACCCAGTTGTTCGTGAAGAAGGCCTGGGTGCAGGCGAACTTCGGCGATACGCTCAAGCTGCGTGCCGGTGCCGACGACATGCCGTGGATTCCCTTCGTGGAAGGTTTGTACGGCTTGCGCTACGTCGAAAATACCCTGATCGATCGCGAGAAATTCGGCAACTCCTCGGACTGGGGCCTGCACGCCTTCGGCGCCGGCGACAACCTGTGGAGCTACAACGTCGCCGCGGTCAACGGCGCCGGTTACAAGAATCCGTCGCGCAGCGGCAGCGTCGATGTCGAAGGCCGTTTCGCCGTGACTCCATTTACGGGCCTGACTCTGGCCGTGGGCGGATACAGCGGCGAATTGGGCAAGGACACGTCCAATCTGCCAAACGGCGCAACGCGCACGGCCAATCGCATGGATTTCGTCGCGGCGTATGTGAACAACGGTATCCGCGTCGGCGGCGAATACTTCAAGGCCAATGACTGGAACAATGTGCTGACCAGCGGACCGAAGGATTCAGCCGATGGCTACTCGACCTGGGCGCAGTACGATTTCTCGCCGGTGTGGTCGGTGTTCGGACGTTATGACCACGTCAAGCCGAGCAAGGATCTCAATCCCAGCCTGAAAGACAGCTATTACAACGCGGGTATCCAATGGGTCGCGCGCAAGGGTATCAAGCTCGCTGCGGTGTACAAGCACGATACGCTGCAAGACAATTCCGGCACTAACTCGACCAAGAGCAACGAGATCGGCGTCTGGGCGGAAATCGCGTTCTGATAATGCGGATTACTGCACGGCGGTTTTGTGCCGGTATTCGCACAGATCACGGATGATACATTGTGGACAATCCGGCTTGCGTGCCCTGCACACGTAGCGGCCGTGCAGAATCAGCCAGTGATGAGCGTCGTGCCTGAATTCGTCAGGCACGACTTTTTCGAGTTTGTCCTCGACCGCGCGCACGGTCTTGCCCGGCGCCAGTCCGGTGCGGTTGGCAACGCGGAAAATATGCGTATCCACCGCAATCGTCGGTTCGCCGAACGCGGTATTCAAGATCACATTCGCAGTCTTGCGGCCCACGCCGGGTAGCGCTTCCAGCGCCTCGCGCGTGCGCGGCACCTCGCCGCCGTGTTGCTCGATCAGAATGTTGCAAGTGGCGATGACGTTCTTCGCCTTGGTGTTGAAAAGTCCAATTGTGGAAATGTAGCGTTTCAGTTTTTCCTCGCCGAGCGCAAGGATTTTCTGCGGCGTGCCGGCCATCGGAAACAACCGTCGCGTCGCCTTGTTCACGCCGACATCGGTGGCCTGTGCCGACAGCATCACCGCGATCAGCAACTGGAACGGCGTGGCGTATTCCAGTTCCGTTGTCGGTTTCGGATTGGCTTCGCGCAGGCGGCGGAAGATTTCGGCGCGCTTGACTGCATTCATGATTTGGCCGATTTTTTTGTCTTGGCACGCGCAATTGCCGCGAGCACGGTATTGCCGCTTGCGCCCGAGTCCAGCGCCGTTTTGCGCGCGGCAAGTTCTGCGGCACGTTCGGCTTCCTCGCGTGCCAGTCGTGCCGAGCGTGCGGTGTAACGCTCCCGATACTGTGCAGTATGGATGCTGCCGTCGTCCCGCGCCGCAACCATGCTGATGCAATCGACCGGACACGGCGCGATGCACAACTCGCAACCGGTACATTCCTCCACAAGTACCGTATGCATCATTTTGGACGCGCCAAGAATCGCATCCACCGGACAGGCCTGGATGCACTTGGTGCAACCGATGCAGACTTCCTCGTCGATCAGCGCGATCTCGCGCGGCTTCTCCAAGCCGTTCGCTGGATTGAGCGGCTTTGGCGCACGTCCGAGCAGATTCGCTAGCGCGTGGATTCCCGCTGCACCGCCGGGCGGGCAATGATTAATATCCGTCTCGCCGCTCGCGATCGCTTCCGCATACGGTCGGCACGCCGGATAACCACAGCGCGTGCACTGTGTCTGTGGCAACAGGGCGTCGATGCGGTCGGCGAGTGTCGATGATTGTGCGAAATTGCGCATGCGGCGATTTTCGCAGGTTTCGTGGCTAGCGTCGCAAAACCCCTGCCCACACCCGGCTTGCCAGGGTAGGTCATGGCCGCGCAAAGTCGCGGCATCGACGGTTTGTATCGTTCACAACGAGGGAGAAAGATCTTGAAATTATTTGTGCGTTTTGCGCTGGCCATGGGTTTGATCGGCAGCGCCGTGGTTTCGCTTCCAGCCCATGCACAGACCGTCGTCACGCTTGGTAGCGGGTTCATCCAACCCTTTGGCGTTGCGGTCGATGGTGGCGGCAATGTCTTCGTTGCCGATTCCGACAACAACGCGGTGAAGGAGCTCTTGGTGCCTGCCTATACGACGATCAACACGCTCGGCAGCGGGTTTAACTTTCCCAACGGTGTTGCGATCGATCGTAGCGGAAATGTCTTCGTCGCCGATACCGCCAACGGCGCGGCGAAGGAGCTCTTGGCGCCGGCCTATACGACGGTCAACGCGCTCGGCAGCGGGTTCAGTACTCCCACCGGTGTTGCAGTTGATGGCGGTGACAATCTCTTTGTCGCCGATACCAGCAGCAGTGCGATAAAGGAGATTCTGGCGCCTGCCTATACGACGGTCAACACGCTCGGCAGTGGACTCAGCGTTCCTTGTGGCGTTGCGGTCGATGGCAACGGCAATGTCTTCGTCAGCGATTATGGCGACAGTACGGTGAGGGAGATTCTGGCGCCCGCCTATACGACGGTCAAAACGCTTGGCAGTGGGTTCAGCAATCCCCAAGGCATTGCGGTAGACGGCAGCGGCAATGTCTTCGTTGGGGATACCGGCAACAACGCGGTGAAAGAGATTTTGGCGCCCGCTTATACGACGGTCAGCACGCTCGGCAGCGGGTCCAGCACCGGCGGGTTCAGTACTGGCGCGTTCGCGGCACCCGCTGGTGTTGCGGTCGATGCCAGTGGCAATGTTTTCGTCGCCGATACCCGCCAGAACGCAGTGAAGGAGATCATGGCGCACGACGTGATATTTGCGAGCGGATTCGAACCTTGAGCGAAAACGCAATCGCAGTTATCCATCCGGCGCATCGGCAAAACGATAGCCGACACCAACTTCGGTCAACAGATAGCGCGGACGTGTGGGTTCGGCTTCGATCTTGTGGCGCAGCGCACGCATATAGATGCGCAGGTAGTGCGGCGACTCGACGTGGTTTGCACCCCAGACGTCACGCAGCAGTTGCCGATGCGTCAGCACTTTGCCGCGATGCTGGGCGAGTGCCGCGAGCAGGCGATATTCGATCGGCGTGAGATGGATGTCCACGCCATCGCGCCGCACGCGGTGCGCGGCAAGATCGATGACGAGTGCGCCGATCTCGATGCGCGATCCGGCCGCATCGCCCGGGCGTTCGGCCAGATGGCGTTGCGCCACACGCAAGCGCGCCAGCAGTTCGCCGATGCCGAAGGGTTTGGTCAGATAATCGTCGGCGCCCAGATCGAGCGCGGCAACCTTGTCGCTTTCGCGATTGCGTGCCGACAGCACCAGGATAGGCCGCTTGTACCATTCGCGCAGGCGGCCGATGACATCCAGGCCGGAAATATCCGGCAAGCCGAGATCGACGATGACGACATCGGGCTGATGCAGTGCGGCTAGGCGCAAACCTTCGTTTCCGGTCGTCGCAATTTCAAGTGCATAGCCATGTGCCTCCAGCGCGGCCAGTAGAAAACGCTGGATCTGCGGATCGTCTTCAATCGCGAGCAGGCGGGCGCTCAGCGTGTTCATTCCGGCGCCATCTCGGTGGTCGTCAGCGGCAAGGTGAAGTGAAATTCGGCGCCGCCGTTGGCAAGATTGCGCGCACTGATGCTGCCGCCGTGCGCTTCGATGATCGCCTTGCAGATGGTCAGGCCGAGGCCGAATCCGCTTTGCGCGCCTTCGTCGTGGCCACGCTGGAATTTCTCGAAGATGCGACGCTCCATGCCGGGCGGCAGGCCTGGGCCTTCGTCGCGCACGCTGACGGCGATCATGCCGTACTCTTGCGCCACCGCAATCCGGATCGCGGTTCCGGACGGCGTATGTTTTTGCGCATTTTCCACCAGGTTGCCCAACACCTGACCGATCATCACTTCGTCGCAGGGAACCAGCGGCAGATTGGCCGGCACGTCGACCGAGATTGGTCTGCCGGC
>JANWJJ010000094.1 GCA_025451955.1 Rudaea sp. | reverse complement strand
GGATCCGGCCGCAGGTAGTTGCGCTGGTCGGTGAGCGGCGCATGGGTGCACACGATGGCGTTGATGGCTGCGCTGCCCAAGCCCGGCAACATCGTCTGTGTCGGGCCGCCGTTATTCGTCAGCGCGCCGAGATTGAGGGTGGAAACATTGCTCTGCGAACTGCCGCCGAAACCGCAGCTCGATCCGGTATCGATGTTTCCGCCGCCATCGGTTTGGGTTCCCGCGCAGCCATCCGCGACAATGGTGTTGGTGAATGTGAAGGTGCCAGCTGTCGTGTCCACGCCGCCGCCGCTGACCACTCCATTGCTACCAGCATTACCGGGGCCGCCCGCAGGGCTACCGCCGCCGCCAGCGCCGCCGATACCGCCGATACCGCCGCTGCCGACGCCATTGCCCGACAGTGTGCTGTTGATTAACGTCGACGTGCTGGAATTGTCGATGCCGCCGCCGCCGCCGTTGCCGCCGTTGCCACCGTTGCCGCCAAAGCCGCCGACGCCGCCGCCGGGGCCGCCGCCGCCAGCGCCGCCGCCGCCGCCGCCGGTGCCGCCGTTGCCGCTAACGACGTCATTGCCCGACAGCGTGCTGTCGACCAGGGTCAGCGTGCCGGAATTGTAGATGCTGCCACCGGCGCCGCTGCCGCCGTTACCACCGCTGCCGCCCGGACCGCCCGGAAGGCCGGAGCCGAATGGGGGGGGAGGGGTGCCGTTGCCGCCGTAGCCGCCGGTGCCGCCGGTGCCGCCATTGGCACGATTGCCTACCAAGGTGCTGTCGATCAGCGTCAGTGTACCGGAATTGTAAATACCGCCGCCCTCGCCGTTGCCGCCGGGGCTGCCGCCGCCGCCGGCGCCGCCGTCGCTGTTATTGTCGTTGACGCCGGCAGCGCCCGGAGCGCCGATGGCGCTATTGCCCGACAGCGTGCTGTCGGTCAGGGTCAGCGTGCCTTGGTTGTTGATGCCGCCGCCCGCAGCGCCAAAGCCGTGCTGTATCGTCAGGTGGGTGATCTGCACGGTTGTGCCGGAATTAACCTGGAACACGGTAAAGGCGTTGTTGCCGTCCACCGCCACGTTGTAGCCGGTGGCATCGATCGTCACACTGGTAGTCAGCGTCAGCGTGCTGGCCAGGGTGATCGTCATGTCGGCATTGAACACGATGATGTCGCTGCCGCTGCTGGCCGCGGCGATGGCGTCGCGCAACGTGCAGTTGGTCGGGCAAGTGCCGCCGCTGTCGGCATTGGACGTGACTGTATACGTCGTTGCCTGCGCCCCGAGGGACACGAGCGCCAACAGCAGACAGCAGAATTTCAGGCGACGAAACATGCGCATTCCCCCGATCATCACAACAGTTCCCGCAGCATAGCGGAAACGGCACAGACCAGCAGGGAAAAGCGCAGGAAAACGCGTTCTCAGCAACCGACTACCACAGTGGCATTATTTTCGTTTTACGATGCTGCCGTTTGCGACCGTCGCCTTGGAGTCGGAAACCACCCTCGAACTCTAGGCCCTCCGCCCGCACTGTGGCACGATGCGCGCTTGCGTTGCGGAGCATCTCTTGAACTTCGATCCCGCCCTGGGTACGGCACTTACCGAACTGATCGGGCTGATCTCGCACGGCGATCTGGTGCGTGCGCGCCAGCGTGCGGAAGAATTGTTGCAACGTTATCCGGAACAGGCAGAGTTGTGGCGCTTGTCGGCGATCTGCGCCCTGCAGCAAGGCGAGCTGGATGCGGCGCAATCCGCGCTGAACCGCGCGCTGGAACTGTCGCCGAATTCGGTCGAATCGTGGTGCAATCTGGCCAGCGTCTACACCGCACGCGGCCAGCTCGACGATGCCGAACGCGCGCTGCGCCGTGCGCTGGCGCTGGCACCGCAACATGCCGGGGCCTTGAACAATCTGGGCAGCCTGCTCGACGCACGCGGCGACTACCACGGCGCCGCCGACTGCTTCGCCAAGGCCATCGTGCAGAAGCCCGATTACGCACGCGCCTGGCTCAATCAGGCTGCGGCCCTGTTCGCCGTGCGTCACCTGCAACGCGCCGAAAGCAGCGCGCGCCGCGCGATCCAGCTTGCGCCGCAATGGGCCGATGCGCACTTCGTGCTCGGTAACGTGCTGGACGCTGCCGCACATCAATCCTTCGCGCGCAAGCCCGCGGCGCTGGATGCCTGGCGCGAAGCGGCGCGGCTTGCGCCGGGAAATCCGCAATACCAATATCAACTCGCGATGGCGCTGGATGGACACGGCGAGTTCGCCGCCGCACTGCGCGCCTACGACGCCTGCCTGCGCATCGCGCCCGAATTCTGGCCGGCCTTGTCGCAGTCCACCTTTCTGCACCGCCGCCTGTGCGATTGGCATGCCTTGCCGCCATTGAGCAAGCGCCTGCTCGACGGCATCGATCGTGGCGCTGCGGGAATCACACCATTTTCCATGCTTGTGGAAGATTCCACGCCGGCGCAGCAACTGGTCTGCGCGCGCGGTTTCGCTACCGCACGCCAGGCGCAGATCGAACCGCTGGAAGCACGTCTGGCTCCACGCCCGCGCGCGCGCCGCGACGGGCCGATCCGTGTCGGCTTCGTCGCCGCCGGGTTTGGCGAACACCCGACCGCGTTGTTGATCGCCGAGCTGATTGAACGCCTGCGCAGTTCATCGCTGCACACGCTGGGCTACGCGACCAGCGCCGACGATGGCGGACCATTGCGCAAGCGTCTGCGCGCGGCATTCCACGAATTCCACGATCTGTCGGCACTGTCGCTGGAAGCGATGCTGCGCAAATTGCGCGAGGATCAACCCGACATCCTGATCGATCTGGACGGCTATTGCGATGGCGCTCGCGCGGAATTGTTCGCGCTGCGGCCCGCGCCGCTGCAAGTCAACTGGCTGGCGTATCCGGGCACGCTCGGCGCGCCGTGGTGTGATTACCTGATCGCCGACCATTTCCTGATTCCGCCGGAACAGCGCACGCACTACAGCGAGAAAATCGCCTGGCTGCCACGTTGCTATCAGCCTGCCGACACCACCCGCGCGATCGAGCAGCCGCATCCGCGCGCCGAGTACGGCCTGCCCGCCAACGGTGTCGTGCTGGCCTGCTTCAATCATTCGTGGAAGTATACTTTGCGCAGTTTTGCGCGCTGGCTGAAGATTCTGCGCAATGCGCCCGATGCCGTGCTCTGGCTGCTGGCGGCCCCGCCCGGCTGCAATGCCGACGAACACCTGCGCCGCGCCGCGCAAACCGGCGGTGTGAATCCGCAACGGCTGGTGTTCGCGCTGCGCGTGCCGCATGCGGAACATCTGGCGCGCTACCGCCACGTCGATCTGTTTCTCGACACCAATCCCTACAATGCCCACACCACAGCCAGCGATGCGCTGTGGGCTGGCTGTCCGGTGCTGACCCAGCCGGGCGCGACCTTTGCCTCGCGCGTGGCCGGCGACCTCAATCATCACCTCGGGCTGGACGACATGAACGTCGCGTCGGATCAGGCCTACGTCGATCTGGCCGTGCGCCTGGCGCAGGATGCGGACGCACTGCGCAGCTTGCGCGAGCGCGTGGAGAACGCGCGACTCACCACCAGCCTGTTCGACATGACCGGCTACGCACGCGATTTCGCGACCGCACTCGCGCAAATGTTTCATCGCTTCGAGCGCGGCCACGAGCCAGAGGATTTCGAGGTGAAGGCGTGAGCGCAAAAAATGAGTTTGTTGCATTGTCGCTTTGTATACTTACTGTGTCGGACACGCGCACGGTGGTGGACGATACCTCGGGCGATTATTTGTGCGCGGCGCTCGCCGCAGCCGGCCATCGCCTGCATGCGCGTGCCATCGTGCGCGATGATCGCTACGTCATGCGCGCGATCGTTTCAGGCTGGATCGCCGATCCGGAAATCAACGGCATCATCGTCACCGGCGGCACAGGTTTTACCGGCCGTGATTCGACGCCCGAGGCAATCGGCCCGCTGCTCGACAAGGAAATGCCGGGCTTCGGCGAGATGTTCCGCGCGCTCAGTTATGACGAGATCGGCACCTCGACCCTGCAATCGCGCGCATTCGCCGGTCTCGCCAACGCCAAGTTCATTTTCTGCCTGCCGGGATCGACCTCGGCCTGCCGCACGGCCTGGGAAAAACTGATCTGTCACCAGCTCGATGCGCGCACCAAACCCTGCAATCTGGCTGGACTGATACCGCGGCTTGGCGAACACTGAAGCGTTCAGGCAATACTGAAACTCTGCGGCGGCAAAACCTCGGCAGTTGTCCGCGCGACTTCGCTTACGCGCGCCGCGGGCGGCCCGACGTGCAACCAGCGTTCGAGTTCGGCAAGCGCGGATTCCTCACCGCAAGCCAGAATTTCGACGTCGCCATTCGGCAGGTTTTGCGCGTAGCCGCTCAGGCCAAGTTCCTGCGCTCGCGTGCGCGTCGAGGCGCGAAAGAACACGCCCTGCACTTTTCCGGTGACGGTGAATTTCGCGCAAGAAGACATGACCGCAGGCGTCAACCGCCGGCAATCGCGGCTTCCAGATCCTTGGTCGTGATCGGCCCCAGAAAAGTCTTGGCGACATGGCCATCCGGCGCGATCACATACGTATTCGGCAAACCTTTCGGCGTGTCGAAATCCTTCGGCGGATCGTTGATGTCGACCTGCGCGACCGGATAACTCAGCGGATGCGCCTTGAGGAATTTCTCGACATCGGCCTTGTCCGTGTCTTCGTAGTCCAGCCCGATGGCGGCAACCTTGCCCTTGTGCGCGGCGACGAAAGCGGAAATATCCGGCAATTCCTTCAAGCATGGCGAACACCATGTTGCCCAGAAGTTTACAATGACCCATTTTCCACTTTGTTTCGCCAGATCAAATTTGCCGCCATCGAGCGTGGCGACAACCAGTGCAGGTTTCGTTGCCGTCGCGGCCGATGCGGCGCCGGCAAGCAGGGTCAGGAACAAAAAGCAGATGCAGCGTTTCATGGTTTTTCCTCGATGGTTGATTCATCCGCCGCGATAGCCGGATCAGACCGCGGCGGCGGCAAAATACTTGCGGACGAAATGATGCTTGCGGGCGGAACGCAACCGGATTGCTGTGCCGGATAGTCGAATGCGGCCATGCTGGCCGTGAGCGATGCACCGAACAACACCAGAATCCACGACAGATAAATCCAGAAAATAAAGATCGGCACGATGGCCAGGGCGCCGTAGATTTCCTGATAACTCTGGCCGCTGGCCACGTAGAAAGCAAATCCGCGCTTGGCCACCTCGAACAGCAAGGCCGTAAACAGCGCGCCGATCGACGCATGCACCGCACGCACGCGGCAATGTGGAATCAGCTGGTACGCGACACCGAGCACGAGCCACTGGATCAGGAACGGCAACCAGCCGAGCAATCGCGCCTTGAACGCATCGATCTGTTGCAACAGCGGCAAGGCGAACACGTAGGAGCTGATCGCCAGCGTCGCGACCAGCAACAACGGGCCGAGAGTAAGCACGGTCCAATACATGGCGAAACGCGCCGCCGCCTTGCGCGCGACCGTGATCCGCCAGATGCGGTTGAACGCATCCTCGATACTGAGCATCAGCGACACCGCGCTGAACACCAGCACGAGGATGCCGATCGCGGTGGCCTTGCTGGCGTTGTCGGCGAACTCGGTGAAATAGGCTTGCACGACATCGCCCGTGGCCGGCACGAAGTTGGCAAAGATGAAACCCGTGATCTTGTCGCGCCATTGCGCGAACACCGGAAACGCCGCGAGGATGCCAAGTACGACCGTAATCAGCGGCACCAGCGCGAACAAACTGGTAAACGCCAGGGCACCGGCGGTTTGCAGACAGTGTTCGTCGAGAAATCGTTTCAATGTGAAACGGGTAAAGGTATAAATGCGGTGGCGATTGATGCGCGGCATGCGAAGATAATACTAACCTTTCAGGACGAAGCCGATGCCCGACATTTTGATCGTCTACTACAGCCGCAACGGCAGCGTGGCGCAACTGGCCCGCCTGATCGCACGCGGCGTCGAGGAAGTCCCAGGCATGCAGGCGCGTTTGCGCAGCGTGCCGCCGGTTGCCGCCGTCACGGCCACTGCGCAGTCGCCGGTACCCGACGATGGCGCGCCGTACGCGACGCTGGACGACTTGCGCGAATGTGCCGGCCTGATCCTCGGCAGCCCGACGCGCTTCGGCAACATGGCCGCGCCGCTCAAGCATTATCTGGATTCGACCGCGGCCGAATGGGCCTCGGGTACGCTGGCCGGCAAACCCGCGGCGGCGTTCACTTCGACCGCGACCATGCACGGTGGCCAGGAAACGACGCTCGTTTCGATGATGCTGCCGCTATTGCATCACGGCGCGTTGATCGTCGGCATTCCGTATACCGAAGCGGCGCTAACGACGACCACGAGCGGCGGCACGCCCTACGGCGCCAGCCATGTTTCAGGCAGCGACGGCAGCCGTCCGATCAGCGACGACGAACGCGTCCTGGCGCGCGCACTCGGTCGCCGCGTGGCCACGATCGCGGCGAAACTCGCGCGCTGATTCACGCACAATGAGAACGTCGCGATTCAACATCCTGCACCTCGGCGCCATCGCACTCGCTGCCTTGGTCCTTTTGCAAATCATCTGGAACGGCTGGCTGCAACCGCTATCCGGCACTCACCGCTGGATGCTGCCAGCATTGACGATCCTTCCCTTGCTGCCGGGACTATGGATCTGCCGACGCAACCTGCGACGTGGCGTCCTGGTTGGCGGCATCGTCTGCCTGTTCTACTTCTGTCATGGCGTCGCCCTTGCCTGGAGCGATCACGCCGCACGCCTGCCCGCCCTGATCGAAATCATGCTGAGCTTGAGCGTGATCGGCGCGCTCGGCTGGGATGCGCGGCATTACAAGCGCAAGCCGAAGTAGGCCTGCTGCTTGTCGATTTTTTTGCAGGCGTGTAACGTCGCAGACTAGATTCGGAATCCGCACATGTCCTTTCAGCAAACCGCACCGATGCTGAGCAATCAGTATCTCGACGACCGCGTGCTGCGCTCGTACCTGCGCCGCGTGCTGCCGCCGCCGACGTTGGCGGCTATCGAAGGCGATCTGACCGAACTCGGCGAATTCGCGTCCAGCGCGTGGACGCAGGCGCGCGCGCGCGAACGCTGCGAGCCGAAGCTGACACACTGGAATGCCTGGGGCGAGCGCATTGATCGCATCGAGCTGACACCGGCCTGGCTTGCCGCGCAACCGCTGGCGGCAAGTCATGGGCTGGTCGCCGCCGGTCACGAAACCACGCATGGCGCGTCAGCGCGCGTGCATCAATTTGCAATGGTATACTTGTTCCATTGTGCGAGTGAGTTCTTTACCTGTCCGCTGGCGATGACCGATGGCGCCGCGACGGCGCTGAAAGCCTCGGGCAACCGGCGCTTGATCGAGCGCGCCCTGCCGCATTGGCTAAGCCGCGATCCGCAACAATTCTGGATTTCTGGGCAATGGATGACCGAGAACGCCGGCGGCTCGGATGTTGCCGGTACGGAAACCACGGCGCGCGAGGAAAATGGCCGCTGGCGTTTGTACGGGCGCAAATGGTTTACCTCGGCGATCAATGCGAACACCGCACTGGCGCTGGCGCGTCCGGCAGGTGCAGCACCCGGTTCCGACAGCCTGGCGCTGTTTTATCTCGAGCCGCAAAAACCCGATGGCCGCTGGCGCAATATCGCCATCGACCGGCTCAAGGACAAGCTCGGCACGCGCGAATTGCCGACTGCGGAAATCCATCTCGATGGCGCGCCGGCAGAACTCGTCGGCGAGGCCAAACACGGCGTGCGCCAGATCGCGCCAATGCTCAACATCACCCGCACCTGGAACGCGATCGGCGCACTCGCGACCATGCGCCGCGGCATTGCGCTGGCGCGCGACTATTCCAATCGCCGCATCGTCTTCGGGCGGCCGCTGTCCGAACAGCCGCTGTACCAGGACGCGCTGGCCGGCATGCAGGCCGAATTCGAGGCGGCGTTTCATCTCACGTTTTATGTCACCGAACTGCTCGGCCGTGCGCAGAGCGGGCAGACCGACGAAGCGCAACAGAATCTGCTGCGCCTGCTCACGCCCTTGGTGAAATTGTGGACCGGCAAGCTCGCCACCGCGATCGCTTCCGAAGCCTGCGAGTGTTTCGGCGGCATGGGTTATCTCGAAGACACCGGCATTCCACAATTGCTGCGCGATGCCCAGGTGTGGTCGATCTGGGAAGGCACCAGCAATGTGCAGGCGCTAGATTTCCTGCGCGCGTTCCGCGGCACCGGCGGCCTGCAACCGCTGCTCAGCGCGCAGCGCACGATCCTGTCGCAGGTGCAGGCGGGCGAGCTCGAATCCTGCGCACGCGCCGCGCGCGAAGCAGCCACGAAAATCACCGAATGGCTGCAAAAAGCCACTACCGGAGAACGCGAACACATCGAAGCCGGTGCGCGCGAAGTTGCCATCGGCCTGGCGCGTACGTTCGCCCTGAGCCTGCTCGCTCGCCACGCCGAATGGGCGCTGCGCGCCGAGAACGATCCGCGCCCCGCCGCCGCCGCACGCCGCTTTGCCGAACACGGACTGTTGCGTCTGAAAACCAATGGCTTGGGCGACGCACAAATGCTGGCGAGCGACAGTTATTGAGGATCACACCATGCTTCAGCACCTGACCATCGTCGCCACCGGCGGTACCATCGACAAAATATACTTTGACGACAAATCCACTTTTCAGATCGGCGCACCGCAGATCGGCGACATTCTGACCGCGCTCGGCGTAGCGTTTGCGTTCAACGTGATCGCGCTGATGCGCAAGGACAGTCTGCACATGGATGATGCGGATCGCGACCTTGTCCGCAGCACGATTCTGGCGCAACCGCACCGGCATGTGCTGGTGACGCATGGCACCGACACGATGGTGGAAACCGCGCGCGTGCTCGCCGGAATCTCCGGAAAAGTCATCGTGTTGACCGGCGCCTTGAATCCGGCACGGTTCCAGGGTTCGGACGCGGTGTTCAACATCGGCTGCGCGGTCGGCGCAATGCAAGCCCTGCCGGACGGCGTCTACATTGCCATGAATGGTCGCATATGGGATCCGCAGCGCGTGCGCAAAAACCGCGAGGCGAACCGGTTCGAGGACGCATAACGGCCAGCGCATGGCCCTTGTGATTCTGGAGAAACGGGCCGCATCTGCGGCCCGTTTCCGATTTTACTTAATGCACCGTCAGGGTGATGTCGTCGAGGACGAACGAGGTCTGCAATGAGGTATCTTCCGTACCGGTGAACCTGATGGTTACGGTCTGACCGATGTACGCGCTGACATCGTTCGTGTGCACTGCGTAGCCCGTCGCCGCATTCACGTTGGAATACGTCGCCAGCGTCTTCAACAGCGAGC
>JANWJJ010000093.1 GCA_025451955.1 Rudaea sp. | reverse complement strand
GGAAAGGCGCAGGCCGAGAAGATCCTTGAGGGACTGGAAAGCCGGCACCGCGTGCGCCTGCAGACGCGCGAGTGGGTGCTGCCGTCGAAGGATGCGAGCGAAACCGACTGGATTGCCGCGAACACGCGGCAACAGGCGCTTAGCGCCGCGCAGGACGAGATGTTCGGCGTAGTACAGGGTTCGCTCGGCGACGCCACTGCGCGGCCGTGGCAGAACCGGCTGATCTATGGGGACAACCTGCTGGCGATGGCCGCGTTGCTCGCGGGCGACGAGGACACACCTAGCCTGCGCGGCAAGGTCGACCTGATCTACATCGATCCGCCGTTCGATTCAAAGGCCGACTACCGCACCAAGGTCACGTTGCCCGGCGTCGAACTCGAACAACGCCCGACCGTCATCGAGCAGTTCGCCTACTCCGACATGTGGTCGGACGGCACCGCTTCATACTTGGCAATGTTGGTGCCGCGATTGATTCTGATGCGCGAGCTTTTGACCGATGAAGGTTCGATCTATGCGCATCTTGATTGGCATGTGGGCCATTACGTAAAGGTCGTGATGGATGAAATCCTCGGGAAAAGTTCATTTTTCAACGAAATCATTTGGCACTACTCAGATAAGCTCCAAGGCAACATTAACGGTTTGCCGAAGAACCACGACACGATATTTGCGTATCGAAAGTCCGCAAATGCAATCTGGAACGGGGTCAAAATCCCCCTGGACGGTTCCAGGAAGATCAATCGGCGCGTCTGGAACCCAATAACGCAGAAACTTGACACGGCTCGCGATGAGTTCGGAAAAGTAATCTACGACACTTATTCGGAAAAAAATGCCGACGACGTATGGAACATCGCACAAGCCGAGGTAACTAAAAATCCAAACAATACCGGCTACGCCACCGAAAAGCCGGAATCGATTCTGTCGCGCATCATCGAAGCTTCGTCGAATCCCAATTCCATCTTGGTAGATCTCAATGGTGGCTCCGGAACCACCGCCGCCGTCGCCGAAAAACTCGGCCGCCGCTGGATCACGACCGATATCGGCAAACCCGCCTGCATGATCATGCGCAAGCGCCTGATCGACCAAGGTGCGAAGCCGTTCCTGTATCAGGCGATCGGCGACTACCAGGTCGAAGCGGCGAAGACGCACTTCGGCCGCAGATTCGCCATCGGCGATCTCGCCGGCATCGTACTGTCGCTATATGGCGCGCTGCCGTTGCCGGCCGAGGAAAATCCGCTGCGCAATCTTGGCTCCCTCGTCGCCGGCGGCAACAAGACGCTGGTGCTCGTGGATTCGCCGAACAAGCTCACCGGCGCGGCGACGCTCAAGCGCGCGGTCGCGCAGCGCGACAACCTGATGGGCGGCTGGGACAAGGTCGTCGTGCTCGGCTGGAATTTCGAGCCGGGCATCGGCGAAGCGGTGACCGCGCTCGCCGACAAGCGCCTCGAAGTGCTCGTGATTCCGCCCGACCTGCTCGACCGCCTGCGCAAGAAGGGCAACAGCATCGACAAGCTGCGCCGCGAGGTGCGCTTTGCGACGTTGCAATACCTGACCGTGAAGCCCATCGCGCGCGAGCGGGCGGGCGAGGCCGAGGAAATCATCGGCGTCACGCTCGCCAACTACGTGCTGCTTTCGCCCGAGGCGATCAATCTCGATGAAGCCAATCGCGAAAAACTGCACAAGGTGATGAACGCCGAGCCGCTGGCGCTGATCGAATACTGGGCGGTCGATCCGGATTACGACGGCAAAGTATTCCGTTCCGTGTGGCAGGACTATCGCAGCAACACCGCCAACGATGACGACCCGCTGCGCGTGATCACGCAGGCGAACTTCGACGTGCCGCACAAAGCCGGCGCGCGCCGCGTCTGCGTGCGCGCCGTGGATGTGTTCGGGTTCGAAGCGGAAGTCGTGCAGGTGGTGGCGGATGGTGGCGCGTGAGTGAAGCCAACAACAACCTTTGTCTTTCCGGCGAAAGCCGGAATCCATTTTCCTGTCTTGTAAAATCAAAATGGATCCCGGCTTTCGCCGGGACGACGGTGAAGGGAGAAGCGGCGGCTCGATGTTCAGGCCGCGAGGCGGCGCACCTTGCTCAAGCTGCCTTTCAGCTCGCGCTCGGCAATCTTGAGATCGTAGTCTGTCTGCAGGTTCAACCAGAACTGCGGGCTCTGGCCAAAGGCACGGCCAAAGCGCAAAGCGAGTTCCGCAGTAACCGGGCGTTCCTCACGAACGACGTGCGAGATGCGCATCGGCGAAACGCCTATCACGCGCGCAAGAGCCGCCTGGCTCATACCGCGGTCGTGCAGGATTTCTTCGAGCAGTTCGCCGGGGTGAATGGGCGGCAAGCCGTTTTTGGTGGCAGGGATGGACATGGTTCCGATTCCTCAATGGTAGTCGACGATCTCGACGTCGAAGGCGTGGCCGTTCTCGAAACGAAAGCACAACCGCCACTGGTCGTTGATGCGGATGCTCCACTGGCCGGCGCGGCCGCCCCGCACAGCTTCAAGCCGGTTGGAAAGCGGTTCGCGCACGTCTTCCGGACTCGTGGCCAAATGCAGGTATTTCGTCCGGCTCATGGCGCGCTGCAGGATGTCGCGCGGGAGTCGCCGACTTATTCCGGTGTTGAACAGCCGTTCCGTTTCCTTGTCGGCGAAGCTCCGGATCAAGCGCCAATCGTAAACAAATTGTTTACGACAAGCAAATCATCAAAGAGAGTGGCATGACTGCGCCTGACGACCAGCTTGCCCTCGCCAAGGCACTCACCCGCCGCGCCGAACAACTCTGCGTCGGCCTGGAGCACGGCATTGCCGATATCCTCGACCGGGTCACACCGATCACTGCGGAACTGCTGCGCTGGTGGCGGCTGCTATTGCTGCAGCCGGTCGTCGATCACATCATCAAGGTGTTTGGCCTTGCCTTGGTGCAGGCCAAAGATCGCGCGATTCACGGCGAAACCGAGTTGCTCCATCGCCGCCTGTCCGAAGTATCGAAACTGATGGTGCGCGAAAGCGCGTCGCTGGAAGTGACCAAGTGCATCTACGAGCGTCTGCCCTACCCGACCCGCAGCTGCGGCCTGGAACGTGCGTTCATCGAATGGGCGCAGGAAGACGGCAGCATCGAAGCATTCTGCAAGATCAGCGAGAACCCCCACGATTTCGCGCGACTGCGCTATGTCAAGGACGATGGCATGCCGGCGTTCTATATACCCGACTTTTTCGCGCGCACCGCCGATGCGGTTTATCTCGTGGAAACCAAGGCGCAGCAGCAACTCGGGCACCCCAATGTGCAGCGCAAGCTGAAGGCGGCGGCAACCTGGTGCGAACGCGTCAGCGCACTTGCACCGGCAATGCGCAGCGGCCGTTCATGGCACTACGCCCTGGTCGGCGAATCGCTGTTCTGGGACTGGAAACAGAAAAACGCACGGCTTGCCGAATTGCTTGCATTCTCGCGGGTGCGCTCCTTGCCGACACAGCAGGCGCAAGGCAAACTTGTATTCTAGTGCGCGAAACCGACACCTCGCGGCTGCGTATCCTCCGTATAATGCGCGACCCACGACGCTCCGCTCTTGCCTTTCATGTCGAACCATCTCGAAGAAACCCGCCGCCGGCGCACATTCGCCATCATCTCGCATCCGGATGCCGGCAAAACCACGCTGACGGAAAAGCTGCTGCTGTTCGGTGGTGCGATCCAGATGGCCGGGTCGGTCAAGGGCCGCAAGGCGGCGCGTCATGCGACTTCGGACTGGATGGCGCTGGAAAAGGAGCGCGGCATTTCGGTTACCTCGTCGGTGATGCAGTTTCCGTACGAAGGCCACATCGTCAATCTGCTCGATACGCCCGGCCACGCCGACTTCGGTGAAGATACTTATCGCGTGCTGACCGCGGTCGATTCGGCGCTAATGGTGATCGACTGCGCCAAGGGTGTTGAGGAGCGCACGATCAAGCTGATGGATGTTTGCCGGCTGCGCGATACACCGATCATGACTTTCATCAACAAGCTCGATCGCGAAGGTCGCGCGCCGATTGAATTGCTGGATGAAGTCGAGTCAGTACTGAAAATCCAGTGTGCGCCGATCACCTGGCCGATCGGCATGGGTTCGCGGCTCAAGGGTGTCTACCATCTGGTAAGCGGCGAAGTTCACGTCTACGAGTCGGGGAAGAATTTCACTCGCCAGGATTCCACGATTTATGCTTCGCTTGACGATCCGCAACTCGAATCGCGCATCGGCGCCGACATGCTGCGCGAACTGCGTGAGGAACTGGAACTGGTCGAAGGCGCCTCGCACCCGTTTGATCAGGACGCCTATCTGGCCGGCCGGCAGACGCCGGTATTCTTCGGTTCGGCAGTAAACAATTTCGGCGTGCAATTGCTGCTGGATTTTTTCGTCGCGCACGCGCCGGCGCCGAAGCCGCGCGGAACGACGACACGTGAAGTGCGGCCCGACGAGGAAAAACTTTCCGGCTTCGTGTTCAAGATTCAGGCGAACATGGACCCGATGCATCGCGACCGCGTCGCCTTCCTGCGCATCTGTTCCGGCCGCTTCGACGGCGGCATGAAGGCCTTGCATGTGCGCAGCGGCAAAGAAATGAAACTCGCCAATGCGCTGACCTTCATGGCCAGCGAACGCGACATTGTGGAAAAAGCGTATCCGGGCGACGTGATCGGCATTCACAACCACGGCACGATTTCGATCGGCGATACCTTCAGCGAAGGCGAAGCGCTGAGCTTCACCGGCATTCCGAATTTCGCGCCCGAGTTGTTCCGCCGTGCGCGTCTGCGCGATCCGCTGAAAATGAAGGCCTTGCAGAAAGGTCTGGCGCAGCTGTCTGAGGAAGGCGCGACGCAATTCTTTCGCCCGTTGATGTCGAACGACCTGATTCTCGGCGCGGTCGGCGTGCTCCAGTTCGATGTCGTCGCCTATCGCTTGAAGGACGAATACAGCGTCGACTGCGCGTTCGAGAATGTCGGCGTGATCACGGCGCGCTGGATTCACTGCACCGACGAAAGAAAGCTGGCCGAGTTCCGCGAGAAGGCAGCGCCGAACCTGGCGGTCGACGCCGCTGGCGAGCTGGTTTATCTGGCGCCGTCACGGGTGAATCTGCAACTGACCCAGGAACGCTGGCCGGGTGTGACCTTCGCTGCTACGCGCGAGCATGCGAGCGCCGTCGAAGTTTGATTTTGATCTTCGCAAAACGCAACGCCCGGCGCGTAGCCGGGCGTTGCTCGTGTCGGCCAGACGGTTGCTCAACCGTCGTGCGTTTTCCCGCTCGAGTTGAAGATTTCGTCGCTGCGGAATTCAGCTCGGAAAATCTCATCGCCCCCAGGTTTGGACGCAACCGCACGCTCATCGAAACCGGCGAAGATGCGATCCGGCAGCGCGTGCGCCGCAGCCAGCGGTGCGGGTGGCGCGCGGTACACGCCCCAGAAAGCGACCGCAGCGATCAGGCTTGCGGCCAGTGCCGCCGCGGCGACCCAACGCCGTGGCGCACGCGCGGTGCCGCGTGACCAGTGGTTGCGCACATGCGCGGCGTTGCCGTCGGCGGCAAACAGTACCGCCAGGTCCGCACTCAACTGCGCCGACGCCGGTTCCAAATCGCGTTGCAACCGCGCCAGTTCGGCGCGCGCGGACGACGACGCGACCTGCGCATCGATTCGACCAGCGCTGGCGACGTCGCTTTTGCCGCCGAAGCGGCGATACAGCCCGGTCACGCTGGGCTTGCTCACACTGGGCTTGTTCACGCCGCGCCCGTTCAAATTGGAATCAGTCAAATTGGAATCAGTCATCGAATTCTCCAAAACCTTGCAGCGCCAGACGCTCGCGCAAGGTCTGCATGCCACGTTCCAGCAACTTGCGCGCCGCCTCTTCCGAGGTGCCGCTGAACTGGCCGATTTCGCGCGGCGTGTAGCCTTGCAGATGCAAGGTCACCGCCTCGCGTCGGCGTTCCGGCAACTCCGCCAGACAGGCCGCGATGCGCCCGAAATCCTGCGCCGCGCCGGCATTTTGCTCGGGCCCGGCGCGATGCTCGATCAATACCGTAACGCCGCCTTCGTCTTCGTCCGGCAATGGCTCGGCCGGACGCGAATTGGCGGCACGAATCGCGTCGATCACCGTCGACAGCACCACTCTCTGGATATAAGACGCATGAAAGGCCGCATTCCGGTCACGTTCGAGCGCCTTCCACAGGCGAATGCGCACTTCCTGCTCGATATCGGCCGGATCGATGCCGTGCTGGCCAAGCCCATGGCCCTCGATCAGACGCCGCACTTTGGCGCCGTATTCGGCCAAAAGCTGGTGCAGACGGGCGCGCAGGGCAGGATCGAGGCTCATGGCCGATTATGCCCCGACGGGTACCACAAACTCAGTACCAATCGATCACCCGGCAATATAACGTTGCAGATGCTCCAGCTGCTCGGCCTGATCGTCGATCACGGCCTTGACCAGATCGCCGATCGAAAGCACGCCAATCACTTTGCCGTTTTCGACCACCGGCAGATGGCGCATGCGCTTTTCGGTGACCAGCTTCATGCAATGATTGACGCTGTCACCGGGCGTCACCGTTATGACCGGCGCCGACATGATCTCGTTCACCGCCGTCTCGGCCGACGAACGGCCCTTGAGGATGACCTTGCGCGCGTAGTCGCGCTCCGACACGATGCCGAGCAATTGCGCGCCCTCCATCACCAGCAGCGCGCCGACATACTTGTCGGCCATCAGGCGGATCGCATCGAGTACCGGCCGCTGCGGTTCGATCGCATGGATCGCGTTGCCCTTGCCTTCCAGCAAATGCTTGACCAGTCGCATAACGCCTCCTTCGCACGGACGTGCGGACTGCCGTGGTCCATTCTAGCGCAGTGGCGGCGGCGTGGTGGCTTCCTTCGCAGCATGAAGTTCGTCGACCAGATACAGCGGCCGCTGTTTGACTTCCACGTACAGCCGTCCCAGGTATTCGCCAATCATGCCCAGAGCCATCAACTGCACGCCGCCGAGAAACAGGATCACCAGCATCAAGGTGGGATAACCGCGGGCCGGATCGCCGTAAATCAGCGCCTTGCCGAGTACGAACACGCCGAACACAAAGGCCAGCAGTGCGGTGAACACGCCGACGTAGGTGGCAATTTTCAAGGGCGCGCCGGAAAACGAGGTGATGCCTTCGATGGCGAAATTCCACAGCCGCCAGTAATTGAATTTGCTCGCTCCCGCAAAGCGTGGATCGCGGTCGTAGACCACGGCTTTCTGCCGGAAACCGACCCAGGCGAACAGTCCTTTCATGAAGCGTTGGCGTTCGCGCAGGCGCTTCATCGCGTCCAGTGCGCGTCGGCTGAGCAAACGGAAATCGCCGGTGTCGCGTGGTACCGGTGTCGCGCTCAATCGTTCCATCACCCGATAGAAGGCCGCCGAGGTGAATTTTTTCAGACGGCTTTCGCCCGCGCGTGTGGAGCGCGTGCCGTAAACCACATCGTAACCTTCGCGCCACCAGCGCACGAATTCCGGAATCAGTTCCGGCGGATCCTGCAGATCGGCGTCGATCACGATGATCGCGTCGGCATCGACATTGTCCAGGCCCGCGGTCAACGCCAGTTCCTTGCCGAAATTGCGGCTGAGCTTGAGCGTGGCCACGCGCGGATCAGATGCGCGCAGTGATTCCATCACCGCATAGGTGTCGTCGCTGCTGCCGTCATCGACGTAGAGCACGCAGGCCGCGAGATCGAGCTTGTCGAACACCGCCGCCAGCCGCGTGTGGAATTCGCGCAGACCTTCGCTTTCGTTATAGGCGGGAACGACGACGGCGAGTGCGGACATGCGAGCGGACCACCAGGAATGTTGGCCGCATCGTAGCGGAAGCCATACGAACGTGAAACTGCGACCGTGCCAACGCGCTTGACAAGACACCAAACATTTCTATAATTCCGGAATTATGAAATTATCGAATGCCGTCGACGCGCTCAAGGCACTGGCTCACCGGCATCGCCTGGAACTTTTTCGCCAACTCGTGCAGGCCGGAACGGATGGCGTCACTGTCGGCAGCCTGCAAGCTGCCTCCGGGCATGCTGGAGCCACACTGACGAATCACCTGAATGTGCTGCGTCGAGCCGGGCTGGTGAGCGATCGCCGCGACGGCCGCAATATCTGGTGCCACGCCGATTACGCGCGCATGAACGCCCTGCTCGCCTATCTCACCGAAAACTGCTGTGGCAGCAACAACTGCGGACCGGCGAGTGTGTGTGTGCCTGCATCGCCGCACGCGAAACGCAAGGCACATCCGTGAAGCGCATCCTGTTCGTTTGCGTGGAAAATTCCAACCGCAGCCAGATGGCCGAAGCGTTCGCGCGCAAGCACGGCGCGAGACATGTGATCGCGATGTCGGCGGGTTCGCGCCCGTCCGGGACGATCAATCCGCGCGCGGTTGCGTTCATGGCTGAGCGCGGAATCGATCTGGCTAATCAGCGCTCGAAATCGCTGGATGAAATCGGCGACGCACAGTTCGATACGGTGGTGACAATGGGCTGCGGCGACGCCTGCCCGTGGATACCCGCCGCACGCCAAATCGATTGGGCCTTGCCCGATCCGAAACTTCTGGACGATGCGGGTTTCCGCGGCGTGCGCGACGAAATCGAACGGCGCGTGCTGGCGCTGTTGCGTGAATCCGATGACGGCGGTATCCGCGCATGAGTACACGGCCTCAGCGTCTTTTTGCGGAATGGCTGGGAACCGCCACCTTGCTCACGATCATCGTCGGCTCCGGGCATATGGGCGAAATGCTCGCGCAGGGCAATGCGGCCATCGCCCTGCTCGCCAATTCCCTCGCGACCGGGCTCGGGCTTTGGGTGTTGATCGAACTGTTTGCGCCGATTTCCGGTGCGCATTTCAATCCGGCGGTAAGCCTCGCCTTTGCCTGGCGCGGCGAACTGTCCCGTCAAGATGCAGCAATGTATATTTTGATGCAAATTACCGGGGCAGTCTGCGGCGTGGTGCTGGCGCATCTGATGTTCGATCTGGCACCGATCCAGATCGGCATCAAGCTGCGCACCGGAACCGGCCAATGGCTCAGCGAAGCGGTCGCGACGGTCGGTTTGTTGCTGACGATCGTGCTGGGATTGCGTGCGCGCCCGCGTGCCGTACCGGTCATGGTCGGCGCCTACATCGCCAGCGCGTACTGGTTTACGGCATCCACCGCATTCGCCAATCCTGCGGTGACAGTCGCGCGCAGTCTGACCGCCACTTTCGCCGGCATCCGCCCGCAGGACATCCCCGGTTTCGTCGCCGCGCAACTCACAGGCGTCGCCATCGCGCTGGTGCTGTTACGTCTGCTGACAACCGAATCCGCGACGCTCGCGGCGACTCCGGATCAGCGCGGCAGATAACTCGCGCCACCCAATTGGCGTACCTGGCGCTCGATCCATTCCGCACGATTGCGCACATACGCCGAGGGCCGATCCGCGTGCAATTTTTTCGGATTCGGCAACACCGCGGCCAACAAGGCGGCCTGATGTGCATCGAATTGCGCCGGCGACTCGTGGAAAAATTCGTGCGCCGCGGCGTCCGCACCGTAGATGCCATCGCCGAATTCGGCAATGTTCGTATACACCTCGAGGATGCGCCGCTTCGGCCAGGTGATTTCCAGCAGCACGGTGAAATACGCCTCGAAACCTTTGCGCACAAAACTGCGACCGCCCCACAGGAACAGGTTCTTCGCGGTCTGCTGACTGATCGTGCTGGCGCCGCGCAGGCGCTCGCCATCGTCGGCCTCGTCCAGCGCGCTCTGGATCGCCTGCACGTCGAAGCCGTGATGGAAGGGGAATTTCTGATCCTCGCCCGCTATCTCCGCGATTGGCACCTCGGCGGATATTTTCCCCAAAGGTATCCAATGATACTTTGTGGAAAAGTTCCGCTGACTTGCATGCCACGCCGCAAATTCACGTTCGAGCATGAAGGCGGAGGTCGGCGGCGGTACGAAACGCAACAGCAACACGATGAACCAGGTGGTCGCAACCCAGACCAGCGCCACGATCAGAAGCACACGCAGCGCGCGCCGCCACAGCGGTTTGGGCTTGCGTGCCGACGCCATCATTGGCAGATATTTGCGGACGGCTCGAAGCCGTCGCCGAAAATATCGTCAGCGTCGTTCACCTGCACTTGGTCGAGGAAGAAGCCCTCGAATGCCGTGGCCGGATCGGACGACAGACGGAAACGAATCTGCACCGTCTGCCCGGCGTACGTGGAAAGATCGCTGGCGAAGGCGTGGAACGCGAGCGGATTGACGTCGTCATTGGCCGCAGTCAGCCACGACGCCGTCGACTTGCCACTGAACGCACCGTGGCTGGCGGCGTAACCGCAGGCGTTGACCGGTGGCGAGCCAGTCAGCGCGAACGTATTCGGATAACCGCCGGTCGGCGGCAGGTCGTTCCAAGTTGTACCGCCATCGCTGGAAATTTCCACCACCACGCCGTCGTATTGCGTTTCCAGATTGTACTGCGCCATGTAGCTCAGGCGCGGGTGCGCGCTCAGCGTCAACGGCGGCGACGTGATCGCGGC
Organism: Rudaea sp.; assembly: GCA_025451955.1. GTDB lineage: Bacteria > Pseudomonadota > Gammaproteobacteria > Xanthomonadales > Rhodanobacteraceae > Rudaea. Next base: position 18,015 of record JANWJJ010000093.1, on the reverse strand, counting down.
GCAGGTGTTGGACGGATACGGCTGATTGTCGGCGGCGCTGTGGTAACTGTAACTGCCATCGCTGGCCGCGGTGTTGGTAATCTGCCAGGGCGAAGTCGAAACGAAATAGGCGTGAGTGTCGACATTGTCGAGATAGTTTTCGCCACTCGCTCCGGGCGCGCCCGCGGGCGTGGCGTTGAGCGTGCGTGGTGTCGCACCGGCGTTGCCTGCAGCGTCGAACGCCATGATCTGGTAGTAATACGGCTGGCCGTTGGCGACAACGGAATCGGTATAACTGGTCGTTGTCGCATTGCCGTCAAGGATCGTCGGCGTGGTGAAATACGGATGCGTATCGCGCGCGATCTGATAATGGATTGCCGACGCAGCTGGGCAGTTGGATGTTGCCGCCGCCCAACTCAAGTTCACGCCGCAGCTCGCGCCAGCTGCATTCGCTATCACGCTGGTCTGATCGAAGCTCGGCGGCAGGGTGCAGGCGGCGTTGGATGTCGCATCCACACAAGTCGAATGATCGCCTTCGACATCATTGTTCACGCCGCGGACTTCGTAGGCGTAGGCGTAACCGCCCTGGGTGTGGGTATCGGTCAGACTACCGCCGGCGCCGGTGGCGACCATGCGGAAATCTCCTTGCCGCGCATTCCCACAGGTGCCGTCCGTGCGATACAACTGATAACCCTGCGCTGCGGGATCGGGCGTGAAGCCGATGACGATGCCGTTGACGCCGTTACCGGTCACCGCGGCATCGGTCGGCGCGGCCAACGCGGCCCGATCGGGTAATCCGAAGGCGCCCGAGGCAACCAGCGCATAACCTTGAGCGTCGCTGCCCGACTCGCCATTGCCGGGCACGGCGTTGGCGATCACGCGCAAAGTATACAAACCGACAACCGGCGCGACGATGCGCACCTGTTCGACGTTGTTGGTGCTATCGGCCGTGCCACCGGCGATCGACACGCCGTTCTTGAAGACATTGCCCAGATACGTCGTGCCGCCGGGAATGTCGACTTGCAGATCGAGATTGTTGACCAGTGCCTTGGCCGCGCCGAGCGCGCCGGCGGGGTCGTACCAGGCCAGAGTGACGCGCAATTCCTGTCCGGCCTGCACATTTTGCAATGTATACGTGTGTACATCGCCGGTCATCATGCCGGCGGCATTCGGGCGCTCCCAGTAACGCATGCGGCGCACGCTGGTGGCGCCGTTGCCCGGCTGCGGGCTGTTGAAATACAGGTTCGACGCGAGCCACATGCGGCCCCAGCCGACATCACTGCCCGGCCAGGCATAGCTCGGCAACGGATACGTGCCGTTGAGCAGCACCGCCTTCATCAACATGCCGCTCTGGTTAAGCGTGTCGGCCGTGCCGGCGCCGCCGCGCGGATAGAAACCGTCGCTGAAATACTCGCGCATCAGCGCCGCATTGCCGGCAATCGTCGGTGTGGCCATCGAGGTGCCGGACAGGGCTTTTGTCTGCGGCGCTTCGATGGTGGTGCTGTTATTGGTATCGCCCGCGGCAGAAACGATGGCCGTTCCCGGCGCCATGATGTCGGGCTTGAGGCGGCCATCGGCGGTCGGGCCGCGGCTGGAAAAACTGGCGACCACCATATTGTTGGCGTGACCTAGCGCGCCCACGGTCAAGGCATTCTTCGCGTTGCCGGGCGAATCCGTACCTGACGCACCTTCGTTGCCCGCCGCGATGGCGATGAGCATATCTTGCAATTTCCACATTTGCGCATCGACATCGGCGTCGAAGTCTTCGTAGCTGCCACTCGATGTCGAATCGCCCCAACTGTCGGAATGAATGCGCGCGCCGCCGGCAAACGCCTGATCCAGGGTCGCGCGCAAATCCGTGATCGACAGGCAGCCGCTGTTGTCGTTGCCGATATCCTGAAACAGAATCTGCGCATTAGGCGCCATGCCGTCGCCATGATCGTGATTCGGATTCGTTGCCGTCGCCGCAAGATACGTCGTGGCACCGAACGTACCCGCCGCATCGCCAACCAGGGTGCCGCTGGTATGCGTACCGTGAAAACTGTTGGAGCCTCCACCGGGGCAGACGCTGTTGTTGTCGTACGCAGTCGCGCCCGGCTGCACCCAGTAGGCATATACCTTGTTCTGCGGATAGGTCATACCGATGGCCGGCGGCGTCGGCGCGGGGCTGTCGGCTGGCGTGATCGCAATATTGGCTGTGCTGCTGCCGAGCGGCGTATAGGCGCTGAACCAGGCCTCGTTGTGATCCAGCCCCGAATCGGCGATGCCGAGAATCTGGCCGTTGCCGACCAGGCCACGATCCCACAATGGCGTGCTGGCACAGGGAAACGGCATCTGTCCGGGAATCGGCGTCGTGCACGTCGCTGCGTTGCCCTGCATCGGGCCGGGCGAACCGTCGTTGAGCACGCGCGGCTGCCGATACGGCTCGACCCAACTCACGCCGTCGAGCGCGGTTGCAGCAGTGATGAGCTGCGGCAATTCGGCCACCGGCACACTCGCACGCACACGCGGCGCATCGGCGCGCGCATCGACCAGCACAATGACCACGTCGGTCACGGATTTTTTCAACGCCGCGGCGATGGCCGGTGCGGACTCACCGGCAAAACCGTGCACGATCAGCAAGGTCGATGCGTCGGCGACGAGCGCGTGCCGCTGCGCCGAGCCGTTCCATAGCGCCGGATCGAGCTTCATGCCGGCGTCGATCGCACCGACCCAGCGCACGGTAGGATCAGCGCGCAGTGCGGCGATATCCACGCCGTCGAGGCGCACCTGATAGGCCGCGTTCGGAATAAAGCCGACGATCTGCACGCCCAATTTTTGCAAGCGTACGCGCGCCGCTGTTCCGGGCTTGAACTGCACCAGCGCGTAACGCGTGTCGGCAATCGCGGAAGCGCCGATGGCGGAAAAATCCAGACGCTGAAGCTGCGGATCGAATACGCCACTCTTGAGCAGCAGCAGATGCGGATCGGCGCTCAGCGCCACGACATCCGGAACATTGGCCGGCGATGCGGGGCGCGAATCGCTCACGCCAAAGGCAGGTATTGCCCACGCGCATGCCATCGCAACGGCAAGGATGGCACGCATCGGCGACAGGCTGGATCTCATTCAATTCACGCCGCAGAAATGCAACAAGTATACAAAGTCAGGAGCCTGCCACACGCTCGATCCACACATGTGCCGGTTGCGGCCGTGAATACAGGAAACCCTGACCATATTCGCAGCCCATCTTGATCAACGCATCGTGCTGGGCCTCGGTCTCGATGCCTTCGGCGATGACCTGCATGTCCAGACTGCCGGCCAGCGCCAGGATCGCGCGCACCACGGCCGCACTACCGCCGGTCTGATCCGGCAGCAAATCGGCGATGAACGAGCGGTCAATCTTGAGCGCCTGCAACGGGTATTGATGCAGATAGCTGAGCGACGAATAGCCGGTGCCGAAATCGTCGAGCGACACGCTCATGCCTTCGCGGCGCAAGGCTTCGAGCATGCGTTTCGCCGTGGGCGGATTCTCGATCAGCATGCGCTCGGTCACTTCGATGCGAATGCTCTCGGGCTTGATCGCATGCCGACGCAACAACTCGAGCAATTTCTCGGTGAGCGTTTCCGAACGGAAATGCCGACCGGACAAGTTGATGCTGATGAAACCGCTGCCGTGAAGCAACGCCGGCGCTATCTCGAATACGCGCGCGAACATTTGCCAATCCATCTGTTCGGCCGCGCCGGTGTCTTCGGCCACACCAAGAAAATCGGCCGGTTCGAGCAAGCCGCGTTCCGGATGTTGCCAGCGCACCAGGGCTTCGTAGCCGACGATGGCACGATCGGTCAGGCGCACGATCGGCTGGAAAAACGGCACGAATTCGTTGCGATCGATGGCGCGGCGCAAGTCGCTTTCGAGTTCCAGCAACTGCATCGCTTCCTGGTGCAGATGTTCGTCGAACAGCGCATAGCGGCGACGGCCCTCGGCCTTGGCGCGGTACATGGCGACGTCGGCATCGCGCAGCAGTTCTTCGGCCTTGCGGTAACGCGACGCGGCGATCGCGATGCCGATGCTGGTCGAGGTGAAAACTTCCTTGCCACCGAGCCGGATTGGCGCATTGAGCACGTCGATCACGCGCTGCGCGAGCGCGCAGGCATCGTCGGCGTCCTCGATGTCGTTGAGCAGGATCGCAAACTCGTCGCCGCCCAGACGCGCCACCAGATCGCGCGATTCCAGGCAACCGGCGATGCGCCCGCCGACTTCGTTGAGCAATTCGTCGCCGATCAGATGGCCGACCGAATCGTTGACCACCTTGAAGCGATCCAGATCCAGAAACAGCACCGCAAAGCGCTTGCGCGGATCGCGCGCGAACGCAGTCAGCGCCTGACCCATGCGTTCGAGCAGGAAATTGCGGTTGGGCAGTCCGGTCAGCGCATCGTGCAGGGTTTCGTGCTTGAGCTGGCGTTCCATGCGTTCGCGCACCGCGATGTGTTCGCGCAGATCACGATTGGCCGCAGCCAGTTCGCTGGTGCGTTCGATCACGCGCTGCTCAAGCTCGGCGTTCGCATGCTTGAGCGATTCGGCGTTGCGCTTGCGCTCCAGCGCATTGGCAATGTGATAGGAAACGAAGGTGAGCAATTCCTGGTCGCGCGGCGTATAGCGGTGTTCTTCGGAATGGCTCTGCACCGCGAGCACGCCGACGGCGCGATCGTCGCAGATCAGCGGCACGCCGAGCCAACTGCGCGAACGCGCGCCGATCGGCTTCGCCGCGCCGGTGGCATACAGTCGCTCCAGCCCGCCGCGGTCGGCGAGCAGTGCGCTGCCGGTGCGCAAGACGTATTCGGTGAGCCCTTCGCCGAGCTTGCGCGGCTCGCGCTTCATGTCGCGTTCGTCGACCGAATACGGAAAACTGAGATACGACTGATCGTCCGACAGCAAGGCGATATAGAAATTGCGCGCGTACAGCAAGCCGCCCACGGCACGATGCACTGCCGCGTAGAAATCGTCCAGACTTTCCGTGCTGTTGGCCAGTTCCGCAATGCGGAACAGTGCCGCTTGCAGGCGCTCGCCGCGCTGGCGTTCCAGCACTTGCTGCTGCAACAGGCGATTGGCATCGCGCAAGGCATCGGTACGCTCGGCGACGCGGCGCTCGAGTTCCTCGTGCGCGGAGCGGCGTTCGAGCGCCGTCTGGATGTGTTGGGCGACATACGCCAGCAGCGCCTGGTCGCGCTCGGTGTAGCGCGCGGTCTCGGTATAACTTTGCACAACGATACCGCCGACGGCCCTGCCGCCGCGCAGCAGCGGCACGCCAAGCCAGTCCACGCAATCCGGGCCGAAATCGGACATCGGCCCGACCGCGGCTTCGATCTCGGTCAGGGTTCCACGCATCGCCGTGCCGCGCTTGAGCAAATGCCAGGTGATGCTGCGCTCGCGTTCCTGCATCGAGAATTCCAGCTCCGTATCCGGCGGATCGGTATCGGCGACATCGACGAAATACGGAAAACGCAGACATTCGCGCACGCGGTCATACAGCACGATGTAGAAATTCTCCGCGTACATCAAACTGCCGACGATCTCGTGCAGGCTGCGGAAAACATCCGGCAATTCGCGATCGGCGCTGGCCTGGTCGGCGATCGCGAACAAGGCCCGCTGCAAACGCTCGGCCTGTTCCAGACTGACCACCGATTGGCGCAGGTCGTCGAGCGCGCGTATTTCCTGCAGCCGCACTTCCAGCAGTAGCAGCACGCGCGCGAAACGCGCACGCGTCTCGGCAATCGACCAGCGCTCCGGCGACAGCTCGCAAGTCAGCGCCGCTGCGACCGCACCCTGCGAATGCAACGGCGCGGCGACACGCAGCGTTTTAGCCGACGAGCCGGGTTCGCTGACTTCCGCGTCAGCCTCGATGGCGCGTTGCACCAACGACTGCAACGCGAGCGGAGCCGATTCGATACCCGCCGATACCCAATGGACTTCCACGCGACTGGCAACAATCCATTCCGCCAGCAGGCGCCGGGCGGCATCCGTCATATCGTCGGGCGACGCCGCACCGAGCAAATCAAGCAAGGTTCCCGCCGAAAAGTCCAAGGCCGGCACCAAACCATCCACAATTGCGCCCGAAGCGGCCGACGGGATGACGCTGGAGTGCTGGCGCGGTAGCAAAGAAGACATGCGTGGCGGTATCAATTCTGCAAGCGGGTAGTGTAGCGGTTCCACTCGCTGCGCGGGTGCGATCGACGTCGCGAGAATCCCGTCGCGAGCGCCTGGTCTTTACTCTCCACCAAGCCGCAGAATTGTTAGTTTTCCATAATTCGAGGTATACTCAGTGCGCTTGCGCCAATGGGTTTCCTGTTGGAACTTGCGACCTGGACCACGATCTGAACATTCTGCCGATTGCCGCCGAGAAACGATGCGCCTTTTTGCCGCCAGCCTGCTGTTTGCCCTGACGCCAGTCCTCGGTCTGGCGCAACCGGCGTTGTACAACGCCGCGGCGGCATCCAGCGTTGATGCGGCGCGTTCAGGCAACTGGCTGTTGCAGCCGGAAACCCTCGCGCCCGAGGGCAATGGTTCGGCCACGGCCATGCCGCTGTGGGCCACCTCCGATGGCCGCATTCTGGCCATGATCGCCTTCGGCAGTTCCAGCCACGGAGCGCCTACCCGGCCGCAGTCGCCGCAGATTGGCTCGGCCGCCGACTGGCAATTGGTCGATGTCACCAATTTCGTCACTGGCGGCATGTCGCTGCATTTTGGCGAGCACGCCACCGGGTATGCCAAGTTCGGTCGCGGCATCGTGCTGGCGCCGCTCAATCCGGCGGCCGCCTCGTTCGGTTGCAGTGCCGCGCCGAAGTTCGCAATCGACAGCCCGTGCGGCTTTGCTGCGACGCGCGCCAATCGCGAGACCTTGCGCTTCGGCACGAATCTGGACGCGGGCAATTTCGATCTGGATCTTGGTTACGGCCTGTCCTGGCTGCGCTACAACAATTTGTCCCACGGCGGGCAGCCGCGCGCGCAGTTGCCCGCATGGAATCTGTTCGCCGGACTCGCTGACGAGGCGCTGCCGACCTTGGTCGTGCCGGGCATGGAATTCGCCAACGTGCTGAACTCCGGCGTCAGCGCTGAAGGCCGCTGGCATCTGGACGAAACCCAAAGCATCGATCTGGGCGCCGCCTTGAGCCGGTTGCGTTTCGATTTGCCGGGCAATCCGCTGGCGACCAGCATGAATCAAGCGGCGCTGAGTCTCGGCATGCAACACGGCGATTTCAGCGGCCTGATCGTTGGCCGCGTACTCGGCCCGGCCGATCCGCTCGCCAGCGGTCCGCGCTGGACCAGCGTGGATCTGGGCATTTCCTGGCGCGCTCCCTGGCGTGGCGTATTCAGCGTCGGCGCGCAAAATCTGTGGTCCTCCGGCAGCCCGCCGCTGTTGTCCAGCCCCGCCAATGCGGAGGCCGACCCCAGCCAGGCGCGGGTGCCGTACGTGCAGTACCACCAGGATCTTTAAGCAGCCGTCGCCGCAGCCATTTGCGGATTCCCGACCGTTCGTCCGTATCCCCAAAAATCCCTTCGCCGCGCCGGTTACGCGGCTGTCTTCGTCCTCGGCCGGATGGAAACTTCCCGGTATTTCAAACGCTTGTGCCACTGCCACCGTGGGGATTCCCATGTTAAGCAAATGTTGTTAGTATCGACCGCTGCCAAGGTTTCTTTGGTGTGCCGTTTTGGCTGTTCCAGGAAGGAACGTGTCCCGAAATCTGTTTTTTACAACCCTGACGTTGGAGAGTGTAATGAGACTCGACGCGAATAAACTTTCGTCGGCGGTTCGCCTGGCTTTGTCGCTGGGTGTAGTCGCCGCTGCCGGTACGTTGACTGCGAATGCGCAAGACGCCGGCACCGCAACAAGCAATGCCAATCAGAAAAGCCAAGCCCTCGAAACCATCGTGGTGACGGGTTCGAACATCCGCCGTGTCGACATCGAAACGGCTAACCCGGTCATCACTATCGACCACGCCGCGATTGAAAAATCCGGCAAGGTCACCTTGGGCGATCTGGTGCAGGCACTCCCGTCCATGGCCGGCGCAGCTACGAATCCGGCCGTGAACAACGGCGGCGGCGCTGGCGCCTCCGGCATTTCGCTGCGCGGTCTGGGCAGCAACCGCAGCCTGTTGCTGCTCAACGGTCATCGCATCCCCGTACAATTGCAAGACTTGAACATGATCCCCGCGTCTGCGGTCGAGCGCATCGAAGTGCTGGCCGATGGCGCCTCCTCGGTGTACGGCTCTGATGCCGTGGCCGGCGTGGTCAACGTCATCACCCGCACCAATTACCAGGGCGCTGAATTCGGCGCCGATTACGGCATCAGCGATCGCGACGACGGTCAGCGCAAGGCCACGCATTTCATGTTCGGCCAGTCCACGGACAAGGGCAACATCCTGTTCGGCGTGCAATACAACAAGGAAGACGCGGTATCTGCCGCCAATCGCAAGTTCTCGCACGATGCGCTGTACAAGTACAACACCGGCTACGTTCTGCACGGCGGCTCCAGCCGCACGCCGAACGGCAGCATCAGTCTGCCAGCCTCCGTCGCGGCGGGATTCGGTTTCAATCATTGCAGCGGCAACCGCGTTACCCGCATTGCCGGCACCAGTGGCACGGCGATCGCCGATTACCGCTGCTACAACCCGTCCACCGACGCGTTCAACTATCAGGCCGTCGGCAACTACGATCTGACCCCGCAAGAACGCACTGGCATGTTCGTGTTGGGCGATTACAAGATCACCGACAGTATCGATGTCTACGCCCAGATCTTCCACAACAAGACGGTGTCGCAGCAACAGGTCGCGCCGGTACCGCCGGATGCGCTCAATGACGGCTGGTACATCCCGGCCAACCAGTATTACAACCCGTTTGGCGTCGCCTTCGGTATCGACCCGAACGGCAATTCCACCAACCAGTTCCGTTCGCGTCTGACCAGCCTGGGCAATCGTGGCTTGAGCTTCAGTTCCACCCACGATCTCGATGTCTTCGGCGTCAAGGGCAATATCGGCGACAGCAGTTGGGCGTGGAACATCGATTACAGCTACGGCCATTTGAGTCAGGAATCGCAGCAGCTGAACTACATCAACTACAAGGCGTTGGCGTCCAATTTCAGCTGCACCACGGCGCCGGGCGCGGGTAACTGCACGCCGATCAACTTCTTCAATATCTTCGATCCGACGACGATCGCCTTGCTCAATAGCGCCAAGATCAACCCGTTCCGGAGTCTCAACTACCAGAACCGGACATGGGAAGGCAGCGTGAACGGTACGCTGTTCGATCTGCCAGCAGGTTCGGTGCAGTTGGCAGCCGGCGCCGATTACCGCAAGGAATACGAGAACTTCCGCGTCGATCCGCTGATCACCACCACGGTCGACTCGCAACTGAACTTCAGTTGCGGCGGCCCGGGCTCGATCTGTACCTATCCGGTGCAGGGCGGTTTCAACGTCAAGGAAGCCTACGCCGAATTGCTGATCCCGGTGCTCAAGGATATGCCGTTCGTGAACTCGCTGAATCTCGACATCGGCGACCGTTATTCGAAGTACAGCCTGTTCGGCAGCACCAACAACTGGAAGGTGGCGCTGGAATACAAGCCGATCGAAGATCTGCTGCTGCGCGCCACGGTGTCGAAAGTGTTCCGTGCACCGACGATCACCGACGTCTACGGCGGCCCGGCCGGCGATTCACCGACTGCGCTCGATCCCTGCGGTTCCGCAGCGGTCGCCAACAACCCGGCTTGCCAGGGCTATTCCTTCGTCAGCACCGGTACCAGTCAGGTCAACGGCATCGTTGCTGGCCAGAACTACGCCGCGGCGCATCTGGGCACGAAGATCAATGTCCAGCCCGAGAACGGCAAGTCCTTCGATTACGGTTTCGTCTACAGCCCGCACTGGGTAGACGGCCTGTCGTTCAATGCCGACTACTATCGCATCGTGCTGAATAACCTGATCATTTCCGGGGCAGGCACAGCGTCGACGATTCTGACCCAGTGCTTCAACTCGGGCGGTGCGATCTGCTCGGCCATCACGCGCATTCCCACGGGTTCGAGCATCGGCCAGTTGAAGTATGTGTACGAAGTGCCGTTCAACTCCGGCACCCTGACCACCAGCGGTATCGACCTGGGCGCGCAATACCGCCTGCCGGAAACCCCGATCGGCAACTTCAATGTCGGCGCCAAGGCCACGTATATCGGCCAATACAACGTCGCCTTGCCGGGCTTTACCCAGCACGTCGCGGGCCATTTCGACAAGACCTACGGCAACTTCGCCCGTTGGCGTGCACTGGCCAACGTCGACTGGAACCTGGGTCCGTGGACCGCCAGCTATCAGGCACGTTACATCGGTCACATAACCATCGGCTATACCAACAAAGACCTCGGTCCGTCGGCTAGCGCGGATGGTTTGTATGCACCGGCCGGCGCTTCGGTCTATCACTACGGCGCGCAGGTGTATCACGACGTGTCGGTCGGCTATAACATCGAGCCGCTCAACACGACGGTTCAGCTCGGTGTCGACAACTTGTCCGACAAGCAGCCGCCGCTCTTCTTCCAGCAGAACGTGATCAACGCCAATACCGACGTGAACACCTACGACACGGTTGGCCGTTACTACTTCGCCAAGGTGACCGTGAAGTTCTAAGCGGTTTTACTGTTACACTTGCAAGCCGCGCGGCCACAAGCCGCGCGGCTTTTTTATTTGCCGAACCACAACGTGCAAAACCCAGCCGACACCCTGCCCATGCCGGAAATCGGCGCCGCGCTGCAGCGTGGCGCCCCAGAGGAAGCCGAACGCATTGCGCGCGATTTCCTGCGCACGGCGCCCCACGACGAATCCGCGCTGACCGTCGTCGGCCTGTGCCTGCTCGAACAAGGCAAACCGGCGGATGCAGCGGAAATTTACCGCAAACTGACCCGACTTTTGCCGCAAGCGCCCATCCAATGGAACAATCTCGGCACCGCCGAGCGCGCCGCCGGACAAGTTCTGGCCGCCGAGGATGCCTACCGCCACGCCCTTGCGCTCGATCCCGGTTACTACGAAGCGCAGATGAATCTGGGCTATCTGTTTCTCGAGCGCGGCATCTATCCACCAGCGCGTGAACACTTTCTCAAGGCCCATGCCATCATTCCGGCCGCGCCTGATGCGCGCATCTACGCGGCACAGATGTGCTTTGCGCTGGACAGCCGCGACCTGGCCGAACAATTGCTCGAACCGTGGCGCAGCTGGACAAACTTGAGCGACGAGTTGTCGCTCGAGCTCGCCATCCTCATGACGCATTTTGGCAAGGCCGAAGACGGCACGCGGATTTTCCAGCGCCTGCTGCACGACAATCCGGGCAATCCGCGCGCGCTGGCGCACTTGGCGATCATGTACGAACGCATCAACCGGCTAGACGAGGCACGCGCGATGCTTGCCCACCTGCCGCAACCGGACGCCGTCCAAAACCCGGCGTTGGCGCAAGAGATCATCAATGCACACGCTACACTGGCACTGCGCGAAAAAGATCCCGCGCGCGCGCGCGGCCTGCTGGAAACCATGCTGCGCGAGCAACAAGCAGCGATTGATCGCGCCACCACGCACGCCGCCAACCCGTGGCGTTACGACAACCTGTATTTCTCCCTCGCCAAAGCCTGCGACAAACAAGGCGATGCCGATGCCGCGATGGCTGCGCTCGAGCGTGCACATGCGATCCAGATCGAGTTGGCGCGCCAATCGCTGCCGGAGCTGCTCGAACCCGGCGCGCAACCGCTACGCACTGCGACCAAGTGGATCGACGCCGCAGCGCGCACGAACTGGCCCGATTACCCTGCGCCAAGCGCGCTGGAATCGCCGATCTTCATCGTCGGCTTTCCGCGCTCCGGCACCACCATGCTGGAACAGATGCTCGACGCGCATCCGGCCTTGCAGGCCATGGATGAACGCGCCTTCCTGCAAAGCCTGGTCGAGCGCATGAGCGATTTCGGCCATCGCTATCCGTACGATCTGGGCAAGCTCAGCGTGACGCAGTGTGAAGATCTGCGCCGCTTGTACTGGCGCCTGACCGAGCAGGTCGCCCCGCGCGCACCGGGCCAGCGCTTGGTCGACAAGAATCCGCTCAACATGCTGCGCCTGCCGCTGATCAATCGGCTGTTTCCCAACGCGCCAATCGTGCTCGCTCTGCGTCACCCCTGCGACGTGATCCTGTCCAACTACATGCAACACTTCCGATCCAATGCGTTCGCCGTGCTGTGCTCAAGCCTTGAACGCCTCGCCCGCGGTTACGTTACCGCAATGGAGTTCTGGCTGCATCACGCCGATCTGCTCAAGCCGGTGTTGCTGCATTCGCGCTACGAGGACCTGCTCGACGATTTCCCCGGCAACGTCAAGCGTATCGGCGATTTCCTTGGCCTGGACGACGCCGCGCCGCTCGCGCGTTTCGATCAGCATGCGCGCGACAAGGGTTTCATTTCGACGCCGAGCTACACCCAGGTGATCGAACCGCCGAACAAGAAGGCGGTCGATCGCTGGCGCCGTTACCACAAGTACTTCGAGCCGGTGTTGCCAACCCTCGCGCCGATCATGCACCACTGGAATTACACCGCCTGAGTTCAAGGCAAATTCCCGGCATGTGCTACGAAAATCATCGTTGACTTCGCGACAATCCATATATACGATGAATTACGTACTATCCGAGTACGTTCCTCACCGCTCAAGGAGTACCTTAATGAAGACACTGCTTATCGCCGCATTCGCCCTGCTGTTGCCACTGACTGCGGCACACGCCGGAAACGGCAAAGTCGTCGAACATCCGGTCAGCGCCGACACCGCCGCAGGATTCACCGATCTGGTCGCCGCCATCCACCAACAAATGAACGACGGCGGCTACTATCAATACATGAAACCCGGCGACAAGACCCAGGTGAATGCCGATCTCGACGGCATGGCGGCGTTGCTGCAAAAATCCGGCGCGGTCGCGACGATGAATGCCACCGACAAGGCCAGGCTCTTCACCCTGCAAGAGCATGCCAACGGTTTGCTCACGCATAACGACAGCAACCGCCTGGTCTGCGAACACGTCATGCCGATCGGCTCGCATATCCCGACCACCACCTGCCGCACTTACGGCGAGATCGCGCGAGAACGCCAGCACTCGCAGCAATATCTCGATCAGCGCGAGATGGAACGCGCACAGACCAAGCGCGGCGGCTGATGTGCGGCTCCTGTTGCCTCCCGGATTCGTCGGGGGGCAACACGGCGGTTGTGCGTAGCCCGGCGCGTTCGGGATTGCGCCTGCCAACTGTCTAGGCGGCGAGCGCGTCAGCGCCGATAATAGGCGCATGATGCCACTGAAAACTCCGCCGCCCGGATCGCGCCTGCACGGGCTTTCGCCCGCGGCGGTCGCGAGCGCCATCGCCGCAGCGCAGGCATTGGAACTGGGCCGTGCGGACGACGCCGAACGTGCGCTGGGCGGCGCACTGACGCAGCACTCGGAACATCCCGAAGTGTTACGCCTGGTCGCTGGCATGCACACGCTTCGCGGCGAACACGCGCAGGCGGTTTCTTCGTTGCGGCGCGCGTTGGAGAAGCGGCCGCAGGATGCGTTGTACTGGAACACGCTGGGCAGCGCGCTGATCCCATTGGGTGATTACGACGCCGCCATCGCCGCGCTGGGGCACGCCGTTGCGCTCGACGCGCAGCTCGGCGTCGCCTGGTACAACCTTGGGCTCGCCCTCACCCACAGTGTACGCCCGGACGAAGCCGCATCGGCATTGCAACATGCCATCGCGATCGTGCCCACACACATCAGCGCGCGCGTGCTGCTTGCCGACCAGTTGCGCGGCAGTGGCCGTGTCGACGAAGCTGCCGCCGAATACCGCCGCGTCATCGCGCAACAGCCGGCGGCCGGCATGGCATGGATCGGGTTGGCCAACCTGAAATCGGCGAAACTCGACAGCGCCGATATCGCGGCCATGCAGCGCACGCTGACACGCACCGACGTCGGCGATGACGATCGCATCGCACTCGGTTTTGCGCTTGCCAGCGCTCTCGAAGACGGCGGTCGCTACGTCGACGCCAGCGGCGCGCTCGCCCAGGCGCATGCCTGCGCGCGCAGGCGCGGGGCATGGAATGCGGCGGCATTCTCGGCGCACGTCGACAGCGTGCTCGCCGCATTCCCGACGGCGTCATCCGGCACTGCCAGTACGCTGGGAGACGAAGCGATCTTCATCGTCAGTTTGCCGCGCTCGGGTTCCACCCTGATCGAGCAGATCTTGGCGACACATTCGCAAGTCGAAGGCGCCAGCGAATTGCCCGACCTGCCGCAGGTGCTGACCGAAGAATCGCAACGCCGCGGGCAACCGTTTCCGCAGTGGGTGGCAGCCATGCGTCCGGCGGATTGGGAACGCCTTGGCCGGCGTTACCTCGAACGCACTGCACGCTGGCGGCAACGGCATCCGCGTTTCACTGACAAGTTGCTCACCAACTGGCTCCACGTCGGCGCGATCCGCGCCATGCTGCCCGGCGCACGCATCGTCGCGGTTCGCCGCGATCCGCTGGAAACATGCCTGGCATGCTATCGCCAGCACCTTGCCGGCAACGCCTACACGCACGATTTCGTGGATCTCGCCGCGTATTGGCGCGATTTCGACCGTGCGATGAATCACTGGCGCACGCTGCATCCGCAGCATGTTCATGAAAATGTATACGAAGACCTGACGACCGACCCCGAAGCACAGATTCCCGCCTTGCTGGCGTTCTGCGGACTCGATTTCGAGCCTGCCTGTCTTGCGTTCCACACCAACCCGCGCGCCGTAGTCACGCTCAGTGCGGCTCAGGTGCGCCAACCGCTACGCCGCGACACCGCGCGTGCGGCGCGTTATGGTGCGCTGATCGATCCCCTGCGTGCGGCCTTGCGGTTGCCGGCATTCGGCGGCGAATCGTCGTGAGCCGCACCAACGCGCCGCCTGCGCAATCCAGGACTGCCAAGCGAACGCGTGCTTGAAATCGCATCCACGGAAATTTTTCAGAGTCGTCTAATGAGCAATATCCTCTGGCTCGCCTCGTACCCGAAATCCGGCAATACCTGGCTGCGCGCGTTTTTGGCCAATCTCGTCGCCAATCGGCAAACACCGGTGGCGCTGGCCGAGTTGCCGAACTACGCCCGGCTGGAAGCCGATCCGGAACTGTATTCGCGTCTTGCCGGACGGCAGAGTACAGAATTGGATTTTGCGCAATTGTGCGCATTGCGTCCGCGCGTGCATGCCGCCATCGCCGCCAGCGCGCCGAAAACCGTGTTCGTCAAGACGCATAGCTTCGCCGGTCTGCATGCCGGCGTACCATTGCTGACGCCACAGGTCAGCGCCGGCGCCATCTGCGTGGTGCGCAATCCGCTCGATGTCGCCGTCAGCATGGCGCATCACTTCGGTATCGATCTCGACGCCGCAATCGCCTACCTCGGCGACGAGCGCGCAGCAACCGAAAACAGCGCCCTGTTCGTCAGCGAGTTTCTCGGCTCGTGGTCGCAGCACGTCGCGAGCTGGGCGGCGATGGAAGGCCCGCGCATTCTCATCCTGCGTTACGAGGATTTGCTGGAGAAACCGGCAAAGACCTTCGGCAAGGTTGCACGCCTGGTCGGCCTCGACGCCGACCGCGTCCGTGTGGAGCGTGCGATCGGACACGCGAATTTCCAGAGCCTGTCGGCGCAGGAAAGGCGCGACGGCTTCGCCGAGGCGCCGGTCGCGGGTCGGCATTTCTTCCGCAGCGGACGCGCCAACCAGTGGCGCGGACAGCTCACGCGTGATCAGGTGCAACGTCTGCTCGCCGCGCATCGCGAACAGATGCAGCGTTTTCGTTATCTACCCGCCGGTTATTGAGCGCAACGATGAGCGCGAGTGCTGCACAGGCCCTGTTTGCGGCGTTCCATGCGGATGCGCAGCTACATGGCGAACGCATTGCCGGGGAGCGATTGCTCGCCCGGTTCGACCCGGCCGCATGCGGCGCGGAAGCGTGCTGCGAACTCGCCAGCAGCCTGCTGCAAGCCGGTTTCGCCGGTGCCGCACTGGCGTTGCTCGATGTTGCCGTGGCAAATTTTTCTGCGGCGCCGGATCTGCATTATTGGCGTGGAAACGCACTGCGCTTGAACGGCCGTTACCCGGACGCCGAAGCCGAGTTGCGCGGCGTTCTCGAACGCATCCCGGCACACCGCGACGCGGCGTATTCGCTCGCGCACATGCTGCGCGAGCGAGGACACACGAATGCTGCCGTCCAGGTCATGGCCACGCTGGTGCGGCATCGCCGCGACCGCGATACGATCATGGCCGTCCTCGGCTTCCTCATCGAATGCACAAGCTACGCGCAAGCGAACGAAATCGCACAGGAAGCGGCTTTGCGCTGGTCGCAGGATGCGCAACTGCATGCGCTTACGGGCGAGATCCAGTTGGCGCTGGGGGCATTCGCCGATGCACGCGATCATTTCCGGATCGCACTTGACCGCGATCCGGCACTGAGCACGGCGTGGTTGCGCCTCGCCCAGTGCCAACGCTACGTCGATCGCGACGATGCCGATATCCGCCGTTATCGCGCGGCCTGCGCCGATCGGGCACTCGCTCGGATACCGCGCACTTGCGCGGCGTTTGCGCTCGGCAAGGCGCTCGACGATCTCGGCGATTTTTCCGTGGCGGCCACGCTACTGCGCAACGCGAACGCCAGCGCCGCGCTGGATGCGCCGTGGAATACAGCCGCATGGCAAGACTTCGTCGAACACCAGATCGCGCTGCCACAATTGCCCGTGCTCACAGACGATCCGGAGTTCGTGCCCGTTTTCATCGTCGGCCTGCCGCGTTCCGGCACCACCTTGCTCGCAACCCGCCTGAGCCGTTATACCGGCGTGCGCGATGCCGGCGAACTGCCCTGGATCGCCAGCATGCACGAACATCTGCAATCGCGCGGAATGCTGCACGATCCGCAAGCGCTGCGGCGCACACGACAAATGATCGCGGCACTGATGCAGCGCGACGACACACCGGCGCCGCGCTGGATCGTCGACAAGAATCCGCTGAATTTCCGCTACCTGAACTTCGTGCACGCGATCTTCCCCAACGCGCGCATCATCCACTGTCAGCGCACGCTGCGCGATACTGCATTGTCGATCTGGCAGCAGCGTTTCGCCCACGACGATCTGGCGTTTTCCTATGCCTTCGAGACGATCGCGGAATTCTTCCACGGCTATCGGCGCTTGATGCGGCATTGGCTCGCGTCATTGCCATTGGCCATCGTGGAGGCGGACTACGAGGCGCTGGTCGCGGATACCGACGCGCAACTGCGCCGCATTGCCACGTTTCTGCAACTCGACGACACCGCCAGCGAAGCGCAACGCGTTCCGCATGCGATCGTCACCGCCAGCGTCTGGCAGGCACGTCAGCCGGTCCATTCACGCTCGGTCGGCCGCTGGCGCAACTATGCGCCGTTCCTGCCGGAACTCGCCACACTGATTCCCGACTGAGCGCAAGTGCGCGGCACGGCGTCAACGCGTAAAATCCGGCGATGACCGAACAATCCGGTAACTGGCAATGAGCGCGCCATCACCATCGACGCTGCAGGCGATGCGCAACGCCTCGATCTTGTTGCAATCGGGCCGCTTCGCGCAGGCTCGCGGCATCCTCGAAACGGTATTGCGAACGGAACCACGCCTGGTTGAGGCGCATCGGTTGCTGGCCGGTGCGTTGCTCGCATTAGGCGACCGCAGCGGTGCGGAGCGCACCCTGCGCAGCGCGGCGTCCATCGACCCACACTGGGCGCCGGTACACGTGGCACTCGGCGAGCTGCTGGAAGAACACGGCAATCTCGCCGAAGCCGAGGCGGCCCTGCGCCGTGCTTGTGCGAATGGCAGTCGATACCCGCGCGCGGCGCTCAGCCTGACCCGCCTACTGCTGCGCACCGGCCGCGCCCAGGAAGCGCATGATGTGATCGCCTCACAGCTCAAGCCAGCCGATGCGAATGTCGAGGCAATCATTGAATACTCACGCACCTTGATCGCACTCCAACGCAACGACGAAGCGGTTC
>JANWJJ010000092.1 GCA_025451955.1 Rudaea sp. | reverse complement strand
TCGCCGCGGAAATGCCCAATCAAGGCAGCACCAATTGCAATGAAGTTCCGGAAGCCGGCTTCGGCGGATTGCAGCGCTCGAGCTGCGTGTGGATCGCGTACATGGCGCAGCTCGACGATGCCGCCGCCGCGGACACGTATCGCAACTACCTGCAAGGCTTCGCCCGCACGCGCTATCCGGCCTGGGCGCCGAGCGTGCGTCTGCGCAATCTGCCGGATTGGTTGGACCATCTGCATGTCGTGCCAAGCGACACCAAGGTATCGCTGCTGATCGCGCTGGGCCTGCTCATCGTGTGTCTGGTCAATACGGCCGGATTGCTCCTGGCCAAGTTCCTGCGGCGCTCTGCAGAGATCGGCGTGCGCCGCGCGTTGGGCGCACCGCGTGCAGCGATCTACGCCCAATTTCTGACCGAAGGCGCGATGATCGGACTGGCCGGTGGCGTGCTCGGCCTGCTGTTGACCGGCTTGGGCGTGGCGAGCGTGGGCCTGGTGCTGCCACGCGACATCGCCGATCTGGCGCATCTGGATGTTTCGCTGCTGGCAACCACGCTGGTCGTGTCGGTGCTGGCAAGTCTGCTGGCGTCGCTGTATCCCACGTACCGGGCATCGCGCGTGCAGCCGGCGTGGCAGTTGAAGTCGAATTGAAACCACGTCGTCATTCCGGGTTCCATTCCCGGATTCACCAGGAATGGAACCCGGAATCCATTTTGACCTTGTGCGACGAACGAAAAACAAAATGGATTCCGGCTTGCGCCGGAATGACGAGCAAAAACCCAGGCGCTGGATTCCCGTTTTTGCGGGAATGACAAAAAAGGATCAAATCATGACACTCCATCCCATGCTTGCCGCATTACGCCGTCACAAAGCCGGCGTCATGCTGATCGCGCTGCAAATCGCACTGACGCTGGCGATCGTGTGCAATGCGATCTTCATCATCGGTCAGCGCATCGAGCGCATTCATCGCCCGACCGGGCTGAACGAAAACGATCTGTTCCTGGTATCGCAGCAATGGGTCGGTGCGCCGACCGGCGACGACGCGGCCTCGACCGCCAAGCTCGACTCGCTCTTGCAGGCCGACCTTGCCACGTTGCGCAACCTGCCCGATGTACAGTCGGTTACGCCGATCAATTCACTGCCGTTGGCCAACAGCACATGGAGCGGCGGCGTCAGTACCCAGCCCGATGCGAAGAACGAGCACGCCCATGTCGCGTATTACTTCGGCGGCAAGGATTTGCTCAAGACCTTGGGTGCGCAGCTCGTCGCTGGGCGCGATTTCACCGATGCCGAAGTGGGCAATCGCGCATTTCGTGCTGCGAACAAGCCGGCCATTGCGATCATCTCGCAGGCTTTGGCGGACAAACTCTTTCCGAACCACGACGCGCTCGGCAAGACGATCTATTTCGACGGCGGTACGACACCGACCGCCATCGTCGGCATCGTCGAACGTTTGCAATCGCCGTCGGTGGAAACCTGGTCCAACGACTTCGCCTGGAACACGGCCTTGATTCCTGTCCGTCTCAATACGAATTATTCCCGCTACGCGGTGCGCGCCAAACCCGGACGACTGGATGCCGCGATGCAGGCCGCATCGGCGGCCTTGTACAAGGCCAATCCCATGCGCGTGTTTTTTCTCGATGGCAAGGGCGTGCGCGCCTTCGACGACATCCGTGCGCATACCTACCGTGCCGACCGTGGCATGGCGATCCTGATGGCCGTGATTTGCGTGATCCTGCTGGCCGTCACCGGCGCGGGCATCGTCGGCCTGACCAGTTTCTGGGTCGGCCAGCGTCACAAGCAGATCGGCGTGCGTCGCGCGCTGGGTGCGCGCAAGCGCGACATCCTGCGCTACTTCCAGACCGAGAATCTGCTGATCGCCGGCGGCGGCGCGGTCGCCGGAATCATTCTGGCGGTCGGGTTGAATCTGTGGCTGATGCAGCGTTTCGAGATGGACCGCATTCCGATCGCGTACGTGCTACTCGGTGTGGCGGTCGTGCTGGCGCTCGGTCAGGCCGCGGTGTTCGCGCCCGCCCGCCGTGCCGCCAACGTGCCGCCGGTAGTGGCGACGCGGAGCGTGTGATGTTTGGCTATTACCTCGATCTCGCACTGCGCAGCCTCAAGCTCAACCCGGTGCTCACGGCGCTGATGGTGCTGGCGCTGGGCCTCGGCATCGGTGCGTCGATCACCACGCTGACGGTGTTGAAGCTGCTTTCCGGCGATCCAATCCCGCAGAAAAGCGCGCGACTGTTTCATCCGGAGATCGATCCGCTTCCGGCGCAAGGTTACACGCCCGGCCTGACCAAACCGCCCTGGGGAGGGCTGATGACGTACACCGACGCGATGACCCTGTTGCACGCGCGCAAATCCGAACGGCAGGTGGTGTTCGCGCTGACGGGGGCCAAGGTCAAGCCGCAGCGTGCAGACCAGAAACCGTTCTTCAGCGACGGGGTGATGACCACCGCGGATTTCTTTGCAATGTTCGATGCGCCGTTCGAATACGGCAGCGGCTGGAATGAGCAGGATGGCGAAAGCCGCGCGCGGGTCGTGGTGATCGCCGGTTTCCTCAACGACAAGTTGTTCGACGGCAAGGACAGCACCGGGAAAACCCTGCGCATCAACGATCACGATTACCGGATCATCGGCGTATTGAAACCCTGGGCGCCGCAGCCGCGTTTCTACGCGCTCGAACTGGGTGGACGCAGCTACGGCAACGGCGATGCGGTGTTTCTGCCGTTGCAATCGGCGCGTGCCGACAAGATGAACCCGCAGAACGTCAATTGCTGGGACACCGCCAACGTCAGCCAACTGGAAACCGCACCGTGCGTGTTCGTGAGCATGTGGGTGGAATTGCGCAGCGCCTCCGACGCGGCGGCATACAAGACTTTCTTGTCCAACTACGCGCAACAGCAGATCGCGCTGGGGCGCTTTCACCGTCCCGAAGTGGTGCTGCCCGACGTGATGCAGTTTCTGCGTGATGAACAAGTGGTGCCGGATGATGTGCGGCTGCAGGCCTGGTTGGCATTCGGCTTCCTGCTGATCTGCGTGGTCAACACTGTGGGATTGTTGTTGGCCAAATGCCTGCGCCGTTCGCGCGAGATCGGCGTGCGACGCGCGTTGGGCGCGACCCGGCGCGCGATCTTCGCGCAGTTCATGGTCGAATCCGGGATGGTCGGCATCGCCGGCGGCGTGCTGGGCCTGATCTTCGCCGAGTTGGGCTTGTTGGCGGTGCGCCTCCAGCCCGCGCAATACGCCAACCTCGCGCATCTGGATGTGTCGATGTTCGTGGTGACCTTCGCGATCGCGCTCGTTGCCAGCCTGATCGCGGGCCTGTTGCCCGCGTGGCGCGCCTGCGTGGTGACGCCGGCACCGCAATTGAAGAGCGCTTAGGAGCGAGCGTGCTCGCGATGCCACCACGTAGCCCGGATGAAGTGCAACGGAATCCGGGAGAAATGTCCCGGATTCCACTCCGTTACATTTGGGCTACACAACCAGACAAATGAATCGAGAACGAGGTACACGATGCAAATCCAGCCCATCCTTTCCAGCTTGCGCAAGCACAAGATCCCCGCGTGGTTGATCGTGCTGGAAATCGCGCTGGCCTGCGCGGTGTTGTGCAACGCGGTGTTCATGATCAGCCAGCGCATCGGCGAAATGCATCTGCCGAACGCGATCGATGAAACCGGCATCGTGGACATCAACGTGCAAGGCGCCGATCCGAAACTCGCCAATGCTGATGTTCCACGCGACCTCGCCGCGTTGAGGGAAATTCCCGGTGTCAAGGCGGCCGCGGCGTTCAACAGCGTGCCGCTCAGCAACAATGGCTGGAATTCGGATATTGCAACCGGGCCGGGCGAGTTGATGCAGAAAAACGCCCCGAACGTCGCGACCTATTATTTCACCAGCGGTGGCCCTGAAGCGCTTGGCATGCGCCTGCTCGAAGGCCGCTTGTTCAATGACGCCGAATACGCCGACAGCAAGTTGGGCGACAGTTACATTCCGACCGGACATGCCGCCATCGTCACCCAAAGCCTGGCCGCGCGCCTGTGGCCGGATCAGAGCGCGCTGGGCAAACAGGCGTGGGTCGGCAACGATTACCACTACACCGTGGTCGGTGTGGTCGCCGACGTGCTGCGGCCCAACCAGAACGGACAGGGCCTCGCCGGTTTCCATTGGGCGATGTTCTTTCCGCTCAGCCCGGCCTCGGCGCTCAACGACTACATCGTGCGCAGCGCGCCGCAGGATCGCGTGCGCGTAATCCGTGAAGCGACCGCGAAGTTGGGAGCGTTGTTGCCCAACGCCGTGGTCAAGGGCCAGACCTTCAGCGAAATCCGCGACAAGTTTTTCGCCAATACCCGTAGCATGGTCTGGATGCTGGTGCTGGTGTGCGTGGTGATGCTGGCGGTGACCGCGTTCGGCATCGTGGGCCTGACCAGTTTCTGGGTTGGCCAGCGCCGTCGCCAGATCGGCATCCGCCGTGCGGTGGGCGCAACGCGCGCGCACATCATGCAGTACTTCCAGACCGAGAATTTTCTTTTGAGCAGCGCCGGCGTTGGGCTTGGGATGATCCTCGCATTCGGGATCAATCTGTATCTGATGCAGCACCATCAGATGGTGCGGATGCCCTGGTACTACCTGCCCGCCAGCGCGATTGCGCTGTGGATCCTCGGCCAACTCGCCGTGCTCGGCCCCGCGCTGCGTGCCGCCAACGTGCCGCCGGTGGTGGCGACGCGGAGCGTGTGAGCGTTGCGCGGTGCGAGGCAGAAGGCTAACATGGCTATATGACCTAGCTATGTTAGCCAGATTACCGTGTATGGGAGAACCTATGCAAACCAATATCCTCGAAGCCAAAAACCGCCTGTCGCAACTCATCAAATCCGCGCAGGCGGGCGAGGATGTGGTGATTGCCAACCGCGGCAAGCCGGTGGCGCGGTTGGTGCCGGCGCATGAAAAGTCGGTCCCCGCTGCGGAAGCAGGCAGCGCAAAAAGAATCCTCGACTGGTTGAAGCATCATCCGCTACCCGATTACGCCCGGCGCAGTGCGAAGCAGATCGACGCTGACATTCGGGACGCGAGAGCGTCATGGGATTGATTTACCTTGATGCGTGTTTGTTGATCTATCTTGCCGAGCGCCATGCGCGCTGGGGCAAACCGGTCGCCGACGCGATAGCCCGCGAGCGTGAACAGCGGTTTGGCATCTCGCCCTTGGTGAAGCTGGAATGTCTAGTTGGCCCAATCCGGCGCGGCGACCCGGTTTCACGGCGCGAATATGCACTGCTGTTCGAGGCGTTCGTGCCGCTGGCGATGCCCGAATCGGTGTATTTGCAGGCGGCGCAACTGCGTGCGCACTTCGGCATCAAGACGCCCGATGCGTTGCATCTTGCCTGCGCTCAGCATCACCGCTGTGATGCGTTGTGGACGAACGACGATCGCCTGGCGCAGGCTTCGCACGGGTTGGCGCGCAGGATACTCAAATGAACGGCACGCCCTGTCGCGCGCGGTGGATACCATGCGCAGCGTACTGATCATCGATGACCAACCCGCAGTGCGCGAGGCGCTGTCGCTGCTGTTGTCGCTGCGCGAGATCCGCCCGCTCACCGCCGCGATGCCGGATGAAGGTCTGGCGACGCTGGCGCGCGAACGCGTGGATGCGGTCATCGCCGACATGAATTTTTCTGCCGACACCACGTCGGGCGCGGAAGGCGTTGCCTTGTTCCATGCAATCCGCCAGCGCCATCCGGATTTGCCGGTGATCCTGCTGACTGGCTGGACGCATCTGGAAACTGCGGTGGAGCTGGTCAAGGCCGGCGCCGCCGATTATCTGGCCAAGCCCTGGGACGACGCCAAGCTGCTGGCGACGATCGAGAATCTGCTGGAACTGGCCGAGAACGCGCGCGTGGCCGAAACTGCGCGCGTCGGTCGCCGCCGCCGGCGCGAGGCGCTGGAACGCGAGTACGACCTGCGCGGCATCGTGTTCGCATCAGACGGAATGCTGGGCACGCTGGAACTGGCCTGCCGGGTCGCGCGTGCGCCGGTGCCGGTGTTGATCACCGGGCCGAATGGCGCCGGCAAGGAACGCATCGCCGAAATCGTGCACGCCAATTCCGCGGTGCGCGACAAGCCGCTGATCAACGTGAATTGCGGCGCGCTGCCGGGCGAGTTGATCGAAGCCGAATTGTTCGGTGCCGAAGCCGGCGCGTTCACCGGCGCGACGCGCGCGCGCGAAGGCCGCTTCGAGGCGGCCGACGGTGGCACACTGTTCCTGGATGAGATCGGCAACCTGCCCTTGCCGGGGCAGATGAAACTGCTGCGCGTGCTCGAGTCCGGCGAATTCGAGCGCCTGGGTTCCACGCGCACGCGCCGGGTGACGGTGCGCGTCGTCAGTGCGACCAATGCGGATCTTTCCGCGCTGATCCGCGACGGAAAATTCCGCGAGGATTTGTACTATCGCCTCAATACAATCCAGATCGCCTTGCCGCCTCTCGTCGAACGTGGCGAGGATGTGTTGCCGCTGGCCGAACATTTTCTCGGCGACGCGGCGGTGTTGTCCGAGGCCGCACGCGACGTGTTGCTGGCGTATCCGTGGCCGGGCAATGTGCGTGAACTGAAGAACGCCATCGAGCGTGCGAAATTGTTGTGCACGGACGGCGAAATCGACGTGGCGCATCTGGGTCTGCCGGCACTCGCGGCGTCCGCCTCGCGCAATCTCGATGAGCCCTCGCGCGAGGCCGTGGAGCGCGCGTTGGCCAAGGCCGGCGGCGTGGTCAGCCGTGCGGCGTTGGCACTCGGACTGTCACGCCAGGCCTTGTATCGGCGCATGCAACGCTACGGTATCTCCGAGTAGGCGCGCGTGCGTTTCGCGTCGCTCGAAGGCAAACTCGCCGCCTTGCTGGCGCTCACCGCACTGGCGGCGGCGGCGTTGGCAGCCGCCTGCGTCTTGTGGCTGAGCAGCGTCTGGCTGGCGGTGGCGTTCGCTCTGCTGGTACTCGCACTGCCGCTGTTGTGGCTCGCGCGCGCGGCGATGCAACCGGTGCGGCGCCTGCTGCGCGCGCTGACCGGCAGCGTGGCTAGCTATCGCGACGGCGACTTCAGCCTGTCGCTGGCCCTGCGCCGCAATGACGAACTGGGCAGTCTGATCGAGGCGCACAACGCGCTCGGACAAACGCTGCGCACGCAACGCCAGAATCTGGTGCAACGCGAACTCCTGCTCGACACGGTGATGCAACACACGCCGACCGCGTTGCTGCTGACCGATCCGCACGAGCGCGTGGTTTACGCCAATCTCGCCGCGCGGCATCTGCTTAACGAGGGCAAGAGTCCGTTGGGTCTGGATTTCGCCCAGGTGCTGCAAGCTTGTCCGGCGGAAATGCAGCAAGCCATGCAGACCGGCGAGGACAGTCTGGTCGGCGTGACCGTGGACGGTGCCGAGGAAATTTTCCATCTATCGCGGCGCGATTTTCGACTGCAAGGGCGTGCGCACCGGTTGTACCTTGTGCAGCGCATGACCCGCGAGTTGTCGCGCCAGGAAGTTGCCGCGTGGAAGCGGGTGATCCGCGTGATCAGCCACGAATTGAACAATTCACTGGCGCCGATCAGCTCGCTCGCGCACTCGGGTGCGGAGCTGGCGCGACGCGGCGAACGTGAGCGCCTGCCGGAGGTTTTTGCCGGCATCGGCGAACGTGCGCGGCATCTGCACACCTTCATTGCCGGCTACGCGGATTTCGCCAAATTGCCCGCGCCGCGCTGCGCACCCGTTGCCTGGGCGCCGTTGGTGGACGGTCTGCAGCAACACGCGATTTTTCATCTGTCCGGCGAACTGCCGCGCGAGCCTGGCTGGTTCGACACCGGGCAGATCGAACAGGTGTTGCTCAACCTGCTCAAGAACGCCCACGAATCCGGCAGCGCGGCGGACGCGGTGGAAGTAGCCATCGCCTGGCGCGGAGCGGAGCAACGCATCGAGGTGGCCGATCGCGGTCCGGGCATGTCGCCCACGGTGCTGGCGCAGGCGCTGCTGCCGTTCTATTCGACCAAGCGCAGCGGCTCGGGCCTGGGTCTGGCGCTGGCGCGTGAAATCGTCGAGGCGCACGGTGGACGCATCGCCTTGGCCAACCGCGAGGGCGGTGGTCTGACGGTGATTCTGGGCTTGCCGCAAAGGTAGCTGGCGGCTGCGCTGGCGCTGGCGCGGGCGCTTCGATGCTATGATCGGTGCCGGGGATAGCATTGATGGCAACCGGCACCATCCAGATTCCGGGTTACGAAATGCTGCGGCCGTTGGGCTCGGGCGGCATGTCGACCGTGTTCCTCGCGCTGCAACGCTCGCTCGATCGCAAAGTCGCCATCAAGATCATGCGCCGCGGCGGCGGCGAAGAAACCTCAAACGACGTGCTACAGGCCGAGAAGCGCTTCCTGCTCGAAGGCCGCATGATGGCCAAGCTGCCGCACCGCAATATCGTCGCGGTGTACGACATCGTCAGCACTGATCGCCTCGCCTACATCGCCATGGAATATCTCAACGGCGGCGCGCTCACCGATCGCATGCGCAGTGGCATCGCGCTCGCCGATGCGATTTCGGTGATCGTGCAGATTGCCGGCGCGCTCGAGTTCGCGCACAACCACGGCGTTGTCCATCGCGATCTGAAACCGGCCAACATCATGTTCCGCGATGCGGCCACGCCGGTGCTGACCGACTTCGGTATCGCCCGCTATCAGGATGGTTCGGCGACGCGCCTGACCCAGACCGGCATGCTGGTCGGTACGCCGACGTACATGAGTCCCGAGCAGATCAACGGCGCGCCGGTCGATGGCCGCGCCGATCAGTACAGCTTGGGTATACTTTTTTACGAATTGTTGACCGGCGCGCCGCCGTTTCGCGGCGATACGCCGATCGCGGTGCTGATGGCGCATCTGACCCAGGTACCGGCGCCGCTGCCGGACGAATTCCATGCGTTCCAGGACATCTTCGACCGGGTGTTGGCGAAGAACCGCGACGAGCGTTATCCCACCCTGAAAGCCTTCAGCGACGACCTGAAATCGCGCCTGGTGCACAGCGATACCTTGCTGATGCGCTTGCAACTCGATCCGAACCAGTCGTCGTCCGAACATCTGCGCGCCCTGGGTTTCAATACCAGTACACCTGCTGGCGGCGGGTTGCGCGCAAGTCTGGCTGGAGCGGGACTCGATGCGCCCGTTGCGGCGGCCGCGGCGGCGACAGTGAAAATGGCGCCGGCACGTCCGCGCTGGCTGTGGCCGGTCGCGGCGGTGGTCGTACTGTTGGCGATCGTCGCGGCCTGGGTCTTGTTCGGCCATCGCGCCCTGACCCGCGACGAGCGCGAACTGGTGAACTTGTGGGGCGACCACGCCGCCGATCTGGTCAAGGCCGGGCAGTTTTTCGTCACGGCGCCCGGTAGTGATGGCAGTGCGCTCGATTTCATCCGCAAGGTGCAGCAAAAAGATCCCGGCAACGCACGCGCGCAGACGTTGCTGGATGAGATCGGCAAACAGCTCGCCGCGCAGGGCGATGCGGCCCTGGCCGGCAGCCGCTTCGATGAAGCCACGCAAATCGACCAGCAGGGACTGGCGAAGCTGCCGGAGGACAAGGCCTTGCTCGCGCTCAAACCGCGCATCGCGCAAGCGCTTGCGGCGGCGCAAACCGCAGCTGCCACGGCGACGCAACAGGCAGCGCAACGGCAAGCCGCGCGCGACCACATCGACAAGCTGCTGGCCTCGGCGTCGGTCGACGATTTGGGCGCCGCATTGAATGAACTGGCGCAATTATCGGCGCAGGATCCGGTCGATCAGGAAACGCTGGCATTGCGCGCGCGCGCGATCGAGCCGATCGGGCGGCGTTTGCAAGCCGCCACGAGCAGCGCGGATTTCGACGCCGTGGCTGCGCTGCTCAAGAATCACGAAAAAGGCTGGGGCAGCGATCCTGCTTTCGCCGCGCTGCTGCGCAATGTCCCCGGTTGGCGCACGAAGATCGCGGCTGCCGAACAGGCGCGAGCAGCGGCCTTGCGCGGCGAACTCGTGCTCAACGCGACGCCGTGGGCCACGGTCGAATCCGTCGTCGATGCCGACCAACATGCGGTGACCTTGCCGGACGATGCGACCACGCCGCTGGTGCTGAGCGTGGCGGCGGGAAAATATCAGGTCCGGTTTCGGCAACCTTTGAACGGCGCGACCCGGCAGGTGGATGTCACGGTCGATGCGAAAAAGCGCGTGCCGGCGAATGCCGCGTTCGGCACGATCTCGGCGCAGGAGTATTTCTCGCGTGCGGGTTGGTAGTCGCCAGCTCGGAATGATCGTGTTGGCCGCCGCGCTGTTGGTGGCGATGCCGGCGTGGGCGGATTTTGCGTCGGACTACGTGGCCGGTCTTGCTGCGCTCGATCACGGCGATTATGCGCAGGCCGAGCAGTACTTGAAGAAGGCCCTCGACGCGCAATCCAATCCGGTAGGTAGCGTCAATATCGGCGGAAATGAGCAACCCTACTTGCCGCACCATTTTCTCGGCATGGTGGCGTTTCGCCGCGGCGATTGTACGACTGCGGGCGCGGAGTGGGGCAGCGCAATGAACCGGCGCATGCTCGCGCGCTTCAACCAGTTGCGCTTGCAGGAACAGCAGTTGCTCGGCAAATGTCAGCCGCGCGCAGCCGGCAATGATGAAAAGCCCGCGACCGGGCAGGTTCCGTCTTCATCGAATCCGGAATCGCAGGCCGCGCCCGGCAATCCGGTCGCCGCCGCTCCGACGGGCGATACGGTAAAACCGACTGCGACTGCACATGCAGCGCCACCGGCTTCACTCGTGCGGACATTCGATGACTATGTCGCCGGGCGTTACAGTCAGGCGGCGCGAATAGATCCCGCCGTGCTCACCGATCCGCGTGCACGCTTCCACGCCTATCTGTTGCGTTCTGCGGCGCGTTTCGCGCTTGTGCGGCTCGGTGCCGACAAGGTCCTTCTCGATGACGCGCGCCACGATGCGAGCGCAGCCAAAGCACTTGAACGGACGGTGCCCGATGCAGCGGTGTTTTCATCGAGCTTCCGGGCGTTTTACGGATCTGCGCAGTAACGATCTGCGTACCAGCCGTCTACGGTCCGGCAAGCCTGCCGTCGCCTGCAAGCGCACAGCGCTATACTGCACAACTTCGGTGACTGAATTGGCGGGAGTGGATCATGGGTGGTGGCGCATTGGCATTGGTGTTGCTCGTCGTGGCGGCGATTTTCATCGCCAAGACCGTACGCGTGGTGCCGCAAGGTTACGAGTGGACCAAGGAAACCTTTGGTCGCTACACCAGCACGATGGGACCGGGCCTGCACATCCTGATGCCGATCTATCACGCGGTCGGGCGCAAGATGAACATGATGGAGCAGGTGCTCGACGTGCCCTCGCAGGACGTCATCACCAAGGACAACGCCGTCGTGCGCGTCGATGGTGTGGTGTTCTACCAGGTGCTGGATGCGGCGAAGGCCGCTTACGAGGTATCCAATTTGAATCAGGCGATTCTGAACCTGATCATGACCAATATCCGTACCGTGCTCGGTTCGATGGATCTGGATGAATCGCTGTCCAAGCGCGATGACATCAATGCGCGTCTGCTGCGCGTGGTCGACGAGGCCACGCATCCGTGGGGACTCAAATGCAATCGCATCGAGATCAAGGATATCCAGCCACCGCGCGATCTGATCGATTCGATGGCGAGGCAGATGAAGGCCGAGCGCGAGAAGCGCGCGAACATTCTCGAAGCCGAAGGTTTTCGTCAGGCGGCGATTCTCAAGGCCGAAGGTGAGAAGCAGGCAGTGATTCTGGCCGCGGAAGGCGATCGCGAAGCCGCGTTCCGCGCCGCCGAAGCGCGCGAGCGTCAGGCCGAAGCCGAAGCCAAGGCGACGACGATGGTGTCGCAGGCGATCCGGCAAGGCGATATCAATGCGGTCAACTATTTCGTCGCCACGAAATATGTCGATGCGCTCAAGGCGATGGTCAGTGCGCCGAACCAGAAGATCATGCTGCTGCCGATGGAGTCGATGGGCCTGCTCGGCTCGCTGGCGGGCATTGCCGAAGTGGCCAAGTCCAGTCTTGAGCAACAGCAGGCGACGAAGGCGCTGGCCAAATCATGATGACAAGCATTGTGGCGCACTACGGTTGGTGGCTGCTGGCCCTGATCCTGGTTGCCGTGGAGATGGTGGTGCCGGGCTTTTTCATGCTCTGGATCGGCATTGCCGCGGCGGCGCTCGGACTGATTCTGCTGGTGTTGCCGGATATGTCGTTTCTGGCCCAGGCGGCATGGTTCACGCTGCTGTCGCTGATCAGTTGTTATTGCTACTGGCGGTTCGTTCGCCACATCGCCGACCGCCCCAGCGATCAGCCCCTGCTCAATCGCCGTGCCGAGCAATACATCGGCCGCCGCTATGTGCTGGCAACCCCCATCATCAACGGCCAGGGCAAGGCACGCGTCGGCGATTCCTTGTGGCTGGTCGAGGGCCCGGAATTGGCGGCTGGCGCGGCGGTCGAGGTCATTGCGGTGGACGGCACCACGCTGAAGGTGCGGGCGGTGGCACAGGGCTAATCCGGACAAACGCCGGTGCCGATAGCTTTTTGGCGGGATTGCGCGTAGAGTGGCGGCACTGTGTTTGCACTGGGTCACCGTGAATCGTGACCTGATGCGGTTGATCCTTAGATCCGCTACGTCTGTCTAGTCGTTTCGCTACTCCCCGGCAACCCCAGTCTCGGCGCAGATGTTCTGCGTCGCTGTTACATGTAAATCTTGGAGCTACAAAGATGTCGAATCGACTGAACGGTACGGTTAAATGGTTCAATGACGCCAAGGGTTTTGGTTTCATCACTCCCGAAAGCGGTCCTGATTTGTTCGTGCACTTCCGCGCGATCGAAGGCAGTGGGTTCAAGACCCTGGCCGAAGGTCAGCGCGTCAGCTACGTCGCCGTGCAGGGCCAGAAGGGCCTGCAGGCCGATCAGGTTCAGGTTATTTCCTGATCTGTAACTGACAACGCAATACCGAGCCTCGGGTGGCGACACCCGGGGCTTTTTTGTGCGCGCGGAAAAAAGGCGAGACAGCGCGATAGTCCGCCGCGATAATAGACGCCCTCGACCAGCGGGCTGCATCATGACCCAGCACACTATACTCAACGCCACTCACCGCGCGCTTGGCGCGAAGATGGTCGATTTCGGCGGCTGGGACATGCCGCTCAACTACGGCTCGCAGATCGAGGAGCATCATGCCGTGCGCCGCGACGCCGGCATGTTCGATGTGTCGCACATGACCGTGGTCGATCTGCATGGCGCGAAGACGCGCGCGTTCCTGCGCCATCTGTTTGCCAACAACATCGACAAACTCAAGGTGTCGGGCAAGGCGTTGTATTCGTGCATGCTCAACGAAACCGGTGGCGTGATTGACGACCTGATCGTCTATTTCCTGACCGAAAATTTCTTCCGTGTCGTGGTCAATGCGGCCACGCATGACAAGGATCTGGCCTGGATTGAAAAACAGGCCGAGGCGTTCGACGTCAAAGTCACCGAACGTGCCGATTTGTCGATGATCGCGGTGCAAGGGCCGAACGCGCGCGCCAAGGTGCAAGCCTTGCTCAGTCCGACAACGCGCGAAAAAGCAATCAAACTTGGCAAGTTCGTCGCCGTTGACGGAGATGGGCTGTTTATCGCCCGCACCGGTTATACCGGCGAAGATGGCTACGAAATCATCGTGCCGCAGGCCCAGGCGGTGGGGTTGTGGGACAAATTGATCGCTGCCGGCGTCGCGCCGGCCGGATTGGGCGCGCGTGACACCCTGCGCCTGGAAGCCGGCATGAATCTGTATGGTCAGGACATGGACGAGACGATCACGCCGTGGGAGGCCGGCCTGGCTTGGACCGTTTCGCTGGACGAAGGCCGCGATTTCATCGGCCGCGCCGCGCTGGAAAAGCAGAAAGCCGCCGGCGTGCCGCGCGCGATGGTCGGTCTGGTGATGGATGAGAAAGGCGTGTTGCGCCACGGCCAGCGCGTTGTCACACCGCAGGGTGATGGCGAAATTCTTTCCGGCACCTTCTCGCCGACCTTGGGCAAGGCGATCGCGTTTGCGCGCGTCCCGGCTGCCGCCAGTGGTAACGCCGAAGTCGACATCCGCGGCAAACTGGTAGCGGTGCGACTGGTCAAATATCCTTTCGTGCGCGACGGCAAAGCGTGCGCAGGCGTGTAATCTTTGCTTATGCCCGGCTCAGTGTAGAATTCAACGTGTAGAATTCAATTCGCGTCGAACGAATTCCAGGAAAACACCATGAACGAAATTCCCGGCGATCTGAAATTCATGAAGTCCCACGAATGGGCGCGGGTCGAGGACAACGGCACCGTCACCATCGGTATTTCCGACCATGCGCAAGGCCTGCTCGGCGATCTGGTCTACGTCGAGCTTCCCGCAGTCGGCGACGAAGTGCAGGCAGGCAACGCCTGTGCGGTGGTCGAATCGGTCAAGGCCGCCTCGGACGTCTATGCACCCATCTCCGGCAAGGTGATGGCCGTCAATAGCGCGCTGGCGGACAAGCCCGAGACGATCAATGAGGATGCCTACGGCGAAGGCTGGATCTACGTGGTCAAACCGACCAATCTCGCCGAGGAATCCGAAGAACTGCTCGATCCGGATGCCTACGCCGAATTGATCGAAAGCGAAGAGCATTAAGCGCACGCGTTATCTGTACCGATCGTATTGACGGCCCAGCCCCTGTGGCTGGGCCTTTGCTTTGAAGGACTTCAACCATGCCGTTCATTCCCCACTCCGAAGCCGATGTCAGCGCCATGCTCAAGACCATCGGCGTCGCGCGCATCGAAGATCTGTTCGATGAAATCCCTGCCGCGCTGAAAATCGACCAGCTCAAACAGGTGCCGCCGGGTTTGAACGAAATGGAAGTGACGCGGCTGATGAAGGAACGTGCTGCGCAGGATGGAACGCCACTCAATTTCTGCGGCGCGGGCGCTTACGAACATCATATTCCGGCGGCTGTGTGGGCAATCGTTTCGCGCGGCGAGTTCTATTCCGCGTATACGCCGTATCAAGCCGAGGCCAGCCAGGGCACGCTGCAACTGATCTACGAATACCAGACCATGATGGCGCGGCTGACCGGCATGGATGTGTCGAATGCTTCGTTATACGACGGCGCCACGGCGTTGGCCGAAGCGGTGCTGATGGCCGAACGCTGTGTGAAGAAGGGGCCGCGCAAGGTGCTGGTGCCAAAGTCCGTGCACCCGGCCTACCGCAAGACCTTGCGCACCATCGTTGCGCTGCAGGATATCGAAGTCGTTGACGTGGATTTCCGTCGCGACGGCGCGCAGTCCGGCGGGATCGATCCGGCCTGGCTTGCACAACAGGATTTCGGCACATTCACCGCGCTGGTGATTCCGCAGCCGAATTTTTTCGGCGCGCTCGAAGACGTCGACGCATTGACCGATTGGGCGCACGCCAAGGGAGCGCTGGTCATCGGCGTGGTCAATCCCTTGACGCTCGCTGTGCTGAAGGCGCCGGGACAATGGGGCGAGACGGGCGCCGACATCGTCTGCGGCGATGGTCAGCCACTTGGCGTGCCACTGTCTTCCGGCGGCCCCTACTTTGGCATCCTCGCCTGCAAACAGGAATTCGTGCGTCAGATGGCTGGCCGCATCGTCGGCCGCACCACCGACCTCGACGGCAAGCAAGGGTTTACCCTCACGCTGCAAGCACGTGAGCAGCACATCCGCCGGGCCAAGGCGACTTCCAACATCTGCACCAACCAGGGTCTGCTGGTGACTGCGGCGACCATCGCGATGGCGATGCTCGGTCCGCGGGGTGTCGAGCGTGCGGCGAAGGCAAGCATGCGCGCGACGCGCAAGCTGCGCGACAAACTCTGCGCGATTCGTGGTGTCGCTCCACTGTTCACGCGGTCGTTCTTCCACGAAGTCGCATTGACTCTGCCGCATTCCGCACACGCCGTCGTCGAACGACTTGCGAGTGACAATATCGTCGCCGGTTTTGCGCTTGGCGAAGAGTATCCGGAGTACGAAAACGCACTGCTCGTGTGCGCGACGGAAACAAAAACCGATGCCGACCTCGGTCGGTTTGCGAGTGCGCTCGCCCGCGCTCTCGGTTGAGCGCGTTTGCGCAATTTCGCGCAAATCGCGCGCAAAATGCGGCGCGTCAACCAAATCTTGAAAATTTTTTTAACGCTCGGTCCGAGCGTACTTCGAGGTGAATTCTGTCTCGATCGCGCGCGCGCGAGATGACATTGCGCTACTGGACGAATTCGGTTCGCATGCAAACGCGTTTACACAAATACATTTGTGCGATTTGTCTCGGATTCTGCGCCAATGCCCTGCAACCCGCATAATTGCTTGCGTTCCCGTGGGTGGGTTCGGCGGTTTCGCGCGTTTCGCCTTGCCTGGGGTTGATAAACGTATAGACGTATAAATATCTAATTCGATATTTAGCCGGGATTGGCGTCGCGCGCAACAGCAGGTCATTGCCGGCGGTGGCGGCGGGCTGTGTCGGCACGGTAGCGCTTGCCGCAGTGCATAAATCGGTTGACAGCAAATCATTCCCGGAATAATTTTTCATCCCGTCGTAACACGTGTGTAACGGATTCATGACGGCAGCGAAGTTCATCAAGCCCTACATCGAGCACGGCCTCAAAGCCGAAGCCGTAAAGAAAGTGACGGTATCCATTCCGCTTCACGTGCTCAAACTTCTCTCCGATGAACGTACACGCCGACAAGTTCACAATCTCAGGCATGCGACGAACAGCGATTTGCTGTGCGAAGCGTTCCTGCACGCTTTTACTGGGCAGCAACTACCAACCGACGAGGAGCTAAGACGCGATATGGCTATGAAGAAAGCTGCAAAAAAACCTGCTAAGAAAGCTGCGAAGAAGGCCGTCAAGAAGACTGTGAAGGCCAAGGCTGCGAAGAAGACCGCACGCAAGACCGCAAAGAAGAAGTAAGTATTGTTCGATTAAACGGCCAACGGATGGCTTTGAGTTTACGGTCGCGGTGTTGGCGGCCGGTTTCGGAGGCACAGAAAGCTGTTCTGTACTCCAGATGCTGTTAGAAATATTTTTGCATATCCGACTCGACTCTCCCTGTGATTGCCCAGCGCAGGGAGAGACTTTACTCCCCGCCCGCCTCCCCTCCTGTACACGGCCTTTCGCCGGCATCCACGGAATGTGACGCCGTCCCGCATCGTTATCGGATCGACCTGATAGTTTACGCGGCGACTCCGTGCGGTTGTGCCGACATGCGTGCTCTCGCGATTCCGCTTTTACTGTTCTGCGCCGCTGCCATAGCTGCCGGCACGGTCAATGTCAGCGTCGATCTTGGCGCCGACGTCCATCCATTCAGTCCGTTGATCTTCGGCGTCGCGTTCGGGAATGCCCAGAGCAACAAGCAGATGGCCTACACGGTGGATCGCTGGGGCGGCAACTCGACGACGCGCTACAACTGGCGCGGACCTGCGCACAATGCCGGCAACGATTATTTCTTCCTCGGCTACGGTTCGGATCAGACCGATAGTGCGGATACTTTCATCGCGGGCGCGCGCGGTGCCGGGGCGCAGGTCTTGCTGACACTGCCGACGCTCGGCTGGGTGCAGAAATTCGACGCGAACGATCCGACCGCGGTCGGCTGGGGATTTTCGCAAGCCAAGTACGGGGCGCAGACCCTGGATGAATGCCGTTACTACAATCCGCAACCCGCGTGGTGCCACGCCGATGCGGGCAACGGGCAATGCAGCAGCGCGATCAACAAAACCGGGTATTGTGTCAACGGCCTGATCGTGAACAACGATCCGCGCGATACCTCAATAACCAGCACGCCTGCCGATGATGCGGACTGGATCGCGTACCTGCAATCGACCTATGGTACTGCCGCGGACGGGGGTGTGAAGCTCTATTCACTCGACAACGAAGTGATGCTGTGGAATTCCACGCATCGCGATGTGCATCCGCAACCATTGACCTACGCCGATGCATGGGCCGAGACCGTGCAGTATGCGACGGCGGTCAAGCAGCAGGACCCCAACGCACTGGTAACCGGTCCGGTCACGTGGGGCTATTCCGATCTGTTCACCTCGGCCAAGGATGCCACGGATTGCAATTGCTCTGATGGCAGCGATCGCCAGGCCCATGCCGACCTGCCCTTCGTCGCCTGGTATCTGCAACAGGTCTGCGCCAATCCGCTGGCGAATGGGAAACACCTGGTCGATTATCTCGATCTGCATTATTACCCGCAGGGACAGAATATCGCGCTCAACAGTGACGATACGCCGGCGACGGCGGCGCTGCGCCTGGGTTCGTTGAAGGAGTTGTACGACCCGACATGGGTTTCGGCATCGTGGATCGCGAATCTCGGCGACAACGATGCCAATCATTACGACAAGCCCGATCTGATCCCGCGCGTGCGCGCATGGATCGATCAATATTGCCCCGGCACCAAGCTCGCCATCACCGAATACAACTGGGGTAACGATGGCACGGCCAGCGGTGCCGTTGCGCAGGCCGAGGTCTTGGCGATTTTCGCGCGCGAAGGCGTGGATCTGGCCACGCGCTGGATTGCGCCGGGTGCAGGCACGAACGTCGAAGACGCGTTTTCGATTTTTCTCGATTACGATGGCGCCGGCGGCAAGGTGCTGGGCGACAGCGCCGCCGCGGTCAGCGCCAGTGTCGATCAAATCGGTGCCTATGCCTTTCACGGCAACCAGCGCACGATGGTGCTGCTGACCAACAAGGACACAGTGACCCATGATGTCAGTGTGAGCTTCGATACGGCGCATGCGGCGACCTGGACTTTGTATGGATTCGACCCTGCGCACAAGCTGCATCTGCAGGGCAGCAATATCATTGCCGGCAAAACGCTGACCTTGCCCGGGCTGCTCCCGATCTCGGCGAATTTGCTCGTCATCCCGGATAACGACGACATATTCCGCGATGGCTTCGAGCCGGCCCAGTAAGCGTGCGGTCCCTGGGGCAGTTGTACAGCCGGCAGGCTGATGCGCTGCGTGCGCGCGAAAAAATGCGACAAGGTTCGCAAAATGCGGTACCTTCTAGTCTCCGCGCAGTGGCCTGTGTCAGGGGGCTGTCTCGCCTGATTGACGCGGCTGGCCAGGAAGTTGCAAGTAGGAACGGGATGCGCGGAGACCTTTTCCACAGCTGCGAAGATCCGATCATGGCCGATATCAATCCGAATCCACTCAGTGCGGACTTGTGCCGCCCCTTTGTCAAAATCGTTCCGGTTCTTGCGATCGGACTGATACTTGCCGCGTGCGGCGGCGGCTCGCCGCCACCGGCCGCGCCGGCGGCAGCGACTAAAGTTGCTCCGGCAAATGCGGCGGCGCCCGCGAATGCCGCGCCCGCGCCGGCTCCCGAGTTGACCGTCGAACAACTGGTCAAGGAAGCCGGCACTGCCTTTCGCGAGCAACGCTATATTGCCCCGCAAGGCAACAATGCACTGGAATATTATTTGCGCGTGCTGGAAAAAGAGCCCAATAACCAGATCGCCAAGAGCGCACTGCGCGAGATGTTTCCGTTTGCGACCGGTGCGGTCGAGCAGGACATCAATACCGGCAATGTTGACGAGGCCACTCGCGTCATCGACCTGCTGGCCAAGGATGATCCCAACAATTACACCCTGACGATTCTGCGCAGCAAGCTCGACGCCAAGAAGAAACAGGTCGACCGCGAACAGGCCGCTACTGCGGCGGCGGCTACCGCTGCGGCGGCCAAAGCCGCAGCGGCTTCAGCCCAGAATGCCGCGCCGCCACCTGCTGCGCCACCGCCGGTGCAGACTGCGGCAACGCCGGCCCCCGCACCTGCGGCGGCACCACCGCCAGCGCCCAAGCCGGTTGCGCCGCCGCCAGAGCCAGTGGCCGCAGCGCCGGTGGGTGAATCGCATCCGGCACAACTGGTCAAGAGCGTGGCGCCGGACTACCCGGTCGACGCCTATCGTGATCATAGACAAGGCTGGGTCGAAGTCGAGTTCACGGTATCGGCCAGCGGCCAAGTCACCGATGCGAAGGTTGCCAATGCCCAACCCCAGCGCATATTCAACAATGCTGCACTCGCCGCGGTCAAACGCTGGACTTTCAAGCCGAAGATGGATAACGGCAAGGCTGTGGACGAACACATGGTTCGTCGCATCGAGTTCAAGCTCGGCGGCTGAGCGTGCGCCGATAGCGTCCGCGCTGCCGGGTGTCAGACGAGCAGCGCGGCGCGGATGGCAGCGAAGATTTGCAGCACTTCTGTTGCCTGCGAATCGGCGCCGTTGAGCGTCAGCAGACGCCGCGCCGCAAGCTCGTGATCGCGCGCTTGCAGATACGGCGGCAGTAGCCCGCAAATATCGGCGAGCAGCAACAGCGCCAGTCCGTGCAGATCGTCGTCGTCGTTGTGTACGGCTTGACGCAGGTGCTGCAAGGCCTCGTTGCGCGCCTGCATCGAGCGCAATGGATAGCGCACCTGTTTGCGCAACAGCCAGTCGCGGTGCTGGCTGCGATGCATCAGATCGCGCCGGAACAGTCCTTCGAGCACTTGTTGCGGCAGCGGGTCGAGGCGCTGCGCGATCAGATGCAACGCAGGCAGAGCAAGCGCCGGCGTTTGCAACAACTGCGCGGCTTCACTCAATAGCGGATGCGCCAATGGCA
The DNA here is from genome assembly GCA_025451955.1 of Rudaea sp. GTDB lineage: Bacteria > Pseudomonadota > Gammaproteobacteria > Xanthomonadales > Rhodanobacteraceae > Rudaea. Next base: position 2,217 of record JANWJJ010000092.1, on the reverse strand, counting down.
GTCGCATATCCGCAAGCAATAACCCGTCGTGCAGATGCAGGCGCGCCTGCACGACCAGATCCAGGGCCAGCGCGGCGGCAGTCAGCAACGGCGCGCCTTGCTGCTGGCGCGGCCAAGTCGGCAGACCCGTGCGCGGGTCGACGGCGATCAGGAAGAAATCCTCGACGATCAGCATCGCCATATTCTCGCGCTTGCACGGCATGATGCCAAGCACGCCGCGCGGGCATTACTCCGGGGATCCGCGGCTGGATCGGCAACTATTTCGCATCATCTGGCGGCTGGGCGGCCAGGTGATGCGAGGTTCGCAGCGTGTCCAGGCCGGCCCAGTCGACTTCGCGCAGGCCGAGATAGCGATCCAGCAACATCGGCATCAGGCCGACGGGCAGGGCGCATTCGCAATTCCACAGCATGACCGCGCCGAAACGGTATTTCGGAAAAAACGCGATCATCGAACGATAGCCCTGTACCGCGCCGGCGTGGAAGATCAAGGTTTCGCCGGCATAGTCGTAAACGCGCCAGCCCAGGGCATACGATGCGTCGCCCAGCCGGGCGCGTCGCCACGGCGAGGCATGACGCTCGCTTGGCGTTTCCACCAGTGGCGTATGCAGCGTCGTCAGCATGGCTCCGGGCAGCACGTCGGGGCGCTCGCCCATTTGCGCGATCAGCCACTGGGTCATGTCCTTGATGCTGGCGTTGACGCCAGCCGCGGGCGGCACGTGATAGTAGGCCTCCTTGATTGCGATCGGCGCCCACGTGCGGCCGTGACGGGCATGTGGGCGTGCCCAACTCTTGCTCGATTCCAGCGCATCGCGGCCATAGGTGGCGGTGTTCATTCCGAGTGGATGGAAGATGCGCTTTTCCACCAGGTGATAGAAAAAATCGCCGCTGACGGCGTAGGTGATATCGCCGATCAAGGCGAACGTGATGTTCTGGTAACCGTAGCAGTCGCCGACGTCGCAGGCCATCGGCACATCGCGCAATTTCTCGATCAGTTCCTGATAGGGTTCTTCCTGCTCGAGCAGGCGGTCATAGGTGTTGTGCGGCAAGCCCACACGCTGGCTGAGGATGTCGCGCACGGTGAGTTTTTCGCTGGCATCGCTGTCGTGCAATTCGAATGTCGGCAGCACACCGGTAACACGGGTCTCCCAGCTCAACATGCCATCGTCGACCAGCATCGCCGTCAGCGCGCTGGCGAACGCCTTCGACAACGAGGCGAGACGGAATACCGAATCCGGCGTGACCGGCACGCCCCGGCTTGCATCGGCGTAACCGATGCCACGTTGCAGCAGTACCTTGTCATCCTTGACGATGACTGCCGCCAACCCCGAAACCTGATCCGATTGTTCAACCGTATCCAGCCAGCCGTCGAAATCACGCGCGGCCGCCTTGGCATCGCCGGCGCTGCGCGCGGTTTCGTGCGATGGCACGCTGTGAGCGTGCGCATGGGGTCGGGCGCGGACGCCGCGCGCGTTGCTCGCCGGCGCGTACAGGCTCAACAAAATCGTGCCCAGTAGCATCGAGCTCGATAGAATCGGGCCCAATAGAATCGGGCCCAGTAGCATCGTGCGAAGTAAAGCAAGCGCCAGCGATGCCAGCGTGCGCGGGAAAACCATTCGGAGCAGCCTCGTTCTTTTTTCGATCCAGCATGGCTGCAATCACGGCCCATGCTATGCTTTTCGCACGGGGCGCCATTCTAGCGTCAACTCAGGAGCCGAGTGTTATGAGTCTGCTAATTCTGCTCGTTGTCATCGTCGCGATCGTGTTCTTTCTGGTCGGCATTTACAACGGCCTGGTCACCGCGCGCAACAACTACAAGAACGCCTTCGCCCAGATCGACGTCCAGTTGCAGCGCCGCTACGACCTGATTCCGAATCTGGTCGAAACCGCCAAGGCCTACATGGCGCACGAGCGCCAGACGCTGGAAGCGGTGACCGCGGCGCGCGGCGCGGCGATCAACGGGCTGGCCGCAGCCAAAGCGAATCCCGGCGATCCGCAGGCCATGCAACAACTGAGCGGCGCCGAAAACCAGTTGAGCGGAACGCTCAAGAGTCTGTTCGCGGTCTCCGAATCCTATCCGGACCTGAAGGCCAACCAGAACATGATGCAGTTGTCCGAGGAACTGACCTCGACCGAGAACAAGGTGTCGTTCGCGCGTCAGGCCTACAACGATGGTGTGATGTACTACAACAACAAGCGCGAAGTGTTCCCGAATTCCTT
>JANWJJ010000091.1 GCA_025451955.1 Rudaea sp. | reverse complement strand
TCGTCAACTGGCCGTATTCACAAGGGTTTTCGGCGAGCGGCGGCACACCGGGCTACACCTACGCCGTGACCTCGGGTGCGGTGCCGGGATTGTCCATGTCCGGCAGCACATTGAGCGGCACGCCGAGCGCTGCCAACAATTACAACGTCGGCGTGACCGTGACCGACGCCAACAGTTGCACCAGTGCAAAAAGCTACGCGATGCAGGTACGCGCGACGATGGGACTTTTGAGCATCAGCGATGGCGCTGGTTTCGCTGCCTACGGCCAGCCGGTCGATTACACGGTCTCCTTGAGCAATACGACCGCCATCAACGTGAGCGGCATCCAGGTGACGGCGACGCTGCCGTCGGCGCTCGATGCCGCCACGGCGACGTGGCAATGCCTGAGCAACGGCAGCAATGGCGTGGTTTGCAACGGCGCGTCGAGCAGTGGTGCGCTCAACGATACGGCAGTGACGATACCGGCCGGGCAGACCGCGAAGTGGAATATCCATGCGACGGTTCTCGCCGCGCCCGCCGCCGGCAGTGCCGACGTCAATGTCAGTGCGAGCTATGCGACTCCGGCCACGGATAGCGACACGCTGGTCATCTTCCGCGACGGCTTCGGCGGCACCGGAGGCAATTGAATCGCGCGCGGCGCACGCACGCTCACATATCGTGCTTGGCGACGTCGAGACCTGCGGCCTTGTAGGTTTTCCAGCGTTCGCGCGAACCGGTGCGCTGCGCCGCGTCGTCCGGCACCACTTCGAGCACGCGCTCGAACAATCCCGGCGCGGGATCGTCGCGCAGGTTGATCACCAGCGCACGATCGGCCGCTTGCGCATCGGGTGTGGCGATCAGCACCGGCGTGATCGCATCGTCTTCGTCGCCGGCGATCTGGTGCGGGATGAAGGCGACTTCGTCAAACTCCCACAATTTTTCATCGAGCTGTTCGGCTTGCTCGAACGAGCGCGCCAGGATCAGCGTTGGCTGGCCGGTCTCGAAGGCTTTCTTCGCCAGCTCGCAGACCAGCAGCAGCGGATCGTCGCGGAAGCGCGGTTTTGCAATCAGGTAGAAATCGGCGCGAGGCATCACGCGGCGTGGAGTTCGAGCTTGACGACGCGACGCAAATCGACTTGCCGTTTCGCCTGCCACAAATCGTAATGATGTTGCATGGCCAGCCAGCTTTCCGGCGAGCGCCCGAGTGTCTTGGACAGGCGCAACGCCATTTCCGGACTGACCGCACTGCTTCCCTTGAGCACGCGGGTCAGGGTGGATGCGGCGACGTCGAGCTTGCTGGCGAGCTCGCGCCCGCTGATGCCATGTGGAGCAAGGTAGACCTCGTTGATGAATTCGCCCGGATGCGGCGGGTTGTGCATGTTCATCAGTGATAATCCTCGTAGTCCAGGATGTAGGCGTGAGTGTCGCGGAATTCGAAGGTAACGCGCCAGTTGCCGTTGACCCACACCGACCAGCGACCGCGCTCGGAACCTTTCAGCGGATGCAAGCGAAACCCGGGAACCTGCATGTCGGCGATTTGCGTTGCGGTGTCGAGCGCGCTCAAAATCATTCGCAATCGCTTCGCATGCGCTGGTTGAATTCCGGCGCTGTTGCCCGACTCGAAGAACTTGCGCAGCCCTTTGTGCCGGAACGATTGGATCATGCGCGAATCATAGCGTGTTGCGCACCACGCAACAAGGGTCGGCTCAGTTCGCGCGATCCAGCAGATACTGCACCAGCATCGCCACCGGGCGGCCGGTGGCCGAACCCTTGCGGCCTTCTTCCCAGGCGGTGCCGGCGATATCCAGATGCGCCCAGCGGAAACCTTCGGTGAAACGCGACAGGAAACATCCCGCCGTGATCGCGCCGCCGTACTTGCCGCCGATATTGGCGATGTCGGCGTAACCGGTATCGAGCTGGCTCTGGTAGTCGTCCCACAGCGGCAGGCGCCAGGCGCGGTCGAGCGCGGTTTCGCCGGCGGCAAGCAAATCGTTGGCGAGCGCGTCGTCCTTGCTCATCAGGCCGGTGGCATGTTTGCCGAGCGCGACCACGCAGGCGCCGGTCAAGGTCGCCGCGTCGATGATGATCTGCGGATTATACTTTTGCACAAAGGTCAAAGCGTCGCAAAGTATCAAACGGCCTTCGGCATCGGTGTTGAGCACTTCGACGGTCTGGCCGGACATGGTGGTGACCACGTCGCTGGGTCGCTGCGCCTTGCTGCCGGGCATGTTCTCCGCCGCCGGCACGACGCAAACGAGATTGAGCTTGAGTTTGAGCTTGACCGCGGCGAGGAACGCGCCGAGTACGCCGGCGCCGCCGCACATGTCGAATTTCATCTCCTCCATGCCGGCGCTGGGCTTGATCGAAATGCCGCCGGTGTCGAAGGTGATGCCCTTGCCGACGAGCGCATAGGGTTTGTCGGCTTCAGTCGCGCCGCGCCATTGCAGCACGATGAGTTTGGGCGCAAATGCCGAGCCTTGTGATACGCCGAGCAGGGCACCCATGCCGAGTTTGCGCATGTCGGCTTCTTCGAGAATTTCGCAAGCCACGCCGGGATGATCGGCCGCCAGCTTCTGCGCCTGTTCGGCGATGTAGGCCGGGCTGCAGATGTTCGGCGGCAGGTTACCCAGTTCGCGTGCGAAGCGCACGCCGGCGGCGATGGCTGCGGCTTCGGTCAAGGCCGCAGCAGCCGTGTCGGCGGCGGCAAATGCCAGCGCAACGAATTCCGGTGTCCTGGATTGTTCGCGCGGCTTGAACGTGGCCGTATATTTGTACACTTGCGCATCGGTTGCCACGGCGGCGGCGCGAACCTTCCAGGCTGTGTCCGCGCCGGAAACCTCGACTTCGGTCAGGTACGAAACCGCGCTGTCCAGCGGCAGGCTCTTGAGTGCCCGTGCGGCGTCGCCGCAGGTGCGCTTGAAGCGCGCGGCGTCGAATTTTTTCTGTTCACCCAGACCGACCACGAGCACGCGCGCCGCGGCGACGCCGGTCACGGCGAACAACACATTGGTGCTGCCGAGTTTTCCGGAAACATCGCCGGAAACGATCAGGCGCTTGATCGCGCCAGCGGATTTTTCGTCGATGCGCGCGGCGGCGGCGGTGAGCAGGCCTTCCTCGAACACGCCGACGACAATGCACGGCACGGCGGCGGATTCAGGCGATTGCTTGCTCAGGCTGAACTGGATGGTCATTGCGGTTCCCGATAAAACGAAAAAAGTCGACTGTGGGGACGAAGCTGGTCGCCCCGGTTACACTTAGGCTTAAGGCGAATTGAACTCCGGATGGAGTGCAATCGCGAAACGCCAAGTTTACTGGATTGCCGGATTTCATGCTGCGTATCGTCGACCGCTATCTCGCGCGCGAGCTGCTGGTGAGTTTCACCGCGGCGGTGCTGATCCTGTTGCTGGTCACGGTAGGTGCGACGGTGGCGGACCTGTTGGCCAAGATCGCGCGCGGCCGCGTCGCGGCGGATCTGCTGCTGGCCCTGATCGGCCTGCGCACGGTCGATACGCTGACCTTGCTGGTGCCGCTGGCGGCATTTCTCGGCGTGCAGATTGCCTACGGCCGGTTGTATCGCGAAAGCGAAATGGCGGTGTTCGCGGCCTCGGGTCTGCCGGTGACGGGTCTGTTGCGGCCGTTGTTGTTGTTTGCCGTGCCGCTGACGGTCGCAATGGCGGCGATCTCGTTCTGGCTGGCGCCGGCAGCGGTGCGTCAGGCGCAGACGCTGGAAGAAGAAGCCAGCCGTTCGCTGATCGTGGCAGGACTCGAGCCGGGCCGGTTTGTCGAATTGCCGAACAACGACGGCGTGATGTACGTCGAGGCGATGAATGCCGACGGCACGAAATTCAAGAAGATGTTTGTTGCCAGCGAACGCGCGAACGCGCAGGACAGCACGACGAGTATCAATGTCATCACCGCCACCGATGGCGAGCTGTATCACGATGCCGACGGTGCGCAGCGCTTTCTCGGTCTCAACGACGGCTTCCGTGTCGAAGGTGTGCTCGGTCAGGACAACTATCGCCTGATGCGCTATCGCCGCAACGACATCAAGCTGCCGGATAACAGCAACGACACTACGCCGGATTCGGTCAAGCGCAGCGCGCCGAGCATGACCCTGCTGCGCAGTGCCGACACGATCCAGCGGGCCGAACTGCAATGGCGACTCGCGGCGCCCTTGTCGGTGCTAGTGCTGGTGCTGCTGGCTCTGCCGCTGGCCAAATCCAGTCCGCGTGAGCCGCGTTATGCGCGCTTGCTGATCGCGCTGCTGGCCTGGTTCATCTACTACAACTGCCTGGCCATTGGCCGTTCGTGGATCAGTCAGGGCCGGTTCGACCCGCGCATCGGATTCTGGTGGGTGCAGATTCCGACCGTGCTGATCGCCCTCTTTCTGCTCTGGCGCAGCCAGCAGTTGCCCAAGCCGAAACCGGCAAAGCTGCACTTGCGCGGGGCCGCGGCATGATGCGCGCCGCCACGTTCAAGAAAGTCGACAAGCTGGTCGCGATGTCCGTGCTCGGCGCGGTGTTGCTGGCGTGGGGATTCCTGGTCGGCTTCGATGCGTTTCGCGCCTTCGTCGGCGAGATCAACGACATCGGCACCGGCCATTACACCTTGAGCAAGGCGATCGCCTACACCTTGCTGACCGTGCCGCGGCGCGGTTATCAGTTCTTCGGTTACGCCGCACTGATTGGCGGCCTGCTCGGCATGGGTACGCTCGCCACCAGCGGCGAGCTGACCGCGCTGCGCGCTGCGGGATTGTCCAAACTGCGCATTTGCGTATCCGTGATTCTTGCGCTGACCGTACTCACCGCGCTCGTTGTGCTGATGGGCGAAACCATCGGTCCGCGCGGCGAGCGCAAGGCCGAGGCCCTGGCGCTGAGTGCGAAGTCGAAAGACGTCGCCATCGGCAAGGGCGGCAGCCTGTGGGCGCGCGACGGCGAGGATGTCGTCAACGCCAAACACGGCCGCACCCACAACGGTCCCGCCGGTCCGACCGTGGAATTGCAGGATGTGCGCGTGTTCGAGTTCGCGCCGGATGGCCAATTGCGTGCGCTGTCGCTGGCGAAAACCGCGACTCACGTCGGCGCCGAATGGACGCTGCACGATGTGCGCCGTACCGAGTTCCGTGGCGCGGCGGCGGTCAGCACCACGCAGGCGCAGACGCGCTGGCATTCGAGTCTCGATCCGAACGTGCTGGCGGTGTCGATGATCCATCCGGAATATCTATCGGCCAGTGATCTGGCGCGCAACATCGATTACATGCAGCGCAACCGTCAGGATGCCTCCGGCTACCAGCGTGCGTACTGGGGACGGATTTTTTATCCGCTCAACGTGCTCGTGCTCGCCTTCTGCGCGGTGCCGTTCGCGTTCGGCGCCCTGCGCACCGGCGGCCTCGGCAAGCGCCTGTTCATCGGCATTGCCCTGGCGATCACCTACTATTTTTTCCAGAGCGCCGTGGTCAGCATGGGCGCGGTATACAATTTCAATCTGGCTCTGGCCAACGCGTTGCCATCACTGTTTCTGGCTGTCGCGGCATTTGTATACTTCCGCCGGCACGCGTGATCCGGCGCGCAGCGACTGTGAATTAGCGAATCATCAGCGCGCGGCGACTTGCACCATCTTCGAGTCCGTCGCGCGATCGTGCCATGTCCGCCCTTGCGCATCGATCAACGCCCACCAGAATCCCGCGCCCAGCGCCACCAGCGAAATCAGTGCGATGAAAAATCGCAGCAGCGCGCGCGCTGCGCCCAGGCTCGATCCGTCCGTACGCACCACGCGCAAGCGCCAGGCGCGCATACCGATGGTCTGGCCGCCGCGTGTCCACGACAGTACGAAATACACCGCAGTCAGCAGCAGTACCAGGATTTGCACCAGCAACTTGTGCGCGCCGCGATGCGGATCGAGCGCGCCGCCGGTGAGCGCCAGCGCGAGCAGTCCGGCGAGAAACCACAGGCCGAGCAGGGGCAGCAGGTCGTAGATGCCGGCGAGAACGCGCAGCCACAGGCTTGCAGGTGTTGCGGGCGCGCGGTCGCTCATGGAAACTCCGTCTGATCCGTTCGCGCAAAGCGTAGCTCGCTGCGCAGGCGAAGTCGAAGCCCATGGTGCTCGGGGCGAACGGAAGTTGGCGGATCGGCGGGCAATGAGCAAGAATCGAAGCGATGAGCGAACAGTGAGCGACGCCGATCGTATGGCGATCGAGGCGTTTCTCGAACGCGCCTGGTCCGAACTGGGTCTGGCCGAGAACACGCTGGCGAGCTATCGGCGCGATCTGGAAGGCCTGGCGCGCTGGGCGCATGCGCGCGGCGAATCGCTCGACGGATCGACGCGCGAATCCTTGAATCGCTATATCAACGAACGTTTTTCCCGTGGCGGCACCAGCGGCAAGGGCTACAGCGCGCGCAGCAATGCGCGGCTATTGTCCACAATGCGACATTTTTATCGTGCGCGTCTGCGCATGGGCACGATTGCGGAAGACCCCAGCTTGCTGCTGGATGCGCCAAAACTGCCGCGACCGCTGCCCAAGGCCTTGTCGGAAGGCGAGGTCGA
>JANWJJ010000090.1 GCA_025451955.1 Rudaea sp. | reverse complement strand
TGGCTGGGGGACTAGGGCTCGAACCTAGATTAACGGTGTCAGAGACCGTTGTCCTACCATTAGACGATCCCCCAATTGGGGCTGGATCGTATCTCTGACTTGGCAACGATCCAGTAACGCGCTGCATTGCGGCCCGCACGGGTCGCAATGCAAATATCGATCAGCGCTTCGAGAACTGGGTAGCGCGGCGGGCCTTGTGCAGACCGACTTTCTTGCGCTCGACTTCGCGCGCGTCGCGCGTCATCAGACCGGCTTTGCGCAATGGGCTTTTCAATGTCTCGTCGTATTCAACCAGGGCGCGCGCGATTCCCAGACGGATCGCACCGGCCTGGCCGGTATTACCGCCGCCCTCGACCGTGACCATGATGTCGAACTTTTCGCCGAGCTTGGTCAGCTCCAGCGGCTGGCGCACGATCATGCGCGAGGTTTCACGGCCGAAAAACTGGTCGAGCGCCTTGCCATTGACCACGATGCTGCCCTTGCCGGGACGCAGGAACACGCGCGCGGCGGAGGATTTGCGGCGGCCGGTGCCGTAATTTTGTTGCGTCGTTGGCATATTAAACGTCCAATACCTGTGGCTGCTGTGCAGTGTGGGGGTGATCCGGGCCTTTGTAGACCTTGAGCTTGCGGTACATGGCGCGACCCAGCGGGTTCTTCGGCAGCATGCCCTTGACCGCAATCTCGATGACGCGCTCGGGATGTTGGGCGAGCAGATCCTTGAGCGCGATCGACTTGATGTTGCCGATGTAACCGGTCACGTGGTGATAGATCTTGTCGTCCAGCTTCTTGCCGGTGACGGCAACCTTTTCGGCATTGACCACGACGAGGTAATCGCCGGTATCGCAATGCGGGGTATAGACCGGTTTGTGCTTGCCGCGCAAACGGCGCGCAAGCTCGGTGGCCAGCCGGCCCAGCGTCTTGTTGCTGGCGTCGACGATATACCAGTCGCGCTTCACCGTCTGCGCATTGGCGCTGATCGTTTTCATGGGAACCCTTGGTGCCGAATACGGCTGTGGAACGAAAGACTGCGAAGTATATTTGAAGCCCCGATAGCGCGCAAGTAAACCCGCAGGCTTTGTGCCCGCTTGACGCTGAGTCAGACGCGGTCGAGAGTGTCGTTCTGCCATTTCTGATGCGATTGCATGCCCACCGTCCTCGTTTTCGGCGCCAGCGGCCAGGTTGGCCATTTTCTGCTTCCGCGCCTGTCCAGTCCGTACCACGTAACGTCGGTAAGCCGCATGCCGCATACCGGCGACAGCGAAACGGGCTGGATCTGCGCCGATCTGAACGACGCCGGCTGCGTCTGGCCCAAGACCGAAATCGCGATCAGCCTGGGGCCGCTCGATGCCTTCGCCGACTGGCTCGAACGCTATCCGGAATCGACCCTGCAACGAGCCATTGCACTGAGTTCGATGAGCGCGATCAGCAAGCAGGATTCCAATGAAGCCGGCGAACGCGCACTGGCGCAGCGTCTGTGCGAAGCCGAAACACGAATCCAGCGCATCGGTGCGTCCCGCGCCATTGCCTGCACCCTGTTTCGCCCCACGCTCATTTACGGCGCGGGCAGGGATCGCAGCCTGACGCCGATCGCACGTTTCGCCCAGCGCTGGCGCATGCTGCCGATTCCGCTCGGCGCGGACGGACTGCGCCAACCCGTGCATGCGGCGGATCTGGCCCAAGCCTGCCTTGCTGTTCTGGAAAATCCGCTGACCTACGGCAAGACCTATGCTCTGGGCGGCGGCGAACGACTGCGCTTCGACCACATGCTGTTGCGGTTGCGCGAGGCGGTTCCGGGTTATGTGCAACCACTTCCGGTACCGCTCGGCGTACTGCGCCTGCTTGCCAGTTGCTGGCGCGGATCGAAACTCAACGCGTCGACACTCAAACGTCTGCGCGACCCGCTGGTGGCAGACAACACCGATGCAGCTCGCGATTTCGGCTACGCGCCAGACACTTTCCGCCCGCGCGATGTATTGGCGGCGTGATCGAGTAATGGGTACGATGTACATATGTATACAAATAGCCCAGTCGCAATTCATTGCGCGTGCTGCATCGCAGCAACAATAAACTTGTCCGCGGTCAAGAAATTCCGTTGCCAACGACCGTTTGAACTACCTATGATACGAGCGTCGTTGCGTTCCCGATCCACTACCAGGAAATTCTTATGCAAGCCCGATTGAGTTTGCTCTTGGCCCTGTCGTCGTCGTTGCTCCTGTCAGCATGCGGCGGCAGCAGCAACAGCTCGCGCGCGGTCGCCACGCCACCCGCAGGCAATGGCAATGGAACGCCGGTGACGGCAGTCATTACCGCGCGCTTCGATCCGACCAATGCCGTCGTGCCATTTCCGACCAACCTGCTGTTGTCAGGCACAACGGATTTGACCCTGAACATCCCGGTCGCCGATCCAACCAACTATTCCGACCCGCAAGTCGCACTCAACGCACTCGACGGCTTCGGCACCATCACCCCGTGGAGCACCACGTTCAGCACGCCGCCGCTGCCCTCGACCATCATCGCCGGACCGGGCGGCACCGTGCGCGTCTTCGAGGTCACGCTCACCGGACCGGGTGGTGGCGTAACCGGTATCGTGCGCGAACTGCAATCACCGCAGGATTTCGTCGCCGTGCTGGCACCCTCGGACACCAGCGGCCGCACCTTGGCCATCGTGCCGACGCGGCCATTGCAACAGCTTACGTCCTATATGGCGGTGCTGATCGGCAATGGCGGTGAATTGAATCCCGCACCCGTACCCAGCATCACCGACGCCAAGGGCAACGACATCACACCGGATACCGCGTATTTCCTCGCCAAACGCACCAACCCGTTGTGCGTGAACGGGCAATCCACCGATCCGCTGCTGCCGGCGTCGCAGGCCTGCGCGCTGGAACCGTTGCGCCAGTTGGTGAACTCACAGGAATACGCAGTCGATCGCTTCGACGGCAAGCCCACCGATCAGCGCATCGCCTTGTCCTGGGTGGCGACAACACAAAGCATCACGCCCGAGCTGATGGCCGTGCAAAGCCGCATCGAACAAACACCGGCGCCGCAAGCACAGCTCGCACCCACGGGCCTGAACCTGGCGCAGATCAATCCCGCACTGCCGCCGGTGGCCGACGTGTATATCGGTGTGCTACCGGTTCCGTACTATCAGGGTGCGCCGACAGCCGCCGATCCGCAGGCGCCGTTGCACGATTTCTGGCACGCCGCTCCCGGCGGCTATGTGCCGCCGTTCAATGCGGTCGGACTCGATCCAACTTCCACCAACGTGACATTTGCGAACCCGCTGCCGGTCGCCACGTCCACCCAGATCATTCCCGTGCTGCTGACCGTGCCGAACGCCAATTCCGGCAAAACCAAGCCTGCCGCAGGCTGGCCGATCGTGATCTTCCAGCACGGCATCACCCGTAACCGCACCGATATGTTCGCGATCGCCGGAACGCTGGCGGCGCAGGGCTTTGCGGTGATTGCCATCGATGCCCCGTTGCATGGCCTGACCGACAAGACCAACCCGCTGTATATCGGCAATACGCCGTTCGCCGCATTCGGCGCGCATGAGCGCACGTTCGATCTGGATTTCGCGAACAACCAGACCGGCGCACCCGGCCCGGATGGCGTCATTGATGCGTCTGGCACGTACTTCATCAACCTGCCGCATCTGCTAACCTCGCGCGACAACCTGCGTCAGGCCACATCGGATCTGATGGAGCTGACGCGCGCGATTCCAGGCATGAGTTTCGACGGCAAGACCACCGGCTTCGACGGCTCGCAAATCGAATTCGTCGGCCAGTCGCTGGGCTCGATCATCGGCACCACGTTCATGGCGATGGAGCCGCACGTCAACGTCGGCGTACTCAACGTGCCGGGCGGCGGCGTCGTGCGCTTGCTGGATGCCTCACCGGCCTTCGGCCCATCCATCCACGCCGGATTGGCACAGGCGGGATTGACCCCGGGCACGCCGAACTATGATGCGTTCATGCTCGCCGCACAAACCGTGGTCGATTCGGGCGATTCGATCAACTTCGCCTTCGCCACCGCCGGCAAGAGCATCCTCGCGCAGGAAGTCGTCGGCGATTCGTCGCACCTGTCGGATCAGGTGATTCCGAATTCGGTACCGGGCGCCCCCTTGTCCGGCGGCGAGCCATTGCTCGCCGCACTCGGCCTGAGCAGTTTCACCCAGACCACGCAGGCGGCGGCCGGCATCCGCGGCGCCGTTCGTTTCACCCAGGGCGAGCACGGCTCGCTGCTCGATCCGACCAGTTCGGCCGCGGTCACCGTGGAGATGCAGGGTGAGATGGCCAGCATGATCGCTTCAGGCGGTCGGGCCGTACTCATCACCAACCCATCCGTCATCCGCACGCAGTAAGGGGATACGCATCATGACAACCTCAAACACCATCCGTTCTGCGCGCAATATCGTCCTGCCCCGCGGACTCGCCGTGGCCATCGCGCTGGCGCTGGCAAGCTACGCCGCGGCTCCGGCACAGGCTTTCGAGTTCGGCGACGCCGACGGTTTGCACGGCACCGTCAATACCACGCTGTCGTATGGCGTGAGCGTGCGCACGTCCGATCCGAACACCGACGAAATCGCCAAGTCGTATTACAACCCTTTCGTCGGCGCCTTGCCCAACGCCCAGCAGCGCACCGCTCCCGGCGCGTTCTCGGCCAACCATGACGACGGCGATCTCAACTACAGCTCGGGCAGCGCGTTCTCGAACGCGGTCAAGGCCACCACCGAACTGCATCTGGATTACGGCAGCAACATGGGCGCCTTTGTGCGCGCCAGTTACTTCTACGATTTCGCCAATGCCAACAACGACAAGCTCACCAGTCTGGCGCGCGATCAGGTCGGCAAGAAACTCCGCATCCTGGATTCATTCCTGTACGACAATTTCGACCTCAGCAATCACCAGGCTTCGATACGTTTCGGCAAGCAGGTGCTGAACTGGGGCGAAAGCACCTTCATTCAGGGCGGCATCAATGCCTTCAACCCGTTCGACGTATCGCAATTGCACGTCGCCGGCGCCGAATTGAAAGAAGCACTGTTGCCAGTCAACATGCTCTGGGGTTCGTTCAACGTCACCCAGAATTTCTCGGTCGAAGCCACCTATTTGCTCGAATTCGCGCAGACCAATCCGGATCCGGCCGGCACCTATTTCTCGACCAACGATTTCGCCACCATCGGCGGCACGTATGCCTCGTTGCCGTTCGGCCTGGTGCCACAACCGGTGATCAATCCGGAAAACTACTACTCGGTATGCTTCGGCGGCGCGGCCAGCGACAACAGGGCTTTCGGCGGCCAGAGCATTCTCAATGCGGGAACCAATCCACTGGCGGGATTACTGGCGACATCCTGTGCCGAAACCGTCAAGCGCGTGCCGGACCGTTATCCCGGCGAATACGGCCAATATGGCGTGGCCGCGCACTATCTTGCGGACAATCTCGGCGGCACCGAATTCGGTTTCTACTACCTCAACTACCACAGCCGCCTGCCGCTGATCAGCGGCGTCGCCGTCACCAGCCCCGTGCCGAACAGCGCCGAGTACTTCGTCGAATATCCGCGCAATATCCGCCTCTACGGCGTCAGCTTCAATACCCAGCTCGAAGGACCCGGCATCGCCCTGCAAGGCGAGTTGAGCTATCGCCCGAATCAACCGCTGCAGATCGATGCGGTGGAGTTGCTGTTCTCCGGACTGACTCCGCTCAATGGCCTGATTCCGGCGCCCGGCAACCGCTTCGTAAGCCAGCTCGGCACGTATGCGCCCGGCGCCTACATCCAGGGCTATACGCGCAACAAGGTATCGCAATTGCAATTCACCGCGACCAAGGTGCTGGGGCCGGATAATCCCTTCCGCGCCGACCAGATCATCCTGATCGGCGAAGTCGGTGCGACCAACGTGTGGAATCTGCCGTCGCAATCGGCATTGCGCTACAACAGCGACGGCACCGATACCGGCGGTGGCCCGGATGTGAACAGCGGCAATCTGAACAACCCCGAGACCCAACTCAACGGCTTCCCCACCGCTTTTTCGTGGGGCTATCGTCTGGGCGCCCGCGCCACGTATCACAATGTTTTCGGCACCGCCTTCACCCTGGCACCGCGGCTGGCGTTCAATCAGGATGTCAACGGCACCACGCCCGGCCCTGGCGGCAATTTCATCGAAGGCCGCAAATCCATCACCGTGGGCGCCGAGGCCAGTTACCTCGACCAATGGTCGGCGGATCTGAGCTACACCAATTATTTCGGCGCCGGTCAATTCAACTTGATCAGCGACCGCGATTTCGTCGCGTTTGTCGTGAAATATTCGTTCTGACGCATTTACCGGAGAGACGGCGATGGCATGGTTGAATCGAACAAAACTCGCGACGCTGGTGGCGTGCGCGGTATTTTCCACCGGGTTGCTGGCCAAGGCGCCACCCAGTGAAGTGGCGGAACTCGGATTGACCGGCACGCCGCTCACACCGACCGGCGCCGAACGCGCCGGCAGCAAGGATGGCGTGATTCCGGCATGGACCGGCGGCATCACCACGCCACCGGCGGGCTACAAGGTCGGCATGCATCATCCCGACCCGTTCCCGAACGACAAGGTGGAGTTCACCATCACCGCGAAGAACTTCAAGGACTATGCCGACAAGCTCTCGGCCGGTCAGATCGCCATGTTCGAGAAATATCCGGACTGGAAAATGGAGGTGTACCCCACCCGCCGCAGCGCTTCGTACCCACAGCGCACGTATGAAATGACGATGAAGAACGCCGCCACCGGCGAACTGGTCGACGATGGCGAAGGGGTGGCGAATGTCGCCGAAGGTCTGCCCTTCCCGATTCTCGACAAGGATCCGAAAAAAGCCGGCATGGAGGCCATCTGGAACCACAAGCTCAAGTACAAGGGCGTGTCGTTCGCGCGCTGGAATGACCAGGCCATTCCCACCGCCTCCGGCGCCTACACCCTGATCCGCTTCCGTGAGGAAGGCCTCGGCCTGTACTACAAGCCGGGCAATACGCTCAAGGACATCAATAATATTCTTTTATACTTTTTCGAGGATGTGGTGTCACCGCCGCGACTGGCCGGCCAGGTGCTGCTCGTGCATGAAACTCTGGATTCGAAGAAGGAGCCGCGCCAGGCATGGATTTACAACCCCGGCCAGCGCCGCGTCCGGCGTGCGCCAAACGTCGCCTACGACAATCCGGGCACGGCATCCGACGGTCTGCGCACCAACGACATGACCGACATGTTCAACGGCGCGCTGGACAAGTTCAACTGGAAGCTGATCGGCAAGAAGGAAATGTACGTTCCGTACAATTCCTACAAGGCGCACAGCGACAAGACCCTGGTCAAGGATCTGATCAAGCCGCATTTCATCAATCCCGACCTGCTGCGCTATGAATTGCACCGGGTCTGGATTGTCGAGGCCGATCTGAAACCCGGCCAGCGCCACATCAATCCGAAGCGCACGTTCTATCTGGACGAAGACAGCTGGCAGATTCTGGAAATCGACCATTACGACAGCCAGATGAGATTGTGGCGCTATTCCGAAGCGCCGAGCGTGAACTATTACGAAGTGCCGGTGTTCTGGTCGACGCTGGAATGCCATTACGATCTGAAATCCGGGCGCTACCTGGTGCAGGGTCTGGACAACCAGGAACAGGAATACGATTTCTCGTTCCAGGCAACGCCGGACATGTTCTCGCCGCAATCGCTGCGTCAACGCGGCATCGAGTAAGATTCAGTCACATCGGTCGAGTTCGGCGCCAACCGTTTGCGGACGGTTGGCGCATTCGGAGCCGGAGTAAAAAGTTGCCGCGGGCGTTCCGCCTGATCGGGGGGTGTCGATGAGGATTCCGAATTTTCGCCGTTTGCCGCTGATCGCGCTGACGGCACTGACCAGCACCGTACCGCTTGCATCGGCACAAGACGCCACGGTCTGGATCGACCCAATCGATGCCCCGGCAGAAATCATGCCGCTGGCATCTCAATCATTGGTTCTTGACATCGTGCGTGCGGGAGAACGCTACGTTGCCGTGGGCGCGCGTGGCGATGTGCTGCTGTCGAGCGACGGCCACACCTGGCAACAGGCGCAAGTGCCGACGCGCACGACATTCACGGCGGTCAGCGCGGTCGATTCGCAATTGTGGGCAGTCGGGCACGACGGTGTCATCGCACACAGCGCCGACGCCGGCGAGCACTGGCAATTGCAGCGCAAGGACCCGTGGCAGGCGCCAGCCGACGGCAACGATGCCGCGCACGATCCACGCCAGGGTGCGCCGCTGCTCGGCGTGCTGTTCACCGACATCAAACACGGCTACGCGATCGGCGCCTACAGTCTGGCGCTGCGCACTAACGATGGCGGCGCCAGCTGGCAGCCGATGACCGTGGCTGCTCCGGTCAAATCCGGCGCGGCCGGCGATGACGACGCCAACGCGGACGACGACAAGAGTGCGCACAGTCAGACCTTCAGCAAGAGCGAACTGAAGACTGCGCAGGAACCCACGCCGCATCTGAATGCGATCGCGCGCACCGGCAGCGGCGCGCTGTTCATCGTCGGCGAGCGCGGCAGCGCGTTCCGTTCGCGCGATCAAGGCGCCACCTGGCAGCGCCTGCAACTGCCTTATGACGGTTCGATGTTCGGCGTCGTCGGTTATGAAGGCGATCATGTCCTCGCGTTCGGTTTGCGCGGCCACGTCTATGAATCCAATGATCTCGGCGATCATTGGACACAAGTGCAAACCGGCACCGAACTGAGCCTGATGGGCGCCGCCGCGCTGCCCGACGACGGCGTCATCATCGTCGGCGCCAACGGCATCGTGCTGATGCGCAGCAAGACCGGTGAAGCCCTGAAGAGCTACGTCGACCAGCCCGCCGGCATCATCGCCGCGGTATTGCCGCTGGACAGCTCCGGCAACCTGTTGATCGCCGGCGAGAACGGCATCAGCACCTATCAACCGCAGTAAGCGCGAGAACGCCCGTGGCCGCTCCCAGCAATCCCAACGCCCAGCCCAACGCCTTTCAGCGCGCCGCCGAAAACCTGCTGTTCGGCAACCGCATCCTTGTGCTGATCATCTTCGCCGTGATTACCGCGGTGATGGCCTACTTCGCCGCGCAACTGAAGGTCGATGCCGGCTTCAAGAAACAGATTCCGCTCAAACACGAATACATGAAGACCTTTCTCGATTACGAGAAGGATTTTGGCGGCGCCAACCGCATCTTGATCGCGGTGGTGGACAAGAGCGGCAACATGTTCAACCAGCCGTTCTTCCAGACGATGGAAAAGATCACGCTCGACGCCGGCAAGATCGAGCACGTCGATGCCTCACGCGTGAGTTCGATCTTCACCCCGAACGTGCGCTTCGTCGAAGTCGTCGAGGACGGTTTCGCCGGCGGCAACGTGATTCCGTCGACCTTCACCCCCAATGTCGACGGTTTCCAGGCCACGCCTGAGCAGTTTTCCACGATCAAGGCGAACATCGAGAAAGCCAACATCGTCGGCCGGCTCGTGGCCAAGGATTTTTCCGGCGCGATGGTCTGGGTCGATCTGGTGCCGGAAGATCCCGCGCACGGCGTCACCATCGACTACAACCGGATCAACGACCAGCTCGAAGCGATCCGCCACAAATACGAAAACGACCACACCACGGTCGCCATCATCGGTTTCGCCAAGATGGTCGGCGACATCAGCGCCGGCGCGAAGTCGGTGATCGGATTCTTCTTCCTCACCATCGCCTTCACCTGGCTGCTGCTGTTCATCTATTCGTCGTCGGTCAAGCTCGCTTCACTGACCGTGTTCTGCGCCCTGATCGCGGTAATCTGGATGCTTGGCGCACTGCGCCTGCTCGGCTTCGGCATTGATCCGATGAACATGCTGACGCCGTTCCTGATCTTCGCCATCGCGGTCAGTCACGGCGAGCAGATGATCAACCGCTTTCGCGGCGAAATCTTCTTTGGCGGCCTGGAAGAAGGCACGGTCGAGGAATTGCGCCAGCGCACGGGTGTGGATGCGCAAACCGCGGCACGCTTGGCCTTCCGCATGTTGCTGGTGCCCGGTGCCGTCGCCCTGATCGCAGGCTGCATCGGTTTCGCCACCATTTTGATTATTCCGGTGCGGATCATTTTTGAACTCGCCGTCACCGCGACCGTAGGCGTGGCTCTGATCATCTTCACCGACCTGATCCTGTTGCCGGTACTTTTATCCTTTTGCAGGTTGCGCAATCTCGAACGCAAGCGTGCGTATCGCCTGCGCCAGTTGACCCAGTTCGACAAACTGTGGACGGTGCTGGCCAAACTCAGCCGGCCGCTGCCAGCGGCGATCGTCATCCTGCTCGGCATCGCCATGTGGGCTGCGGCCGCACACTACGGCAGCCGGGTGATGATCGGCGACGCGCAAAAAGGCGTGGCCGAACTGTGGCCGGATTCGCGCTACAACCGCGACGCCGCCCTGATCAGCGACAAGTTCGCACTCGGCGTCGACATCCTCAATGTCATTGCCGAAGCCGCCCCAAACGCCTGCACCACGAGTTATCCGGTGATGGAAACCATCGACCGTTTTGCCTGGAACATGCGTAACGTCGAGGGCGTGGCGCAAGTCATCACCCTGCCGATGGCGGCGAAAATCGTCAACGCCGGCTGGAACGAAGGCAATATCCGCTGGCGCGTGCTGCCGCGCGACAACGACGCCCTGCGCCAGGATACGCAAGGCTTCGAAACCGATTCCGGCCTGCTCACCGAAGATTGCAGCGCGATGCCGGTGATGATGTTCCTGACCGACCATCGCGCCACCACGATCGATCGCGTGATTGCGGCGATCAAGAAATTCCGCAGCGACAACCACGTTTTCGCCGGACCCGACGTCAATCTGCGCAATCAATTGGTCAAGCAATCCAACGATGCGCAGGCGCAAGGCAAAACCTTCACCAGCAACCAGCTCAATCTGCGCCTGGCCACCGGCAATGTGGGCGTGATGGCCGCGGTCAACGATGAAGTCCGCGCGGTCGACCACACCATGCTGTATCTGCTCTACGCAGCGGTGTTCCTGATGTGCCTGCTCAGTTTCCGCAATCCGCTCGCCGCGTTGTGCATCGTGCTGCCGCTGGTGCTGGTGACCGAGCTGGGCCATTCGCTGATGGTCGAACTCGA
Source organism: Rudaea sp. (assembly GCA_025451955.1). Classification (GTDB taxonomy): domain Bacteria; phylum Pseudomonadota; class Gammaproteobacteria; order Xanthomonadales; family Rhodanobacteraceae; genus Rudaea. The sequence goes on along the minus strand of JANWJJ010000090.1, from coordinate 2,970 downwards.
TATCGGCAAGAAGGTGAATACACTCACCGTGCTTGCTCTCGGCGTCGGCATCGGCGTGGATTACGCCATCTACATTTTCGCGCGCATGCGCGAGGCGATGAAGCAGGGCCGGCCCTTGACCGAATCGTATTTCATCGCGCTCAAGACCACCGGCATTGCGATCTTCTACACCGCGCTGACACTCGCCGTCGGCGTCGGCACCTGGGCGTTTTCAGCACTGAAATTCCAGGCCGACATGGGCGTGCTGCTCACCTTCATGTTCCTGGTCAACATGATCGCCGCAATCGTGTTTCTGCCGGCACTGTGCCGCTGGCTGTTGCGGCCGATGGAGAAATCCGCGTAATGCTCAGTACGCGATGCCGAGCTTGCGCATGATCTTGGCCACGATCCAGGCCGGGCCGATCAACAGATAAGCGATGTCGGTTAGGAACGAGGGCTTCTTGCCTTCGATCTTGTGACCGACGAATTGCGCAATCCAGGCGAGCACGAATACGGCGATCGCCAGCCACAGCAACTGTGTGGTGCCAAGCGCGCGAAACAGCGCCTCGGTAATCAGGCCGAGCAAGACGAAAACGGCCAGCATGGCGAAACCGAGCGGCCGCGACAGGCGCAGATAGAACATCAGCGCCAGAAACATTCCGACGCCGGCCCACAATCCGGTGCGGCCGAGCGCCGCGGGTACCGGCACCAGCCACAACAAGGCAATCACCGTCCACAGGATCAGCGGCACGCAAATCCAGTGAACGAGTATATTTGTGGAATTGCGATGATCCTCGCTGTAATTACCCAGCCAGCGGTCAACTTCACGGCGCGGGTTGGCGTGCGGTGTTTCGGGTTGGATCGTGTTCATGAATGCCCTCTCCTAATCCAGCGCGTTTAATCCAGAGTAATGCCGGCCAGACGCTGCAACGCTTCCGCATATTTCGCCGCTGTGCCGGCGGTGACGGAAGCCGGCAAGCGCGGCCCCGGCGCAGTCTTGTTCCAGTCCAGCGTTTCCAGATAATCGCGTACGAACTGCTTGTCGTAGCTCGGTGGACTGATGCCAGCGCGGTACTGCTCGGCCGGCCAGAAGCGTGACGAATCCGGCGTCAGCATTTCGTCCATCACGTAGAGTTTTCCGTCTTCGTCGGTACCAAACTCGAGCTTGGTATCGGCGACCAGGATGCCGCGTTGCGCTGCGTGGTCTGCGGCAAAATTGTAGATCGCCAGTGTCGCATCGCGCACCTGCTCGGCCAGATCGGCCCCGATTTCCGCCGCCATTCGGTCAAAACCGATATTTTCGTCATGATGCCCCGTCGCCGCCTTGGTCGATGGCGTGAAAATCGGTTCGCGCAATTTTTCGGCTTGGCGCAATCCCGCTGGCAACTTGATTCCGCACAGCGATCCGCTCGCCTGATAATCCTTCCAGCCCGAGCCGATCAGATAACCGCGCGCAATCGCCTCGATCGGTACCGCCTTCAGTCGTTTCGCGATCACGCTGCGCCGGGTATACAAATTTACATCGACGCCAGCCGGCAGCGCCGCAGCAACGGACTTGCCGGTCAAATGATTCGGCATCAGGTGCGCGGTCTGCGCAAACCAGAAATTGGAAATCTCGCACAGCATCTCGCCCTTGCCGGGAATCGGATCGGGCAACACCACGTCGAACGCGGAGAGGCGGTCCGTCGCCACAATCAGCAATTCCTGCGTAGACAGCGCGTAGACGTCGCGCACCTTGCCACGATGCAGGAGATTCAGTCCGGGAAGATTCGATTGATGCAGGGTGGTGGGCACGGGCGGCTCCGAGGCGTGCAGCCATTTTACCGGGATTGCCGGCACGAATCGCACAGCCGCGGCGAGAACCGGTAAAATCGCATCCCGGTTACCCTACTTTCCCCGCCAGAATGCGTTTTTCCATAGCCATCCTGCTTGCCGCCATCGGCACGGCTTGCCCCTGTCCGGCGCCTGCGCAAGCGCCGCCGCAGCGGCTTGGCCTGTGCGCAGCCTGCCATGGCGAGCATGGCGTGGCGACCGTAAAAAGTATACCGAACCTTGCGGCACAGAACCTCGATTACCTGCGCGACGCGATCAGGCAATATCAATCCGGCGCGCGCAACGTTGCCGCAATGCGCGCGGCCATCGGCATGCTCAACGCCGCGGAGATCGACCAGATCCTGCAATGGTACGCGGCGCAAGCGCCGGCAGCGCCCGGAAAACACTGATCGTGGGCAAACTCATCGGCGCCTTGCTCGGCTTGCTGCTGTTGCGGAATCCGCTCGGCATCTTCATCGGCATCGTGCTCGGCCATTTCTGGGACAGCAGCGTGGCGCGCATGCAACCGGCGATTCGCGGCGCGCCAAATGCCTTCATCGCACCGTTGTTCGGGCTCGCTGGCGCCATCGCCAAATCCGATGGCCGCGTTTCCGAGCCCGAAATCGCCGCCGCCGAAAACCTGATGGCACGCATGCGGCTCACGCCCGAACAGCGCGCCGCGGCAATCGCACAATTCAATGCCGGCAAGCAACCCGGCTTTGCCACGCAGTTGGCGATTGCCGAGCTCAAGGACTGGTGTCACGGCCGCCGCGATCTGGCCTGGCTGCTGCTCGACCTGCTGCTCGATATCGTCTACGCCGAAGGCTCGTTGGCAGCGGACAAGTTCGCGATCGTGCGTCAGTTGTGCGCGGCCCTGGGCATCCGTGAGCACGAACTGGCGATGCTGGCGGCGATGAAAGGCTATGCCGCCGCAACTGGCGGCAACTATCGTTACCAGCAATCGCGCGAAGCGCCGCGCGCGCCGCCTGCGGACAAGGATCCTTACGCCGTACTTGGCCTGGATCGCAATGCGGACGAACGTGCGATCAAACGCGCCTACCGCACGCTGATGAGCCGCTATCATCCCGACAAACTCGGCGACGTGCCCGAAGAACTCAAACGCCGCGCCGGCGAGCGAGCGCGCGAGATCAATGCAGCGTACGAACGATTACGCGTTGA
>JANWJJ010000089.1 GCA_025451955.1 Rudaea sp. | reverse complement strand
TTCACCGGCCAGCAATATCTGCGCGGCGGCGATTTTCCGGCGGCTCTGGGTTGTCTGGAGCAAGCGCTGAAATTGCGTCCGACCGACGTCAATACGCTGAATCTATGCGGCATGGCGAACCTGCACAGCGGTAATCTGGCGCGCGCTGAAACCTTGTTGATCCAGGCCTTGCGCCGCGCACCAAAGCATCCGGCACTGCGCGAGAATCTCGGATTGATCCAATCCCGGCGCGCGCTTGCGCCGTGACTTCGGAAATTTGCCCATGACCTTCATCCGCCAATTGCAGCACGCGTGGGAACGCAATCGCTCGCTGGTTTGTGTTGGCCTCGATCCTGAACCCGCACGCTTTCCTGCCGCATTGCGCGATCAGCCCGATGCCATCTTCGACTTCTGCCGCGCCATCGTCGATGCCACCGCCGATCAGGTATGTTGCTTCAAGCCGCAAATTGCGCATTTCGCCGCGCTGCGTGCCGAAGGCGCGCTGGAACGCCTGATCGCACATATCCACGCGCACCATCCCGGCGTGCCGGTGATTCTCGACGCCAAGCGCGGCGACATCGGCAGCACCGCCCGGCATTACGCCGTCGAAGCCTTCGATCGCTATGGCGCCGACGCGGTGACGCTCAATCCCTATCTGGGTCGCGACGCATTGCAGCCGTTTCTCGATCGTGCGGACAAGGGCGCGATAATTCTTTGCCACACCTCGAATCCAGGCGCGAAAGATCTGCAAGAGCTCGTCGTGTCCGATCAGATCGGCGGCAGCCACAAACTCTATCAGCACGTCGCGCATCTCGCCGCGCACGACTGGAATGCGAACGGCAATTGCGCGCTCGTCATCGGCGCAACTTATCCGCAGGAACTGGCCGATGTGCGCCGTCTCGTCGGCGACGCCATGCCGCTGCTCATTCCCGGTGTCGGCGCGCAAGGCGGCGACGTGGCCGCGGCTGTACACAATGGAAAAAATTCCGCCGGCACGGGGTTGATCGTCAGTTCGTCGCGAGCGATTTTGTACGCGAGCGCGGACGTGGATTTTACGAACGCCGCACGCCGTGCCGCGCAAGCGTTGCGCGACGAGATCAATCGCTACCGTTGATGCACGGCTTGCCACGCGTAGCGCGGCGACATCAGGATGTAGTGTCCCCATAGTCCGCACCAGACCAGGCCGCGTAACCATGGATTGCGCGCCGCCGGGTCGAACTTCACGAACCAGCGCCACATGCCGCGATGCTTGTGACGAGCGACGAAGAAAGGGCGCGTGCGGCTCGATGTGCCCTTGAGATGCACGACGCGCACCGCGTTCGCACAGACCACGCGCAAGCCCGCGTCGCGCACGCGCCGGCACAGGTCGATATCCTCACAATGCAGAAAATAGCCTTCGTCGAAGCCACCGATCCGCTCGAACGCGGTTCGCGGCAGATACATCAGTGCGCCGGAAACGACGTCGACGTCTTCGCACGATTCCGGATTTTCCGGCGGCGGCAAACCCACGCCCGCCAGGCCCGGCCAGCGCGATGCAAATCGCGCCAGGCCCATCATACTCATCAGGGCGCGCCGCAATAACGGATCGCGCCGGCGACTGGCGGGCTCCGCCACACCGTCAGCATCAACGATGGCGACGCCGATCAAGCAGATGCGCGCGTCCGCCTGCGCGTGCGCACGCAAGCGCGCGAGCGTATCCGTCTCGATCATGCAATCCGGATTGAGGAACACGAACGCGTCGCCAGCAGCGACCGCTGCGCCGCGATTGCAACCGGCGCCGAAGCCGAGATTTGTACCATTGTGGATAATGCACAACCGCGCATCGCCAGCCCATCGCGACGCAAGCGCCGCGACCGAGCCGTCGGATGAGTCATTATCGCTGACGATAACCTCGACTGATGCCGAACTCGCCAGTACGCGCTGTACGCAATCGCCAAGATCAGCGCCGCTGTCGGCAGCAACCACGATGACGCTGGTCAAACCGGGAGTAATGGCATTTTCCACTTTGCGTCGTGTGTCCGGCTTCGGTCACACTGCCGAAAGCAGCTTTTCGCCCTGCTCTGCCGCGTGTTGCCACAACGCCGGCCAGTGCTCGCAAGCGTCGGCGAGATCCCCCAGCTCGGCCGCAAGTGCCTTGGCGCAACCGGCATCGTCGATATCGTCAGGCCAGTCGCCAAGACGCGGCGGCGCTTTCGCCAGCAAGGCCTTGGCGTTGGCCTGCACGATCTCACGCGCATCCGCTTGCCAGTACACCGGCGCGTCCGGCACGGCTTCGATCTGGTGCTGCACGCGATCGATGACATCGGCGCGCGCGTAGCTCAGGTACTCGCGCAGATGCGCAATCCGATCCGGCACGTTGGCGGCGGCAAGATCGCGCAACACATCGGCCATGAAGCGCAGGCGCAGCGCCGGATCTTCGGCGCGGAACAAACCAAACTGACGCTGCACGAAATCGCGCAAGAAATGATTGACTCGCGGCGGCGGTGCTGCCAGGGTCTTGTCGGAACGCTTGCGCGCCGTCTCCTGCACGTGGCCGATCGCCTCTGGTAGTTCCAGCGCCAGCGAATCGGGATGGCAATAGCGCGTCAACGCACCCGCCAAGCCATCCTCGCCGCGGCCTACGGGATTCGTGCACGGCAACAGGCGACTGTTGTCGAGCGTGAACGAAGTGAAGTTGGACATCGCGACAACGCAGGCTTGCGGCACCGCATAGCACAGATGCTGGCCCTCGATATTGCGCTGATAGGCGGCGCGATCGCGCCAGAAATCCGCGCGGCTTTCCGCATCGAGCTGATACAGCCACAGATTGGTTTCTGTGCGCGAGCTGCCGTAACTTCCCGCCTGCGTCGCGATAATGCGGGATGGTTCCGCGAGCGCGTCAAGCCGGCCCAGATTCAATCCGCGCAGCGCCATCCGTTCAAGTGGATAACTCGCCTGCACGACAGCGCCCAAGGACTGACCGCAGCTTTCCAAATGCAGCGCGAATGGATCCGCAACGAATTCTTCGCCGCGGCTGAAAGCGTCGTCCATGCTCGCCGGAAAGCGCCCCCAGGCTTGCGCATTGGGATTCGGGTCCAAGCCATCACGCGCATATTCTGGACGCCGCAGCGGCAGACGCAGATCGTCGTCGAGCATGCTCAGGCGCGCGCCGGCCGAAAGCAGTGTGGCCAGATTGCGGCCGCGGCCGCCACCGAAGCGTTGCGCCTGCGGATGCGCGTCGCGCATGAGCAATCGGGCGACCGTGGATTTCGCCTGCGGCTGCGCCCTGGCGAACTTGTCCGCGATCTTCGCGCATTCGGTACGGCCGATGTAGCTGGCCTTGCAGCCGGTGGTGCGTGCGAATTCGCGCAATAGGTCGCGCTGGGTATTCATGCTCGCCGGCAGCGAAGAATCGTCGAGCACGACGTAGCGTCTGCCGGCGCGATGGCGGCGTTCGTATTCCGTCAGCGTGGCCAACAGGTGTTCAAGCTGTTGCGGGCGATCGCAGGCGCGGATGAACACCGCGCGCATGTCGGCTTGCGCAAGCCGCGGCGCTTGGATCAGGCGCTCGATGAAAGCCTGATCCGACACCAGCAAACTGCGCTGGATCAAGCTTTCCAGTACACGTTTGACGTCTTCGCGCTTGCCGGCCAGGCCGGCGATGGTCGATTCGATGCGCGCGGCATGTTCGTCCAGGCTGCGGAATTCGCGGCACTGATCCAGCGCCTGCAGCACCTGAAACGTCATCACATGCGTGTCGCCGTTGCGCTTGATCTGGAAGATGCATTCCTGGCTCGACAGCGACGCGACCAGTCCATCCTCGGAGGCGAACAAGGGCGCATCCGGATCGGGCTTGGGTGCCGGCGCTATCACCGGCGGCGTGTAGTTGATCTGGTAGTTCAGGTTGTTTGCCATCATGGATCCCAGAAAAATTCGAATCGCGCCTCAGCGCGAAGCGCGACCGCGCAGACGTTGCCACCACGATCGCCGCGGCGGGGTTTGATCCGCCGTACTGCGCAGTACGGCAACCTGTGCTTCGAGTTCGGCCAGACGCGCGCCGGCCGTCATGTTCTTGCGCACCTCGCCATTGTAATGCGCGTAGACCGATTCTTCGCGGTCGCCGAACAGCGCCAGGTCCGGCAACGTCTGCGGCAACGGCGCTCGCGAGCACACGGCGATGAAATACATCGGGTCGTAATCCAATCCGGCGCGCGGTTCGCGCACATCGCCGCCGGACGTGACCGCGACCGCATTGCGCAGCGTGTCGTCCATGCTCCAGATCGCGGACTGGAACAACAGTTTTTGGCCGTATAAACGGATGCACGGAAAATGCGGCTTGAGCAGGGCCAGCAATTCATCGCGATACAGTTCGCGCACATGGAATTCGTTGCGAAAACCGCTGATGTCGCTGTACTGGCGTTTATCCGGCGACGACACGATCAGCACGCCATCGCGCGTCAGCACACGCGCAAATCCGGCAATCAGCGCCTCTTGTGCGGCAACGTGTTCGAGCGTCTCGAACGAGACGACCAGATCGAAACTCGCATCGGCCGCCGTCAGGATCGTGCAATCGGCGCGCTCGAAACGCAGATTGGCACGATCGGCGTAGCGCTCGCACGCATGCGCGATGGCGGCCTCGGCAATGTCGACACCGACGACGCTGGTAGCCGTTCCGGCAAGCAAGGCGCTGCCGTAACCTTCGCCGCAAGCCGCATCGAGTACGCGTTTGCCGCGGGCAAATTCGCGGGCGAACACGTAGCGATGCCAGTGTTCGTACCAGATTTCGCGCACGCATTCGGGCGTGAAGCGTTCGCCGGTGAAATCCAGGGCAGGCGCGTCGCTCATGGCGCCACGTTCGTTTCGCTGTTCGCCGCAGGCCACGAATGCTTCAGCCGGATCAAACCGAATTCGCGCGATTCGCCACGTATGGTAATCGATCGCACCAGGGTATTGAACAGGCGCACGCCTTCGGTATCCAGCGCATGCGCGCGCAGCAAATAGCTGCCTGGCAACAAGGCCAGTTCCGGGAACTCGATTTCCACCGTGTATACATTTTCACTCACACGCAGCGGCCGTTGTTTTTCCATTTCGGTGCTGACACCGTAGACGGAAGTACCGTCCGCGCGCGCAACCCCGAAAGAAATGACCGGTTCGCGGCCATCGCGCGAATGCACGTGCACGCGCGCGCCTACGCGGCAGCCCTGATCAATCACGAGCGGCACATCAGCGGTGTCGCCATTGAGCGCCAGATCGATAAGATAAAATTCCTGCGCATGGCTGGGACTGTCCTGACGAACGGGCTGCGCAGCGGACTTGCGCTCCTGGTAGGCCAAATAAGCCTGGGTGACCTCAAACACGTCGCCGCTCGCCGCGACCGCGCCCTGTTTTATCCAGCACGCCTGACGGCAGAGTTTCTGCACGTGATACATACTGTGCGAAACCAGGATCAGAGTACCGCCACCGTCGAGATAATCCTCCATCCAGCGCACGCATTTCTTCTGGAAGGATTCATCACCTACGGCAAGCACTTCATCGGTAATCAGCAGATCGGGCCGCAATGCCGCGACGATGGCGAATCCCAACCGCACCACCATGCCCGAGGAATAGTGCTTGACCGGTTCATCGATGTAGGCGCCGATGTCGGCGAAATCGATGATCTCCGGCAGCTTCGCGCGTGCTTCGTCGGCATTCAACCCGTACAGCGCCGCCGACAAGGCGATGTTGTCGCGGCCCGTATACTCGGGATGGAACCCCGCGCCCAGTTCGAGCAACGCACCGACGCGACCGTGCACATGGACTTCGCCGGAACTGGGCGTGAGCACGCCGACGATCAATTTCAGCAACGTCGATTTGCCGGCGCCGTTCTCACCGATCAGGCCCAGTGATTGTCCCGCGCGCACTTCGAGATCGACATCGCGCAGCACACTGGTGGAGTCAATGCCGGGGCCGCCGGTCAGCAACCGGTAGAGCGCACGCAAGCGGTCGCGGCGATGAAATACCTTGGGATAGGTTTTGCCCAGGCGCCGCGCCTCGACCAGAACCGGTGACTGCATGTCAGGTATCGGCGAACATGGCATTATGGAACGAGGGGCCTTCGTGGCCGGCCGGACCCACTTCGCATTGGCCGCAGATAGACATGCCGGCCCGATTCTCCGTCATTTCACGTTTGAAAGCGGCGCGCCGGCTGCCGCTCAGGATCTCGCTGTACTTGTGCTGCTTGAGATTGCCGAACTCGCCGGCCTTCGGATGAAAGCAGCACGGCACGACCGTGCCATCTGCATCCACATACAGCAAGCGGATTTCGCCATGCCACGGGTGCTGGCTGAATTCTTCCGGATCGGCCAGAAACACGCAGGGGCCGGCTGGCGCCTTGATCTCGCGATGAGTCATGTTTTGCACCGATTCCGGCAACGCCATCCAGCCGCGGAATTCGGGAACCCAGCCACGCGGCAAAAGTACGTCCTGCCAGCGCTGTTTGTCTGCCGCACTGCGCACCACGGTCTTGGTGATCAATTGCAACGCCGGCGACCAGCGATCGCGCAGCGCACGCGCGCGATCGAGGAATTCGATCAGTTGCGTCCATTTCGAAGGCGGCCGCAGGCGTTCGTATTCGCTCGGCGTACCATCGCCATCGCAACTCACGACCAGGCGGTTGACGACCTCTTGTTTGATGGCGTTTTCGAAATCGACCCAATCGACGTGCTGTGCATTAGTGGAAATTTCCACAATGGACGCTTTCCAGCGCTGTTCCGGAATAACCGAGACAATGGCCGACAAATGTTTGTGCAGCAGCGGTTCGCCAAAATTGAACAGCCGCATGGTATGAATATGCTCGACGTCGATATTGCCCAGACAGGTGCGGAAATCCTCTACGCTGATCCGCTTTATCTTCGGCAGCAGCGTCGAATTGGGGCAGCCGAGGCAACGCAATTGACAGCCATGCACGATGTCGAAGTGCAGGGAATAGATCTGCTTTGGCTGCAACGGCGGCGCGCTGGCGGCAGGCGTAATCGAGAGCATTACAAAAAGTCTTCGAAATAGGGGTTCAGTCGCCGGAAGATCGCGTATCCGAGAGTGAAGACGATGACCGCGACGCCCAGCGCCATCAACGTGCTACTGAGCGAAAAACTGCCAGCACCGAGCAATGCGGCGCGGAAAAATTCAGTATAGTAGGTGAACGGATTCCAGTCCAGCCAACCCCGGTAGCGCTCGGGCAAGGCATCGCGTGCGAAGAACACCGGCGAGCTGAACATCCACAACATCAGCAACTGCGGCAAGGCCGAAGAAAGATCGCGCACGAACACCTGCACTGCGGCAAACAAAAAAGCGAAGCCGAGCGCCAGGACGAACAACTGCACGAATCCGAGCAGCGCCAATGGCAGCGCGAACAGATCGACCGGCACACCGAACACGCGCATGGCGATGACGATGGCGCAGAAGCCGATGCCTTGCAGCAGAAAATTCGCCGCGACCGCGGAGAACACCAGCACCTCGCGCGGCAACGCGACTTTGCCGATCAGGGCGGCGTTGTCCTGGATCGCCGTGGTCGCGCGCGCCAGACCTTCCGCAAACGCATTCCACGGCCACAAGCCCATCACCAGAAACGGTATGTAACCCGGCGCATTGGCGCCCGGCACCTTGGCCTTGAACACATAGACGAAGACGAAGCTGTAAACCGCGAGTTGGATCAGCGGCTGAAACAGCGCCCACAGCCCGCCGCTGAAGCTACCGAGATAGCGGTTGCGGAGTTCGCGGTGGATGAAGTGTAGCGCCAGACGGAGCGCGGGCATGGGAACCGGTTCGGGGACAGACAGGATCGCGTATTATCGCAAAACCCGGGGCGGCGCGTCCGCCAGGCGTTGCCACGCGCGGTTAAAGCTCATCCGCCGCGCCGACCGGATGAGCCGTCGATAATCAGTGCTGCGCTTCGCCGTTCTTGTCCGCCGCCGATTCCGCGGCTTTTTTCTTTGCCGCCGCTTCATCCGCTGCCCTCTGCGCTTGCTCGGGAGTTACGGCACCCGGTGGCAGGAAACGCGTGCGCAGCGAGGCGACGAGATCGGGGCTAGCATCGAGTTTATTGCCACGCATTGCTCCGGTGTGTTCGGCCACTTGTTGATCGATCCAGTCGTTGCGCAGTTTTTCGACCAGCGCCGGGCGCACGTCTTCGAAGCTGCGCTTCGTGTCGGGTTTGCGGCTGATGAGCTTTAGCACGTGATAACCGAACGAACTCTCGACGACCGGCGAGATATCACCCGGTTTCTTCAGCGCTTCGGCCGCCTTGGCAAACCGTTCTACCATCTTTCCGGATGTGGCATTTTCGATCAGGCCGTGATTATCTTTCTTGCTCGGATCGTCGGAGTATTTTTCCAGCAGAGCGTCGAATTGATCTGGATGCGCCTTGGCAGTGGCTTCGACTTCGTCGATACGCGACTGCGCTTCTGCCTTGCTGCGGTCCTTGGTCGAAACCAGCACATGCTTGACGTCGATTTCGCCCCGAACGATGTATTCATCCGGATGGCTGAGATAATACTCGTGCGCCAGCTCGCCGAAATCGGGCAGTTTCAGGTTTTTGCGAAAATGCTCCAGATCCACGCGCGCCAACGTGTCGTCGGTGGCCTGACGAATCTGAGCTTGCACGTCCGGTTCGGCATCCAGTTTGGCAGCACGCGCCTCGGCGGCCAACTGTTTCTTCAGCAACAGGCCCATGATGACGTTTTCGATGCGCTTGGGGCTGTCGAAGAATCCGCCGCGATCTTTCTCCGGAATCTTCGCCGCATAGGCGTCGATATCCTGCAAACTGACTTGCACCCCGCCCTGGCTGGCGACGACGCCCGGCGGCAAATCATTGGTGTTGCCTTGTGCAAGTGCTGCAGAGGCAGTCGACGCCAAAAACACGGCGGCAAGTACTTGTGCGCGTAAACGGTTGAAATGAGCCAATACGTACATGGTTTCCTCATGGCGGAAAAATTAGGCCGCCATGAAGGCGGCCCAAGTGGGACTGCGGATTCTGCGCAAAGTTCGTTTGGGTCGAAAACGCGCCTTCAGTTTGGCGTATATCCCGACCAGGTACCGGGTCCATTCTGAATGGGGTCGGTGCAGGTGCCTGCTGAGCACTTGCTGTTCTTCGATGACGACGCTGTACCGCCTCCACCCGCGGTGACGCTGGTGGTATCGGCATTGATGATATTGAAGTAATACGTCGTGTTGTTGCTGAGTATACAGGTGGAGGAAGTATTTTTGCTCCAGAACAGAATGCCATCGGCATTAGCCAAACTGCGATAGCAATTGGGCCCTACCGTACTGGTTGGATTGGTGGCAGGGTTGCTGAAATCGCCACATGACGTGCTGATCGTCATGGTAATCGGCGCGCTGACGCCCGTCTCGCCAACGGTATATTCACCATACAACGGGTTCGGCGCGTTCGGCGCCGTCATGTAGTTGGCCGGTACGGTAAACGCCATCGACATGTACTTGTTGTTGGGCAGATTGGGCTGCGCTATCAATCCGTAATTGCCCGGCCAGACCGATTGATACACCGCAGCGAAACTGGTGGCATCCACACTCTTGTAGCCCCCCAATGCGCCGTAGTAATACACGCTCTGCGTGCCGGTCAGCTGGGTAAAATTAGTTATCCCAGGGGTCGAACTGGCGATGGTCGGGCAACTGCCGCCGCCGCTGGTACCCGTCGGCAGCACGGTAACCTGGGGAACCGTCTGCAGGGATGGGGCGACTACTGGACTTGCACTACCCAAGCCGGTGCAGGATACGGACACCGTGTACGTGGCATTCGTTGTCGTACTCACATTGGCAGGAAATGTTGCGGTGACGGATTGCGGCGCATTGCAGGCTGTAGCAGTGCCGCAGAACGTGGTCGAAAACGCCGTACCCACGCTCGGCGAAATGCTGCCGGTACATTGGGTAGCATTAACTGGTTGAAAAGTGAACGTTGCCGATTCGCCACTGGTATTGCTGGCCAGAGGCATGGACGTCGTCAGGTTCAACGGCGATGCCGGACCAAAATTGACCGGTGGGTTCGACGATCCCGTGGGGCAACCTGTTCCTGTGAGCGTGCCGCTTTGGCTCGCCCGCAAATGGCCGTCCGCCGAATTGACCGTGACCGCGCCCGGCGTCGAGTACGTGCATTGACCGGTGCTCGTGGTAAGGTCGATAGTCGTTTGCGCATACGCTGCACTGGCGAGCAACAGACCGGAGAACAGCACAGCGGAACGGAACAAATGCGGCATGTGAATCGAATCCTGATCGATGAATTGGGCAATTGTAATGGAGCAACACTGAATTTGCGTTAAAAAAGCATCGGCCGGTTCCAGCAAGCGATTGTTTGCCAATGCGTCCACGACTGGGAACAAGTCGGCTTTTGAGCGACGACCAGTATTGAGCACCTCCCAATATGTGTCCGTGCCGGACGCGCCAAAAAACGAAGGGCCCTTGCGGGGCCCTTCGTCATTACACCACTTAACGAACTACAATCAGGAACATGCACCAGCGGCTTGCGTGCAATTACGCGATTCACGGTGACGATACACGCCACTGTAGTACTGGATAGCGCCGCCAACATTGTTGCCCTTGGCAAAACTCACCGCTTCGAAGCCGGTGACCGGAAGGCCATGGAACACATTCGTGTTGGCGCCGGTAGCGGGATCCATCGCATGCGGAACCGATGCATTGGCCGAGTTCAGGTCGATGTTCGCCCAACCCGCCGTACCAAACGGCGCGATGTTCAATGCCAAACCGGAACCGAGAACGCTGTTCGCGCCGGTCTGATTGAACGTAATCACGTTGGTCTCGTGGCAGATCGAGGAAGCCGGCTGATTCGGCGGCGGCGGCGAGAAGCCCGAAGGCGCTACGCCAGCCTTGCCTTCTTCACGATCATAGGTGGTAATACCGACCACCGTGCAGGACAGGCCATGCCCATTGCCTGTCACGTTCGCGCCAAACAAATACTCGAACGGCGCCTGAGCTGCGGTCAGACCAGTATACGTTCCCGAGTCGACGTAGAAGCGCTTGGTCGGGAAGGTAACGACCCAATCCGTGCCTACACTGCCGTCGGACGCAACCTGGTATTCATTGTACAGGTTCGCTGTGTCGAACACCGAGCTGACCGCATCGATCTGGGAGGGGAAAGCAGTCGCTACAGCGGCTACCGGGTAGGTCGATGTCAACAGCTTGCCACCCGCAAACACGTAAGACGTCGCACTGGTAACGCCAGCATCGTTGACCTGGCTCAAACTCGGCGTCAGGCTGCCCGTTCCGCTATTCAATTTAGTGAGGGTAAAACCGTCCAGCGCGTCCGCGTTGTACGCATAGTACGTGCCACTAGCAACATTGACGACGGAGGCCGCGCCAAACAAACCCGAGGTCGGCGGAACCGTATTAGCAGCCGTGCCTTCAAAATCGGCTTCCGCGGACGAGCAACCCGGGGGTACGCCAGCGATGTGGGTGGTGTCTGTAGCCAGCGCGCTCGGGGACACGATATCGGCCATCGAGATCATCTCGAAATGCCCTTCGGTGGTGCGCCCGACGCCGGTGGGGCCGGTATCGGTATTGCCACCCGCATAGGCATAGTCCAGGAACGCCTGATAGCCGTGGCCGTTGGCCAAACCGGTCGTGGTGAATGCCGGCGCGGTGCAGCTGTTGTCCGCCGAGAAAATACCGGCGCCCGCCGTGCCTACGCTGCCATCGGCCAGCGCGAACACGTTGGCCGTCCAGACATCGTACGGCGACATGAACAAGTTGAAGTCGAGCACTTCGCGGCTGTTATAGCCTTCGAGGAAGCGCACTTTGACCGCCTTGCCGATGCTGGTGGTGTTGACCACCGAGATCAGCGTCTGCTGATGGGCATTGACGGTGTAGTACGGGAAAAGCAGAACCTGACCCAGACCATCGGGGTTCAGGTTGACGGCACTCGCCATGTTGGCGATGCCCGCAACGCCGGCGATACCGGCAATGACGGCAGTCGTCAAGGTAGTTCTTTTCATCACAACACTCCTAATTTGACCACAGGGCTTTTTGCTTTTTCGCCAACCTGTTCGGGCAAGCCATACGGCCCCTAAGCCACGGGAAACAGGGTGGGCAACAGCGAATCTATCCTAAGACAAAGACAAAGGCAATGCAATCCCGACACGAAAATGAGAAAACTCTCACTTTTGCTGCTCTGCGCCGTCCGCACCCAGCTTGGGCTGGAGCACGCTTGGCAGGTAATACCAGTGTCCATCGGCCTTGATCCATGTTTCGGTGACAAAGCCCGAGGACTGGACGTTGCCGATCAAACCGCCCATGCTCATTTTATAGTCGACGGCCAGATGCACGGTACAGACGTCGGTTTCGCACTTTTGCGAGCCGTAGTGAACTTTACTCCAGTCTATGCCGCGGCCGTTCATCTCGCTTGCATACGTCGCACGTGTCTTGGTGGCACGGTAGCCGGGAGTGAGGAAATCATAGGCCTTTTCGGCTTGGCGCGCGATCAGGAAATCCCAGCGCTGCACGGCGCGATCCTTGATTACCGAGGCATCTTCGTCTTTCTTGACGCCATTCATGCAGCCGGCCAGCGCCAGCAAGGCAAGCAGAATCCC
>JANWJJ010000088.1 GCA_025451955.1 Rudaea sp. | reverse complement strand
TGCCAGCGCAATGAATCTGCGCTGGATTTTTGCAGTATCGCCACTTGGAATCGAACCGTCGCTGAACCAGTTCGCAGTTTGGATGCGAACTGCGTCGCGCAAGATGCCGAGCGCAGCAGGTTTTGCAGAGGTTCTTCAGCGATGCGGGAACAAGGCTGCGAAATCGATGGACAGCAAGGGCCGCGGCTCACCCAGATAATTGCCTTGCGCGTATTCGGCACCGCTAGCGCGCAGGGCCGCGAGCGTGGCGAAGCTGTCGACGTGTTCGCCGACAACTTGCAGTTGCAGCGATTGCGCAAGCTGGGTGATCGAGGCAACCATTTTGCGATCGAGTTCGCTGCTGGCCATGCCTTCGACGAAACTGCCTTCGATCTTGACGAAATCCACGGCCAGATGACGCAGATGCGTGAATGAGGAAAATCCGGTACCGAAATCGTCCAGGGCGAAACGGCAGCCGAGTTTCTTCACCGCAGAAATAAAACGGCGCGCGACATGCAGGCTGGTCAGTTCGCTGGTTTCGGTGATCTCGAATATCAACTGGCGCGCGGCGACTCCGGAATCCTTGATCGCCGCCTCGATCAGCGCCAGCGATTCCGCGTCGGCCAGGGTCATGGTCGACAGATTCACGTTGAACGCGATCGGCGCCTTGAGATCTTTCAATCCCGCCAGATGCCGCAGCAGCCGGCTAATTATCCACAAATCCACTTTTGGCATCATACCGACGCGTTCGGCCAGCGGCACGAATACGCTGGGCGAAATCAACTGGCCGTCCTTGCCGACCATGCGGATCAGCACTTCGAACAGGTATTCCAGGCCGGCCACGCCGGTGCCGTTGACGCGCCATCCCTGGCGTTGTTCCACCGCGCTTTCCTGCGTCGGCAGCGCCGCCAGTGGCACGATGGGCTGGGCGAGAAAAATGAAACGATCCTGCTCCAGCGCTTCACGCAGGCGGTCGGTCCAGCCGGCCTCGATTTCGCGTGCGATGCGCGCGTCGTGTTCGCCGACATAGATTTCGGTCTGGTCGCGGCCGCGCTGCTTGGCGCCCTTGCAGGCCATGCGCGCATGTTCGAGCGCGTATTCGCTCGACGGCGTGTCCTTGCTGATCACGGCCACGCCGATCGAGGCGGTGGCATGGCGCGTCTGGCCGTGGACCTGATAGTGGCATTGATGCAGCAGCTCGCGGAATCCATCGGCGACCGGGAACAGGTTTTCCAGTTGCACGCCGGAGAGCAGCAAGGCGAGACGATCACCCTCGATGCGCGCCAGCACATCGCCTTCGCGCAGGCGTTTGCCGATCGCGCCGGCGACGTCGACGAGCAGTTGTTCCGCACCCGCCGCACCGGCGATGTCGATGATGTAGTTGTAGCGGTCGATGTCGATATACAGCACCGCCGCGTAGCCGCCCTGATCGCGCCGACGGTTGAGTTCCTGGGTCAACGCGGCACCGAAATGGCGGGCATTGGCCAGGCCGGTAAGGCGATCGTGGGCAAGCTCCCAGCGCAGGCGCTCCGCACTTTTGCGATCGGAAATGTCGCGGAACACCACGACCGAGCCCTCGCGGCGTTGCGCGATGGCCAGCGGCAGCACCGTGCATTCCACCGGAATGCCTTCGCCAGATTTTTTCCAGAACACGGTTTCGTGACCGCTCAAGGATTGGCCATCGGCGTAGGCACGGCCGAGGGCCGACTCGCTGGATTCGATCGGGCGGCCGTCTTCGGCGGCGTAGTGAATGCTGGCGTGCGCGGGCTTGCCGACCAGATCGGCTTCATCGGCATGACCGAGCAGATGCAGGCCGGTCGGGTTGATGAAGGTGACGATGCCGACACTATCGACGCCGTAAACGCCGTCGCCAACCGAACCGAGGATGCCGTTCAGGCGCTGGCGTTCGGACTCGACCGATTTCTGCATCTGAATCTGGCGACCGAGCGAGCGCACGCGCGCCAGAAACAGTTCCTTGGCCTCGTTCTTGAACATGCATTCGGTCGCGCCGGCATCCAGGCAGCGCTTGATCACGTCTTCGCGATAGGTGCCGGTGATGATCGCCAGCGCCGGTGCGCCGGGCTTGCCGGAAAGCCGCCGGCACAGTTCGTCGCCGTTGCCGTCGGGCAGAAAGTAATCGACGATGGCCAGGTCGAAATCGCCCTTGGCCGCCATCGCGTCGGCTTCGGCCAGCGAGGCGGCGGTGGCGACTTGAAAACCGTTGCGTTCCAGCAATTGCCGATACGCCAGGCGCACGCTTTGCGAATCATCCACAAACAGGATGCGAATGCCGCCCGGCTGACTGGCGCCGGTCACGGTGATGGCCGGTTCATCCGGGCTGTCGACCGGTTCGGGTGTCAATGACCTGATCGCGCCGGGTATGCGGCTGAAATCAGCCCACTGGACCAGGTTCGCCTGCGGCCGGTTGCTGGCGAATTGCATGAGTTCCGGCGACTTCTCGTGGGCCATCAGCAACACCGGCAAGGCCACGGCGGGTCCGCAGAGAAACTCCAGCAATGCGCCGAATTCGCTGGTCATCCGCGCGGGTGCGCCGATCAGCAACAGACGGTAGGGCTGCTCCAGATCCGCCGAACGTTTCAAATGATCGATCGCTTCGAGATAACTGGACAGTTCACTGCGCGCGCCGATCCCGGCCGCGGACAGCGTGCGCTTGAGCAGATGGCTCAGCGTGGCGGAGCGTTCAACGACGAGAATTCCGTCCAAAACCGCAGTTCCTCCGGATGCATCGGCGATCGGCCTGCGAGTGATCGTGCGTCCGCGCAAAAAGCACGAGCAGCAACAACAAGCGCGATCGTCACACGAGCATCAGGCAGCCAAGCCGCCCCCTCCGATGCGGGCGCCATAAGAGCAGCAACCGTGCCGCATTGCAAGTCGTCGCGTTCGCTGTGCGCGGTTGGCGGTAAAATGCCGTATTCCCGAGCCGGAGCGGTTGATGCCTTATCCCCAGATTCGTCTGCGCCGCATGCGCCGCGATGCCTTCTCGCGAGCGTTGATGCGCGAAACCACCTTGACCTGCGCCGACCTGATCCTGCCGGTGTTCGTGCGCGAAGGCCGCGGTGCGCACGAACCGGTGGCGTCGATGCCGGGGGTGGAGCGCTTGTCGATCGACCAGTTGCTGATTCTGGCCGAACAGGCCCATGCCCTGGGAATTCCGGCGCTGGCATTGTTTCCGGTCACGCCGGACTCGGCCAAATCGCTGGATGCGCGCGAGGCCTGGAATCCGCAAGGTCTTGCGCAACGTGCCGTGCGCGCATTGAAATCGGCATTGCCGGACTTGGGCGTGATCACCGATGTGGCACTCGATCCGTTCACCACGCACGGTCAGGATGGTCTGATTGACGATTCCGGTTACGTGGTCAACGACGCGACCGTCGAAGCCCTGGTCAAGCAGGCGTTGTCGCATGCCGACGCCGGCGCCGATGTGGTTGCGCCGTCGGACATGATGGATGGCCGCATTGGCGCGATCCGGCAAGCGCTGGAAAGTCACGGCCACATCCATACTCGCATTCTCGCCTACTCGGCGAAATATGCCTCCGGCTTCTACGGCCCGTTTCGCGACGCGGTCGGTTCGGCGGCAAATCTCGGAAAAGGCAACAAGTATACTTATCAGATGGATCCGGCCAATGCCGACGAAGCACTGCGCGAAGTCGAACTCGATCTGGCCGAAGGTGCGGACATGGTGATGGTCAAGCCGGCGCTGCCGTATCTGGATGTCGTGCGCCGGGTCAAGGATCGCTTCGGCGCGCCGACGTTTGCGTATCAGGTCAGCGGCGAATACGCGATGCTCAAGGCCGCCATCCTCAATGGCTGGCTGGACGAACGCGCCTGCGTGCTCGAAGCGCTGATCAGCATCAAGCGCGCCGGCGCGGATGCGATCCTGACCTACTTCGCGCTGCAGGCCGCCACCTGGTTGAGCGAGGCGCGATGAGCGCCGCGGAGTTTGCCGTTTTCGGTCATCCGGTCGCGCATTCGCTGTCACCGCGGATTCATGCGCGCTTCGCCCAGGATTCCGGTATACCTTTACACTATGCCGCCATCGACGTGCCGCCCGCCGCGTTTTATTCGCGGCTGGAGCAGTTCGGTGATGCCGGCGGCCGCGGCGCGAATGTCACCTTGCCGCTCAAGCAGATCGCCGTTGCCGAATGCGCCGAGCTTTCCGATTTCGCCCGCCGCATCGGCGCGGTGAACACGCTGACACGCCGGCTCGATCGGCACTGGCGCGGCGACAACACCGATGGCGCGGGCCTGGTGCGCGATCTGACCGAGCGTCATGCGCTGGATTTGCGTGGTCGTCGCGGTTTGATTCTTGGCGCCGGCGGCGCCGCGCGTGCGACTGCGTTCGCCTTGCTCGATGCGGGCGTCGAGCAATTGATGATCGTCAACCGCACGCCCGAACGCGCCGATGCCTTGGCCGATGCGATCGGTGATCCCGCACACGTGCACACGCGTTACTGGGACGATCTGCCCAATCTCGGCAGCTTCGAGTTGATCGTCGATGCGACCTCCGCCGGCCATGCGCGCGAGTCGTTGCATTTGCCGTTCGGCTTGGTTGCGCCACGCGCCTTGTGTTACCACCTTTCGTATGGCGCCGCGGCAGTCGCTTTTCTCGCCTGGGCGCGCGCCGCGCATGCCGGGCAGGCGCTGGACGGACTGGGAATGCTGGTAGAGCAGGCCGCGGAATCGTTCTTGATCTGGCACGACGTGCGTCCGCAGACCGATGCGATCTACGCCGAGCTGCGTGCCGAACTGCCGCTGCACGCGACGGACTGATCCGCATGAACTGCCGCAATGGCTGCGGCGCCTGCTGCATCGCGCCGTCGATTTCCTCGGCGATTCCCGGGATGCCGCAAGGCAAACCTGCCGGTGTGCGTTGTATACAATTGGACGAGGCCAACCGCTGCAAGCTGTTCGGCAAGCCCGAACGGCCGGAAGTGTGCGTGCGGCTGCGTCCGCAGATTTCGATGTGCGGCGCGAATCGCGATGAGGCGTTGCGGATTCTAATCGCGCTCGAAGTCGCTAGCGCGCCGCCTTGATTGTCGCGGCGTCGAGATACTCGTCCTTCAAGCGCACATAATGTTGCGCCGAATAATAAAGCTGTTCGATCTGTTCGGCGCTCAGCTTGCGCACGCAGCGCGCGGGATTGCCCAGCCACAGTTCGCCTTCGCCGACGATCTTGCCGGGTGTGACCACGGCGCCGGCGCCGATCATTGCGTGTTTGCGTACGATCGCGCCGTCGAGCACGGTCGCGTGCATGCCGATCAGACAGGCATCCTCGATCGTGCAGGCGTGCAGGATGGCGCTGTGGCCAACGGTGACGTCCGCGCCAATCACCAAGGGAAAACCGCCCGGTGTGTACGGGCCGTCGTGAGTGACGTGCAGCACGGCGCCATCCTGGATATTCGTGCGCGCGCCGATACGGATGAAATTCACGTCGCCACGCGCAACGGCACACGGCCACAGCGAGACATCGTCGCCGAGTTCGACATCGCCGATAAGTACGGCGGCTGGGTCGATGTATACCTTGGCGCCAAGGCGCGGAAGTTGCTCACGATACGGGCGCATAGTCACGCTGTCACAGGTTGTTTGAAGTGGTGCCGATGGTATCACCGTGATGCGCTGGCGATTCTGCAACCGCGTCCGCTGCGCGCTACACTGGGCGCATGAACGAGCCCGCCGTGACATCCTCCGATCTGAACACCACTCTCTCGCGCCTGCGTGATGCGCACCAGCGCCACGTCCCGGATTACGCCGGGCGCATCGCCGATCTGAAAAGCTTGCGTGCGGCGTTCAAAGCGCGGCTCGACGACTTCGCCGCTGCGATGAGCGCAGATTTCGGTCGCCGCTCGCGCCACGAATCGCTGCTCACCGACGGCATGACGGTGCTCAATGAAATCGATCATCTGCTGCATCATCTGCGCGGCTGGATGCGTACGAAGCGTGCGGCGGCCGATTGGCTGTTCTTTCCGGCGCGTACCGAAGTCCGTTATCAGCCGCTCGGCGTGGTCGGCATCATTGCGCCGTGGAATTATCCGGTGAATCTGGCGCTGATGCCGCTCGCCGTGGCCATCGCCGCCGGCAATCACGTCATGCTGAAGCCGTCCGAGCACACACCGCGCACGTCCGAGCTGCTGCGTGCATTGCTCGCGGAAGTTTTCCCGCAGGACCGTGTCGCGACCGTACTCGGCGGGCCCGAGGTTGCTGCCGCGTTCGCCGCGCTGCCGTTGGATCATCTGTTTTTCACCGGCTCTACCGCGGTCGGGCGCAAGGTGATGGCCGCGGCGGCACAGAATCTCACGCCAGTGACGCTGGAACTCGGCGGCAAGTCGCCGGCCATCGTCGCGCCGGATTATCCGCTCGCCGTTGCGGTGGATCGCATTGCCGCGGGCAAATTCCTCAACGCCGGTCAGACCTGCATTGCGCCGGATTATGTGCTGCTGCCGAAAGCGTCGATTCCCGAATTTGTGGAGAAAATGAAAAAGTATATTTCGCAGCACTATGGCGAACTGGCAACGAATCCCGATTACAGCAGCATCGTCAACGCAGCGCAGTACGGGCGCCTGAAGGGTTATCTCGATCAGGCGCATGCGGCCGGCGCACAGATTGTGGAACTGGCTGCCGGCGACGCCGGCAAACGCATCCTGCCGCCGACCCTGGTGCTGGGTGCGCGCGAGGATCTGGCGCTGATGCAGGACGAAATCTTCGGGCCGATTCTGCCGCTGATTGCGGTCGATTCCGTCGATGCCGCGATCGACTACGTCAATGCGCGGCCGCGGCCGTTGGCGCTGTACCATTTCGATCACGACAAGGCGCGCATCGAGCGCGTGCTCGATCGCACCGTTGCCGGCGGCGTCAGCGTCAACGACACGGTGATGCACATCGCGCAAAAGAATCTGCCGTTTGGCGGCGTCGGCCCCTCCGGCATGGGCCACTACCACGGTCGCGAGGGCTTTCTCACCTTCACCAAGCAGAAGCCGGTGCTATATCAGGCGCGTTTTTCCAGCTTGAAAATGATGCGGCCGCCGTACCGGGGCGTGGCGGATTTCCTGCTGAAATTCCTCACGCGCTGAGTGTTGCGTTGCAAATGTCGTCACGAGGAGTGCATGAATGAAACGTTGCGTCGCACTGTGTCTTGCTCTTGCTGTATCGACTGCGGCGTCCGCCACCGGCGGTATCGACGTCTTGTCCGTCTATGCGGGAACCTGGAAAACGGAAACGACGCGGCTGGATACGCCCCACAGCAAGGCCGGCAAGGAATCGGTCACGCTGCGCAACGATTGCTGGCGCAGTGGCGATTTCTACGTCTGCAATCAATACGTGGATGGCGTGTCGAAGGCGCTGCTCGTGTTCGTCTACAACGCCAAGGAAAACAGTTACGCTTCCTATCCGGTCGTGCCGGGCAGTGATGCCGCGCATGCGGGAAAACTGCTGATTGCCGGCAACGTGTGGACGTTTCCGTGGCAGGCCAGCGACAAAGGTAAGACCACACACTTCCGCGTGGTCAACACGTTTACTTCAACCGACGTCATCGACTTCCGCGAGGAATATTCCCGTGACGGCAAACATTGGCTGCCGATGGCGAGCGGGCAGGATCGCCGCCAGCATTGAGGCGCTCAGCGCGGCGCGGCGCTGTCGTAGAACTTCGCCAGATCGGCCTTGAACTGCTTGAGCGCGTCGACGTTGAGATACACCATGTGCCCGGACGGGTAATAGTCGATGGTTACATTCTGGCGCAGTTTGGCGTCGATGCCCAGATGTGCCAGATCGTATTCGGTGGCGAAAAACGGCGTGGCCAGATCGAACCAGCCGTTGGCCGACAGCACTTTCAGATGCGGATTCTCGCGCATCGCCGCACCGAGATCGCCGACCATGATCGGCAGCGGTACCGTGCTCATCCAACCGCTGCCAGGAACCTTGTGTTTCCAGTCCCACGAACGAATTGCCGATGAGCCGACCTTGTAGGGCACGTCGCTGGTGTAGTGCAGATCGCGCACCAGGTATTCGTTGAACGCGGCGGTGAACGCGCCGGCGATGCCGGTATCGGAAGGATCGGTTTCGGGATTCTCGCCGGCAGCGTCTTCATCCACGCCCTCGAAGCGCGCATCGTAGCGGCCCAGCGTGTGGCCTTCGTCGCGCAGCAGCTCCTTGCGGAAGCGGCTCGGGTTCACGCGCAGGTTCGCTTCCTTGATGTATGCCACGCTCAAGCCGGTATACATGTGTAATTTTTCCGCGATCGCATCGCGCTCGGTGTCCGGCAGCGCGGCGCCCTTGCTCAAGGCGACCTGGTAGTCACCGCGCGCGAAATCGCGCACCTGGGTCAGAAACGGTTCCAGCGTCGCCGGCTTGTTCGGCAGCTTGTCGTGATACCAGGCGATCGCTGCATACGAGGGCAGGTAGTTGACGTAGTTGATGTCCAGCCCGGGCAGATGTTCGGCGTAGTTGAGAATGGATGAAAGCAGCACCACGCCGTTGCAGGCGATGCCGTTGTCCTGCAACCATTTGACCAGACCGGCCGAGCGCGGCGTGCCGTAGGATTCACCGAACAGGAACTTCGGCGAATTCCAGCGATTGTTGACGGTGATGTAGCGCTGCACGAAGCGACCGAAGGCATCGATGTCTTCATCGGTGCCCCAGAAACGCTTGTCGGGATTGGCGTCCTTGTCCTTTTCGTCCTTCTTGTCCTTGGCCGTCGGCAGACCCTTGGAATAGCCGGTGCCGATTGCGTCGATGAACACCAGATCGGTCTTGTCGAGCAGACTGTCGGCGTTCGGAATCAGATGATACGGCGCCGGCGGCGTCGCATCGGGACTCGCCGTTTCGATGCGCATCGGTCCGAACGATCCCAGATGTAGCCAGATTGACGACGAACCCGGCCCGCCGTTGTACAGAAACGTGACCGGACGCCGGTCCGCATCCTTCACACCGTCGGCGGTATAGGCCACGTAGAAGACGCTCGCATCCGGCTCACCCTTGTCGTTGCGGATGGTCAGCGTGCCGACCGTGGCCTTGTAGGCGATGCTGCGACCGCCGATCTGCACGCTATGCGAGGTGGTCACCGCCTTTTCCGTCGGCGCCGGCGCGGATTTTTCCCTATCCGATTTCTGCACTTCCGCTTTCACCGATTCGTCGGATTTACCGTGATCGGCGGCGACAACGGTCGGCACGAGAAACGCCAGCAGCGTTGTCGCCAGGACGATGGATACGGTCTTTCTGTACATGGCAAATCCCCCGATAAATTGAACGTGACAGCTGGCGCCGCTTGAAGGGTTTCGATTATTCCCGGCTGGCACGCGCCTGTGTCGGCAGGGCTAGTTTCGCGCCAACACGCCGGTCGTGCTGTTAAATTTTGTAACCGCGATGGATGGCGACGATGCCGGCGGAAAGATTGCGCACATCGACACGGGCGAAACCGGCGGTTTCCATCATCGCCTTCAGCGTGGCCTGATCCGGATGCTTGCGGATCGATTCGGCGAGGTACTGATAGCTTTCCGCATCGCCGGCGATGAATGCGCCGAGCCGTGGCAGTACCTTGAACGAATGGAAATCGTATAGCGGTTTGAGCAACTCGGATTGCACGGTGGAGAATTCCAGGATCAGCGCGCGGCCGCCGGGCTTGAGCACGCGCTGCATTTCGCCGAGCGCACGCTGTTTGTCGGTGACATTGCGCAACCCGAAAGCAATCGTCACCGCATCGAAACTCGCATCCGGAAACGGCAAGGCTTCGGCATTCATTTGCGCATAGTGGAGATTGCGCACAAATCCACAATTGAGCATACGGTCGCGGCCGGCATGCAGCATCGCGGCATTGATGTCGCCGATCACGACGCTGCCTTTCTCGCCGACGCGTGGCAATAACAGTGCGGCGATATCACCGGTGCCGCCGGCCAGATCCAGCACGCGGTCGCCCGCGCGCACGCCGCTGGTCGCCGCGAACCAGCGTTTCCACAGTCGGTGCACCCCGAACGACATCAGATCGTTCATCAGATCGTATTTGCCCGCGACCGAGGTGAACACGCGGCCGACGAGCTTTTGCTTGTCGGCGAGCGGCACGTCGCGATAACCGAAATGCGTGGTCGCTGCTTCGTTCACGCGTGACTCGCCCATCTCAGCCGCCGAAAAATGCCCACGCAAATACACCGCAGCCAACCACGCCCAGCATTGCCGAGCCGACCCAGACCAAGCGCCGGCGTGTGAGCGCCGCAACCGCGCCGAGCGCGATCGAGACTTGCAGCAGGGCAACCGACTGCGCGTAGAAATGATGGTGGTGCATCAGATGATCGGCTTCCTTGCCCTTTTCATCGCGTTCGCCTTCGAGCTTTTCCGCAGCTTGCTTGCTCTTTTTTTGATCGTCGGCGTAGCGTTGCGCGTTTGTCGTCAGATCGGCAGGCGGGGTTTTTTCGAGCGCGGTCCAGGAATTCTTTTCGGCTTCACTAATCGCCGCCTTCAAACCCTTGGCTTGGTAGTAGGCCCATTGATCCGAGGCCTCGGCCTGCAAGCGCGTGGCCTCGGTCTTCAACGCCAGCGCTTCATTGACCGTACCACCGGCTTCGAGTGAGGCGATCGCCGCCATCGCCGCGAACAGCGCCGTGCTAAGCGCAATTCCGCGCAGCAGGTTGCCGCCTTCCTTGTCGATTTCCTCGTCGATCGCTTCGCGCAGCTTGTCGGTATCGATTTCGATTTCTTCGGGCATGGCGGCTTCGCTCACAGTGGCGGTGGCCGATTCTAGCCTAAAGACGGGAATCAGATTCTCGACAGCCCCGCCGTAGCCAGTGCGTCCAGATACGCCTGCCAGTTTTCGGCATGGTGCGTGCCCAGATCGTGCAGCACGGACCAAGAGTAGATGCCGGTGTCGTGACCGTCGTCGAATTTCAGCAGCACGCCGTAGTGGCCTACGGGGACAATTTCCACGATGTTTACATGCTGTTTGCCGATCTGGAGCACCCGTTGACCCGGGCCGTGCCCCTGTACCTCGGCGCTGGGCGAATGCGTGCGCAGGTATTCGCAGGGCAACTGGAAGGTTTCACCCGTATCGAAGGCGACTTCGAGCACATGCGAGGCGCGATGTAGGGTGATGCCCGTCGGGTGCGGATTCATTTCAGGCGTTTTCATTTCAGGCACTGAATTCGCCGACCGGCGCGGGCACGGGCGGCACGCCGGCGATTTTCGCCAGCAGCAACATGTAGGCGGTGCCGAAACCGATCGAGCCTATTCCGGCGAATTCGTAAGCGCCGGTATCGGGATACCACACCGCGTTCGGGTCGACTTCCTGCAAGACCAGCGCGTCGTGCTCGGCGCCGGTGAGGCGGCCGATATAGCTGACTTCGCCGTCACCCTCATCGAGCATGTTGAGCGAAATCAGCGGCGTGACCGCAGCGGCCGATTCGGCAATGGCCTGCCAGTTATCGAGCTTGAAACCGGGCAGTTCCGGAATTTTCTCGTCGTTCAATTGCAATGCCTTCTCGACGAACTCGCGGCCGGGGTCCTGTTCGACCACGCTGATATCGCCGACCGCAAGCGCAAGAAAACCATCGAAGCGCATCGCGTCGCTGACTTCGGCGACCAGGCAGAACTCGGCCGACAAACCGATTACGAAGCCATGCACCCAGCCCGGTGAAATGCGTTCGCGTGCGATTTGCACTGGCGCGCTGCTCTCCAGCGCCTCGCGCAATTGTGCGCGCACGCCACGCCCGCGGAACTGGACGACGTTGCCTTCGCGATGGTGTTTGATGTTGGCCATGGGAGAATTTTACACTGTCATCCCGGCATGGATTGCCGGGATCCAGTTGCCACGGATGGCGGACATGTCGGTGCATCACATCCCTGTGTCCTGGATCCCGGCAGTCCCTGCCTGGATGACGAGCAAAAACGAGGCCGCGACGTTAAAGAATATATCGGCTCAAATCCTGATCCTGCACCAGCGCCGCCAGATGCGCGTCCACGTAGGCCGCGTCGACAGTATAACTTTTGCCATTCTGATCCGGCGCCTCGTAGGAAATCGTGTCGAGCAGGCGTTCCAGCACCGTATGCAGGCGGCGCGCGCCGATATTTTCCGTGCGCTCGTTCACCGTGTGTGCGATTTCGGCAAGGCGACGCACGCCATCAGCGGCGAATTCCAGCTTCACGCCTTCGGTCGCCAGTAGCGCGACATACTGCTTGGTTAGCGCGTGTTGCGGCTCGGTCAGGATGCGCTCGAAATCGTCCGCGCTCAGCGCCGACAGTTCGACCCGGATCGGGAAACGTCCCTGCAATTCCGGAATCAGGTCGGACGGCTTGGCCAGCGAAAACGCGCCAGAGGCGATGAACAGAATGTGATCGGTCTTGACGATGCCGTGCTTGGTGGAAACCGTGGAACCTTCCACAAGTGGCAAAAGATCGCGTTGTACACCTTCGCGACTGACGCCGGCGCCGCTCCATTCGCCGCGCTGCGCGACCTTGTCGATCTCGTCGATGAAGACGATGCCGTTCTGCTCGCAGGATTCCAGCGCCTGCGCCTTGATCTCCTCGTCATTGATCAGAC
>JANWJJ010000087.1 GCA_025451955.1 Rudaea sp. | reverse complement strand
CCACGTTGACAAGCGCGCTCCGCGCGATTACCTTGCGCGCACCTTTCCGAACGAGGTTGTCCTTCCGTGGACCCTTGCAGTAGTCACATCACTGCAGCCCAGTCAGCGTAATCCGCGGAAGCTCCTCATCCGGTGCGTTTCCGCGCAGACGGAAATGCGCAGGATTTTCGCCGCAAGGCGACACCAGCGTCATCGATCTGTCGTTTTCGCTTGGCAGGCTGCCCGATTGCGAGAGCATTACGATGCTGGATTTTTCGATCTTCTCGGTGTTGATCCCGAATGGCGTGCGCGAGCGCGCCAAGGGCGAAGCGGCGGTGCGTTCTGGCGCCGAACTGCTGGCGCTGGCGCATCTGGACGGGCCGGATGCCTTGGCCCGCCTTGGCGCCTCGGCCGATGGCCTGAATCCGGAACAGGTGGAGGCACGTCTAGCTGAATTCGGTCAGAACATCGTCGCCCAGGAAAAGAAGAAATCTTTCCTGCGCAATATCGCCGAACGCTTCATCACCAGTCCGATCAATATCCTGTTGACCGTGCTCGCGGTCATTACCTGGGCCACCGGCGAGGAGGTCAGCGACAAGATCGGCGCGCTCATCATGTTTGCGATGGTGGTGATGGCCGTATTCGTCGCGCATTACCAGGAAGCGCGTTCGAGCCGGGCGGTCGAGCAATTGCGACGCATGGTCAGCAATACCGCAACGGTGCGACGCGAAGTCGATGAAGCCATCGAAGGCGGTGACGAAGATGCCTTGCCGAAGCGCGTGGCGAAAAAACTCGAAGTGCAGATCGACGGCCTGGTGCCCGGCGATATCGTGCATTTGTCGGCCGGTGACATGGTGCCCGCCGACCTGCGTTTGCTGGCGGCGAAGGATTTGTTCATCAACCAGTCGGCGTTGACTGGAGAATCGATGCCGGTGGAAAAATTCGCCGGTGCCGACACCGAAGCCAAGACCGCGCTGGAAGCGCGCAGCCTGTGCTTCATGGGCTCCAACGTGATCAGCGGCAGCGCCATGGCCGTGGTCGTGGCGACCGGCGCGCATACCTACTTCGGTGCGCTGGCGGGTTCGCTGGTCGGCCAGCGCGTGCAGACGAGTTTCGACAAGGGCGTTTCGCGCTTCGCGTGGTTAATGCTGCGCTTCATGGCGGTGATGGTGCCGGTCGTGTTTTTGATCAACGGCCTGACCAAGCACGACTGGTACGAGGCCTTCATGTTTGCGGTCGCGGTCGCGGTCGGACTCACGCCGGAAATGCTGCCGATGATCGTGGCGATCAATCTCGCCAAGGGCGCGCTGAAAATGGCGAGCAAGGACGTGATCGTCAAGCGCCTCAATGCGATCCAGAATTTCGGCGCGATCGATGTATTGTGCACCGACAAGACCGGCACGCTGACCCAGGACAAGGTCATTCTCGAACGTCACACCGATATCCGCGGCGACGAGAACGAAGACGTGCTCGAGTACGCCTGGCTCAACAGTCATCACCAGACCGGTCTGCGCAACCTGCTCGACGTCGCGGTGCTTGATCGCACGGCGCCGGAGACTGCCGCGCGTCTGAAATCCACGTATACCCTGGTAGATGAGGTGCCGTTCGATTTCACTCGTCGGCGCATGTCGGTGATCGTGCACGACGAAACGGGTCGGCATTTCCTGATCTCCAAAGGGGCGGTGGCTGAAACCGTCGGCGTGTGCTCACGCGTGCGCGACGACGGCGAGGAAGCGCCGATGACAGCGGACAAGCTGACCGAGGTGCGTGCGGTCGCGCGCGACATGAACGATGACGGCTTCCGTGTGCTTGCGCTCGGCCTGCGCGAGATTGAGGTCAAGCCGAGCTATTCGCGCGACGACGAGAAAGACCTCACCTTGCTCGGCTTCATCGCCTTCCTCGATCCACCCAAGGACAGCGCCGCCGAAGCGATCGAAGCGCTCAATGCCAACGGCGTCGCGGTCAAAATCCTCACCGGCGACAATGATATCGTCACCCGCAATGTCTGCCGCCACGTCGGTATAAAAGTGGAAAAGTACTTGGTCGGTCCGCAGATCGAGGCGATGAGTGACGACGAATTGACGATTGCCACGCGCACCACGCAAGTATTCGCGCGCTTGAATCCGCAGCAGAAGGTGCGCGTGATTCAGGCCTTGCATCGCGACAACCATGTCGTCGGTTTTCTCGGCGATGGCATCAACGATGGTCCCGCGCTGCGCGCCGCCGATGTTGGCATTTCGGTGGATACCGCAGTTGACATCGCCAAGGAATCGGCTGACATCATTCTGCTGGAAAAGAGTTTGATGGTGCTGGAAGAAGGCGTGATCGAAGGCCGCAAGGTGTTCGGCAACGTGCTCAAGTACATCAAGATGACCGCCAGCTCGAACTTCGGCAACATGTTCAGCATGATCGGCGCGAGCGCGCTGTTTCCATTTCTGCCGATGCTGCCTGTGCAGGTGCTGTTGAACAATTTGCTCTACGATTTTTCCCAGACGGCGGTAGTGACTGACGAAGTCGATGCCGGCTATCTGGCAAAACCGCGGCAGTGGGATTTGCGCGCGATCACGCGCTTCATGTTGTGTATCGGTCCGATCAGTTCGATCTTCGATTACGCGACCTTTGCGGTCATGTGGTTCGTGCTCGGCGCCAACGGCGCAGGCCACGACAAATTGTTCCAGACCGGTTGGTTCGTCGAATCGCTGCTGTCGCAAACGCTGATTGTGCACATCATCCGCACCGGAAGAATTCCGTTCGTGGAAAGTCGCGCCAGTCTGGCGCTGACCGTTACCAGCATCGCGATTTGTCTGGTCGGCGTGGTACTGCCGTTTTCGCCGGCCGCGGGATGGTTCGGTTTCGTGGCGCTGCCCAGTCAGTACTGGCTTTTCCTGGCCGCAATCCTCGTGATGTACATGGGACTCACCCAGTTGGTCAAAGCGTGGATGATCCGGCGTTTTGGTCTGCTGTGACGCGGCTTTTGCGCGCGTGGCATCAGGCGGATTTGCGCCGGAACAGGATCGCCAGCAGCGGTGGCGTCAGCATCGAGGTCAGCAGCGACATCGCCACGATCAGCGCATAGGTGCGCGGCGGAAATACGCCGGCGGCCAGACCGAGACTGGCGATGACCACGCCGACTTCGCCGCGCGGAATCATGCCGACGCCGACGATCAAGGCGCCGCGCTGGCCCAGCGACAGCGCACCCAGATATCCGCCGAGCAGTTTGGAAACGACGGCGATCGCCGTGATCAGCGCCAAGGTCAGTAGCGCATCCACGTTGGCCAATTGCGCCAACTCGATCTTGCTGCCGGTCATGACGAAAAAGAACGGCGTCAGCAGCGCCAACAGCGGCTGGGTCTGGTGTTCGATAGTTTCGCGCTGGTGCGTTTCCGAGGCGATCATGCCGGCCAGAAACGCGCCGATGATCGCGGCCAATCCGAACTGCGTTGACAGAAAGGCCAAGCCCAGACACAGGGCCAGCACGATGTTCAGCGGCGACAAGGGATTGATCGGCGCTTCGATCCAGCGCGATGAGCGGCGCATCACTTGCGTGCCGACCAGACCGATCACGACAACGAAGCCGATGGCTTCGGCCAGCACGATCGCCAGATGGCCAAGGCGCAATTCCTCGCCGGATTGCAGCGCGATGACGATGCCGAGCAGGAGCATGGCGAGGATGTCGTCGATTACCGCCGCACCGAGAATCACCCGCGACTCTTCGCGCTGAAGCACGCCCAACTCCTGCAGCACGCGCGCGGTAATGCCGGCCGAGGTGGCGACAAAAGCCGCGGCGACAAATAGCGATTTCACCCAGTCGAAGCCTGATCCGTGCGCCCACAGACTGCCGAGCAGGAACGGCACGATCACGCCAAGCACGCCGACCGCGAATGCGCTGCGGCCCACGCGCTTCATGTCGTCCAGGCGCGTTTCCAGCCCGACCGAGAACAGCAGCAGCACGACGCCGATTTCCGCGAGCACTTCGAGCGGCTCGGAAGGTTGAATCCAGCCCAGCAACGATGGCCCGACGACACAGCCGGCGGCGATTTCACCGACCACGCCGGGCAATTTCAGACGCTGGGCGATTTCCGCACCAATCTGCGCGGCGACGAAAACGATAAACAGACTAAGCAGGATGTCGCTGCCATGGGCCATGGGAATTCCGAAGGCGTTGCCTTTTTGCGGCGTTGCCCCGATGCTACACGTCGGGCTGCAGAAAGGGGAGATGGACATGTTCGATGCCGGTCGCGACGCGCGCGAGGCCATGTCCAAGGTGGACACCGCGTGGTTGCGCATGGAAAGCCCGACCAATCTGATGATGATCACCGGCGTGCTGATCTTTGCCGAACGCCTGGAGCTGAAAAAACTCAAACGTCTGATCGAACGTCGTTTCCTTGCGTTCCGGCGTTTCCGTCAGAAGGCGCTCGACACCGGCAGCGCCGCGTTCTGGCAAACCGATCCGGATTTCGACATCGACTGGCATGTGCGTCCGGCCGCCCTGCCGGGCAGGGCCGACAAGGCGGCGCTGGAAAAATTCGTCAGCGACCTGGCCTCGACGCCGCTGGATCATTCACGGCCGCTGTGGCAATTCCACCTTGTAGATAATTACCAAGGTGGAAGTGTGGTTTTGTGCAGAATTCATCATTGTTACGCCGATGGATTGGCCCTGGTGCAGGTGATGCTGTCACTGACCGATGCCGCGCCGGTGCCGGCCAAGCGCGTCGAACTCGCCAAGGCCTGGCTCAAGCGCGATCAGGGCGGCGTGGTCCAGCGCCTGCTCGCGCCGACGCGCGCCGGGTTTTCCAAGGCGCTGGCCATTGGCGGCAAGGCGCTCGGCAAGGGCAGCGAACTGCTGCGAGATCCGGCGCTGGCAGCGATGCTGGCGAAAGAGGGCGGCGAAATCGCGCGCGAACTCGCCGCCGCGCTGAGCCTCGCCGACGATCCGCCCACGGCGTTCAAGTCCGGCGCGCTGTGCGCGAACAAACGTTGTGCCTGGGCCGAGCCATTGCCCTTGGCCGAGGTGAAGGCGATCGGCAAGATCCTGCGCTGCACGGTCAACGATGTACTGCTGGCTTGCGCGGCCGGTGCGTTGCGCAGTTATCTGCTGGCCATCGGCGAAGAAGTCGATGGCACCACGATCCGCGCCACTGTGCCGGTCAATCTGCGCCCGCTGGAACACGCAAAAAAACTCGGCAATCATTTCGGCCTGGTATTTCTCGAGCTGCCGATCGGCGAAGCGAATCCCTTGCGTCGGCTGGAACGGGTCGCCGCCAGCATGCGCGAATTGAAAAAGTCGCGCCAAGCGATCCTCACCTTTGGTCTGCTCGCCGCGGTCGGCATGGCGCCGGTCGGCGTGCAACGCATGGCGCTGGAGTTGTTCAGCCGCAAGGCGACGACGGTCGCGACGAATGTTCCTGGTCCGCAAATGCCGCTGTACCTCGCTGGCCGCCAGGTGCGCGAACTGATGTTCTGGGTGCCGCAGAACGGCAATATCGGCATGGGCCTGTCGATCCTGAGCTACAACGGCCGTGTGCATTTCGGCTTGATCGCCGATGGCAAGCGCGTGACTGATCCTGATGCCATCGTCCAGCATTTCGCGCGCGAAGTGGAAAAGCTGACCCTGATCACGCTAATGGAAGATTGGGATGGCGATATTGAATCGCAGGATGCGCAGGCGACGTTGGCTCACTACGCGTGATTTCTCCACAAGCCACCGTGCGCGCCAATCAAACCACGCAACCCGCCGCGTGCCCCGAGGCCCAGGCCCACTGGAAGTTGTAGCCGCCCAGATGACCGGTGACGTCGACGACTTCGCCGATGAAATAAAGGCCCGGCACGCGGCGCGATTGCATGGTTGTGGACGAAAGCTCGTCCGTGTCGACGCCGCCGAGCGTTACCTCGGCTGTGCGATAGCCCTCGGTTCCGCCGGCGACGATGGGCCAGTGCTTCAGATCGGCCGCTATCTGGATCAACTCCGCGTCTCGATATTGTTTCATCGGACGATTTGTGATCGTGGTTTCGCACAGACGCTGCGCAAATCGCTTCGGCAGCACGTTGGCGAGTATCGTTTTCAGCTCGGACGACGGCCACTGCGCTTGCTGATCGCGCAGCAGCGTCAGCGCATCGAGTTCCGGCAGCAGATCGATCGTCAATGCGTCGCGCGGCTGCCAGTACGACGATATCTGCAGGATTGCCGGGCCGCTGATGCCGCGGTGCGTGATCAGCATGGGGCCGCGAAAACTTTGGTCGTTGCAACGGGCTTCGATCGGCAAGGCGACACCGCTAAGATCTTGCCAGCGTTCCAGATGCGTGCCGCTTAGTGTCAGCGGCACCAGGGCGGCGCGCGTCGGTAGCACCTGGTGGCTGAACTGGCGCGCGACCTCGTAACCGAATCCGCTGGCGCCCATACTCGGTATCGACAGGCCACCGCTCGCGATCACCAGGGCCGATGCCGCAAATTCACCAGTGCGCGTGCTGATCAGGAAACCAGCATCGGTTTTGCGAATGGAATCGATCGCGCAGTTAATGCGGATATCCACGCCAGCCGCCGCGCACTCGGCCAGCAGCATTGCCACGATCTGTTTCGAAGATTCGTCGCAGAACAGTTGCCCGAGTTCCTTCTCGTGCCAGGCAATGCAGTGACGTTCGACCAGGTCGATGAAATGCGCCGGCGTGTAGCGAGCGAGTGCCGATTTGCAGAAATGCGGATTGGCCGAGAGGAAATTCCCGGGCCTCGTACCGGTGTTGGTGAAATTGCAGCGGCCGCCGCCGGACATCAGAATTTTCTTGCCGACGCGATTCGCGCCTTCGAGCACGATCACGCGGCGGCCGCGCTGGCCAGCAGTCAGCGCGCACATCAGGCCTGCGGCGCCGCCGCCGACAATTACGACGTCGAAGGATTCAATCACGTTGCGCGCTTGCGCCAGAGCGGTTCGATCATCGTCGTCTTCGTGGCATCGATGATCTGCACCTGTCCGTCCTGGATCAGGCATTGCAGCGTCATGTTGCGCTCGGCCATCCGCCCGAGTTCCTGCACGGCGGCATAGGGAAGATCGATGACGCTCAACTGATCCAGACGCGCGAGTGCTGGCGCGGTTTTCTCCCACCACAGATCGGCACCGCGTCCACTGTAGGTGACGATGGCGACCTGACGCGCGCGGCCGCAGGCGCGGCGGATACGCGCCTCGTCGGGCTGGCCGAGATCGATCCATAGTTCGATCTCGCCGCTGAGCGAACGCAGCCACAGGTCGGGTTCGTCGTCGCTGCTGACACCGCGGCCGAATTCCAGGCGCTCCCGTGCATGCAGCGCAAACGCCAGCAAGCGCACCATCAGCCGCTCATCGGTTTCCGAAGGGTGTTGGGCCAGAGTCAGGACATGCGTCGCGTAGTAGTGACGATCCATGTCGCTGATCTGAAGTTCAGCTTTGTAGATGGTTGCCTTGCTCGCCATAGGAATCCAGGAATGAAGTTCACGCCCCCGCACGACGCGGCAGACGCAGGAACATCAGCGACGACACCACGGTCACGGCGCCGAGGATGATCATGGTGATGCGGAATGCGTTCACGTAGTGGATGCCACCGTGGGTGCCGTGCAGGAAGATCGCCATCAGCAGCGAGGCGAAGGCGATGCCGAAGCTGATCGACAGGTTTTGCGTCGTGCTGGTCATGCTCGAACCCATGCTTGCCTGTGCGATTGCAAGGTCGACGAAGCCGAGCGTGTTCATCGCCGTATATTGCAGCGACATCACGAAGCCATACACGAATACTTGTATACAAATCAGCCAGAGCGGTGTGGCCGCGGTGATCGTCGCGAACAGCATCACCAGCACACCGGCGAGCGCGGTGTTGAACAGCAGCACGCGTCGGTAGCCTTGATATTTGATGATTGTGCTGGCGAAAAACCGCATCAGGATCATCGCCAGCGCCTGCGGCACTTGCAGTAATCCGGCCATCACCGCGGAATAGCCGAAGCCGATCTGAAACAGCAAGGTCAACAGAAAATAGATGCCGCCCACGCCAAGGCGCGTGGCGAAGCCGCCGTAGAAGGCGATGCTGAAACTGCGGATGCGCAGCAGATGCATGTCGACGATCGGTGCGGCGACGCGGCGGCCGTGACGCAGATACAGCGCCATCGCAATGCTGGCGACGATACCGGTGATCAGGCCTTGCACGTAGTTGCTGTCGGATACCTGTTCCAGCGCCCACGACAGGCCGCCCGCGCCGAGCGCAAACAAGGCAAAGCCGGACAAGTCCAGTGGCGTGCGCGGCCCGCGGTAGTCGGGCATGTAGCGTCGCGCCAGAAACAGGCCGATCAGGCCGAAGGGCAAGTTGACGAAAAAAATCATTCGCCACGACAGGTATTCCGAGAACAATCCGCCAAGCACCGGGCCGATGGCGGGACCGATCAGGCCGGGGATGGTGGCGAACGCCATCGCATCGACGAACTCGGATTTGTCGAAGCTGCGCACCAGGGCGAGACGTCCGACCGGGATCATCATCGCGCCGCCAAAACCCTGGGCCACGCGGGCCGCGACCAGCGTCCACAGATTCGGCGCCAGGCCGCAGGCCAGCGAGCCGAGGGTGAAAATCAGGATGGCCCACCAGAACACGCGGCGTGTGCCGTAACGATCGGAAAGCCACGAACTGATCGGGATGAATACGGCCAGGCTCAAGGTGTAGCTGGTCAGCGCGGTGCGCAGATCCAGCGGCGCGATGCCCATGCCGGCGGCGATGCTCGGCGTCGCCGTATTGACGATGGTCGAGTCGAGCATCTGCATGAAAAACGAAAACGCGATCAGCCACAGCAACACGCGTTTGTCCGCCGCCGTCAGCATCGGGTCGGCAGTGACGGCGGGCACGACGGCATGGGTGGAAGCTTCGACGTCCATTGTCTACAAATATACTTGTGCCGTCATTCGATCTGTGCGGCGGCGAACGCCGCGTCCAGCGCTTCCATCGCATCACGCGGCTTGAGCTTGGCGGCCTTGGCATACGCGGTGGCGGCATCGTCTTCGCGCTTGTCGCCATGAAGCAGCAGCAAGGCGTTGGCGTATTCGATCCAGGCGATCGGTGAATCCGGGGTCAGTTTCATCGCTTCGTGCAATTGCTTGTCGGCTTCGGCCGCGCTGGCGCCATAAGTCAGCTTGGCCAGCATGCCGCCAACCTTGCCGACAATTTCGGCGTGATACAGCCCGAGTGCGGTATGCGCTTCGGCGTGCTTTGGCGCAAGCTTGAGTGCGGTATCCAGCGACGACTTCACCTTGCCGGCGATGCCCTGCGTCAGCGCCTGGGTGATCGACAAGCATTGGCTGTAACGCCCGAGCGCGAAGGCGCGGCGATAGTGACTGTTGGTCTCGTTCGGCAGCGCCACAATGGCTTCATCGGCGAGTTTCGCCAACGCTTCGTAACGCGTGATCTTGTCCTTGTCGTTGGCGACGAGATAAGTCGCATGAATGCCGCCGGCCTTGATCGCAACCGAGGCGCCCAGCGCTTTCAGCGTAGTTCCGGTATCGTGCGCTTGCTGAAAATCACCTCGATGGAATGCGCGCCAGGCATCCTGCAGTTGCGTAGCGAGCTTGCCGGCATCCTTGCCGAGCTTCGCATTGGCCTTGAGTAACTTCGCGACATGTTTTTCGTCGGGAAAGGGCTCCTGATCGCCCGCGTGCAGCCTCGGCCAGGCCTTGGCGAGTTTGTCGCCCGCATAGTCGAATCCCTTGTCGGGATGCGGAAAGGGTGCCCAGTTCGATTTTGCCATGTAGCGTCCTCCAATGAAGGCGCAAGCATCGGGCAAGTGCGCGGCAACTGCAACAAGCCGGTAAACTGTGCCTAAAGGATCGTAATCATTCCACGATGAGCGCCGCCATTCCTGCCAAAATCCGCGAACGCGCCGCCGCGCTGCGCACGCAGATCGACGATGCCAATCACCGCTATCACGTGCTCGACAAGCCGAATATCGCCGACGTCGAATACGACCGGCTGATGCGCGAACTCGAGGCGCTGGAAGCGGCGCATCCGCAGCTGGTGACGCCGGATTCGCCGACCCAGCGCGTGGGCGCCGCGCCGTCGCGCGAATTTGTCGAAGTGCGTCATGTCGTGCCGATGTTGTCGCTGGCCAATGCGTTCAGCGACGAAGAAGTTGCCGAGTTTGCCAACCGTATCGAGAAACGCCTTGGCGCGTCGGATTTCGAATTTTCCGTGGAGCCGAAATTCGACGGCTTGGCGATCAGCCTGCGCTACGAAAACGGTGTCTTCGTGCGCGGCGCCACCCGCGGCGACGGCGAAACCGGCGAAGACGTGACACCGAATCTGCGCACGGTGAAAAGCATTCCCTTGCGTTTGCGCGGTTCCGATCTCCCTCGCGTGCTCGAAGTGCGCGGCGAAGTGTACATGCCGCGCGCGGGCTTCGAGAAATACAACGCCGCCGCGCGCGCCTCGGACGGCAAGATCAAGGTGCTGGTCAACCCGCGCAATGCCGCTGCAGGCTCGCTGCGCCAGCTCGATCCGCGCATCACCGCACGGCGTCCGCTGGCGTTTTATGCCTATGCGATCGGCACGGTTGAAGGCGCAGAATTGCCGCCGACGCATTCCGGAATGCTGGTGAAATTTCGCGAATGGGGTTTGCCGGTCAGCAATCTGGTCGATACGGCGCGCGGCGTCGCCGGTTGCCTGGATTATTTCCGGCGCATCGGTGCAAAGCGTGACACGTTGCCGTTCGATATTGACGGCGTTGTATACAAAGTCAATGAGCTGGCGGCACAGCGCGAACTGGGTTTCGTCGGCCGCACCCCGCGCTGGGCGATCGCGCACAAGTTTCCGGCGCAGGAACAGACCACCGTCATCGAGGCGATCGACATCAATATCGGCCGCACCGGCGCGGCGACGCCAACGGCACGCCTGAAGCCGGTGTTCGTCGGCGGCGTCACCGTCACCAATGCGACCCTGCACAACGCGGATCAGGTCGCGCGCCTGGATGTGCGCATTGGCGACAGCGTGATCGTGCGCCGTGCCGGCGATGTGATTCCCGAAGTCGTCAGCGTCGTGCTCGACCAGCGTCCGCAGCATGCGCAGCCCTGGCAGATGCCGGTGCAGTGCCCGATCTGCGGCTCGGCGATCGTGCGCGAAGAAGGTGAAGTCGTGGCGCGTTGCAGCGGTGGTCTGGCCTGCGCAGCGCAACGCGTGCAAGCGATTTTCCATTTCGCCTCGCGTCGGGCGATGGATATCGACGGCCTCGGCGAGCGCCACATCGAGGACCTGAGCGATCTCGGCTACGTCCGTTCGGTGGCGGATTTGTATACCTTGACGCTGGCCGACCTGCTCGAAATGAAGCGCCGCGCCGACGAACGCGATGGCACTACGCCGGAAACCGTCAAGGCCGGCAAGGTCGCGACGAAATGGGCGGAAAATCTTGTCGCAGCAATCGACCAGAGCAAGCGTACAACGTTGGAACGTTTTCTGTATGCGCTTGGCATCGCCGATGTGGGCGAGGCGACGGCTAAGGCCTTGGCACGCTATTTCGGTTCGCTGGATGCACTGATGCAGGTGAACGAAACTGAGTTGACCGACGTGCCTGATGTAGGTCTGATTGTCGCATCGCATATTGCGGTGTTCTTTGCCGAGCCACACAATCGTGAAGCGATTGCCGCCTTGCGTAAGGCCGGCGTGCAGTGGCAGGAATCGACGCCGCAGCGCGAGGCCAAAGGACCGCTTGCCGGAAAAACCGTCGTGCTTACCGGCACGCTCAGTTCGCTGACGCGCGACGAAGCAAAAGAAAAGCTCGAAGCGCTAGGCGCGAAAGTCGCCGGTAGTGTGTCGAAGAAAACCAGTTTCGTCATCGCCGGCCTCGAAGCTGGTTCCAAACTCGACAAAGCAAACGATCTCGGCATTGAAATTTGGAACGAGGCGCAGCTTCTGGAATTTTTGCGTGAGCATGCCTGAGTATTTGCCTGCGGCAATCGTCTCGCGTGCGCGACTCTATGCACAAATCCGTCAATTCTTTGCCGAGCGCAAGGTGCTCGAAGTCGAGACACCTATCCTGTCAGCGGGCGCGAATACCGAGCCGAACATCCAGAGTTTTTCCACGCGCTACTCCGGTCATGCGGATTCGGGTGCGCGCGAGCGTTGGCTGCGCACGTCGTCGGAATTTGCGCAGAAGCGTCTGCTCGCCGCCGGCATCGGCGACAATTACGAGTTGGGTCGCGTGTTCCGCGATGGCGAAGCGGGGCGGCGGCACAATCCCGAATTCACCATGCTGGAGTGGTATCGCGTTGGTTGGGATCACCGGCGTTTGATCGACGAGGTTGTCGAGCTGGTATCGGCGGCGCTCGCTCTCGTCGGGAAAAGTGCAGAAGTATATAAATGCAGTTATCGCGACCTGTTTCTCGACTCGGTTGCCATCGATCCGTTTAACGCCAGCGATGAAATGCTGCGTTCCGCGCTCGACGATGTGCGTATCGATGCACAGGGGCTTTCGTACGACGACTGGCTCGATCTCTTGCTCTCCCATCGGATCCAGCCGCAGTTTCCACGCGACCGTCTCACCATCGTCTACGACTATCCAGCGACTCAATGCGCGCTGGCAAAAATTCGCCGTGACGATCCACCCGTGGCCGAGCGCTTCGAGTTATATCTTGGCCAGCACGAACTGGCGAACGGTTATCACGAATTGACCGATGCCGACGAGCAGCGTGAACGCTTCGTTCGCGACAATCAGCGCCGCCGCGAACGTGGGTTGTCGGAATTACCCATCGACGAAAATTTCCTCGCCGCGCTGGAACGCGGAATGCCCGAGTGCGCGGGTGTTGCACTGGGCATCGAACGACTGCTGATGGCGATCAGCGGCGCAGACGACATCCGCGATGTGCTGGCGTTTGCGTTTGCCGATGCGTGAAACAGCGAACGCTGCAGTGGCTATCGCAATGAGCAGGATGTTAGTGCAGCAATCCGCAGCCGTCCGCTTGAGCGAATTGTCAGGACACACTACAAATGTTTCTTGAGAGCGGCTTCGGTGAGTTCGGTGTCGTGGAGAATTTTGGCGA
Organism: Rudaea sp.; assembly: GCA_025451955.1. Taxonomy (GTDB): domain Bacteria; phylum Pseudomonadota; class Gammaproteobacteria; order Xanthomonadales; family Rhodanobacteraceae; genus Rudaea. The sequence goes on along the minus strand of JANWJJ010000087.1, from coordinate 18,658 downwards.
GCAAGCCACGCCCAATGTCTTCGCCAGCATGAACCGGGACGACAGTAGCACGCCCGTCTGGGTGCTGTAGATAATGGTGGCTACCCCCGGATGCGGATAACCACAAAACCCAACCGCTTCAAGGCTGCGATGAGTTTACGACCAGAAACGCTTGGTAGCCGACTCACAGTGCGACACTGACGCGTTGAACACCAAGAAATTTGTTGGGTACGGCTGGCGGACCTTCGACCTCAAGGCACAAGGCAATTGCTTCTTGAATGCGCACCATGAGCTTGTCGAGGGAGCGCGCTTGCGTGTGGCAGCCTTGCAAGGCTGGAACGGACGCGACGTAGTAACCGTCCGCGTCCAGCTCAACAATGACATCGAATTCTTTGACCATGACTGAATTCTACACGACCTGGCTTTTGGGCCCTAACTACAAATGACCCAGCAATCCGAGGGGATAAATTTTAACCTGCTTGTTGCACTGGCTGGATGTCAACGCGGATGTGTCATCAAAACTCCAGATCCAGCGCCGCACATAGGTAATCGATCATCGGTGTGATGCGCTTGAATGTAGCAATGGCGGTGGGCAGCAGTTCACTGGAGCAGGCGAGAGCTTCGGTGAATTCCGCGCCGGCGGCAAAGCTCTTGCGTTTCAAATCCTCGATCAATTCGTGTTGCGCATCGTAGCCGCGTGGTGGGCGTGTCAGGCCTTCGCCCCAGAAGCTGAAATGTTCGCGGAATGATTTGCTGCGTGTGGCGCGTTTCCACGTGGCGGGATTGTCGACGATGAAATCGCGCATGCACTGCAGGGTTTGCGGTTCCGGGTGCCAGATGCCGCCACCGGCGAAGCAGTCGTTCGGCGCAATATGCAGATAGAACGATGGCGCCGCGACTTCTCGCCGGCGTTCGTGGAACAGGCGCGCGCCGGCCCAGGGTTTGTAGGGTGTCTTGTCATTGGCGAAGCGCGTGTCGCGGTAGATGCGGAACAGCGAGCCGCCGACTTTACGCGGATCGGCGCGCATGTGCGGGCTGATTTTCCTGAGCGGCGCCTGCAGATCGGCAATCAGTTGCAGGAAAGGTTCGCGCACATGCCGTTCGTAATCGTCTTGATGCGCATGAAACCAGATGCGGTTGTTGTTGCGCGCCAGCGCGCGCAGGAAACGGAAGCTTGCCTTGGAAAAGTATATTTGTGCCATAGGTTCAACCGTTATTTATATCTATAGCCAGATCGCGGCCCCATAGTTCGAGCTGGTCTAGCAAAGTCTGGCGTGTGCCGTCAGTTGTTACGACTGCGCGTTCCGTTGCAATCGCGGCAAAGTACTCGTCCAGCGTCAGCGTCGTCAATGGCGTCGACGTGGTCAGACGTTCGCGCTGGAAGGTTTCCCATCGAATGTGTTCGTCTGCATCCAGGCTTTGCGGGAAATTGCGTGCGCGATAGCGGAACAGCAAGTCTGCGTAGCGTGGATCGCGGAAACCGAACTTACACTTGCCAAGCTCGGCCGGCGGCGTGCGCCGCACTTCGCCGAACAGGCGCTTGTCGGCGTCGTTGGCGAAGCCGCGGTAGATTGCCAGCTCCGGGTCGAGTTTTTCGTTTTCGCCGCGCTGGGCGGAGAACACGCGGCGCAGCTTTTCCGGCAAATATGCGGCATTGTGTAAAAGTTGCAAATGTCGCATGCCGCGTTCGACGTCGAGGCCGATGCGTGCGGTATCCACATCCTTGAGTACGGATAGCGGCGCCAGCGCCGGCGACTTGTTGACGTGCACAAGTTTGAGCGGAATCCGGGCGACGTCGTCGGGCAGGTCGGCCTGTGGTGTGAACAGGCGGTCGGCGATATCGTCGGCGTCGAGTTCGAGCAGCGGTGTCGGATCGACATCCAGATCGTAGACGACGACGCTATTCGGACGATCCGGCACCAACGTCAGCGGCACGACCATCGCCAGACAACCGCGCTCGGCCGGGTAGCGCGATGATACGTGTAGCACCGGCGTGCGATGCGCATGGTCCAGCAGTTCTAGCGCGCGGCGTTTCTGGCGCAGGGCGAAATAAAATTCCCATAGCCGCGGCTGCGCTGTGCGCAACAGGCGTGCGAGCGCGATCGTGGCCTGCACGTCGGACAAGGCATCGTGCGCCTGCGTGTGCGCGAGGTTGTTTGCCGCTGTCAGATCAACGAGTTTGAAGGTGCCAGGCCACTCGATGCCCTGCGGACGCAGCGCGTAGCACATGCGGGCCAGGTCGATAATGTCCCAGCGCGAATTTTCGTTTTTCCATTCGCGTTCGTAAGGATCGTAAAAATTGCGATACAACAGATTGCGGGTGAATTCATCATCGAAACGGATCGAGTTGAAGCCGGCGCCGCAGGTGCCGGGCGCGGCGAGTTCTTCGTGCACACGTGCGGCGAAGTCGGCTTCGATGACGCCGTCGCGCTCGCAACGCTGCGGCGTGATTCCGGTAATCAGGCACGAGGTTGGATTTGGCAATACATCCGGCGCGGGTTTGCAGTAGATCGACAGCGGCTCGCCGATGGGTTCGAGTTCCAGCGTGGTGCGCTGGCCGGCGAATTGCGCCGGGCGGTCGCGGCGTGGATCGATACCGGAGGTTTCGTAGTCGTGCCAGAAAATGCTTGCCGCGTGCATGCGTTGAGCGTATCACGCACCGCGTTGCACGGTCGCATCGGGCAACTCGCCCTGCACCAGTTCAAGCTGGCCGTTCGCCGCGCGCAGACTGGGCTGTGGCCGGCCGATGTAAAAACCTTGCGCCTGATCGACGCCACAGGCGTGCAGTGCGCGCAGGATCTCGGGGCGATCGACGTGTTCGGCGATGGTTATCTTGCCGATGGAGTGGGCGATGCTGGTGATCGCGCTGATCACGGCCAGATCGACCGGCTCGTTGAGCAGGCCCTGGATGAAGGAACCATCGATCTTGAGGAAATCGACATCGAGATGTTTCAGGTGCGCAAACGACGAGAAGCCGATGCCGAAATCGTCGAGCGCGAAGCGGCAACCGAACGGTCGCAGTTCCTGGATCAAGTGACGCAGGGATTCGACGTGACTGAGCGCGCCGGATTCGGTGACCTCGAAAATCACCGCGCGCGGATCGACGTTGAACTCGACCAGGCAATCGGTGATGTAGCGGCTCAGTTCGCCGTGCGCCAGCGATTGCGTGGAAAGATTGATCGACAAACCGGTCGGCTGTTCCTGCTGGTTATTGTCGCGCAGCACTTGGAAGGCGTGACGGATTACCCAGCGGTCGATATCGGCGCTCATGCTGAAGCGCTCGGCCGCGGGCAGAAATGCGTTCGGCGCGACGAGGGTGCCGTCGGCGGCGCGCAGACGGATCAGCGCCTCGTAAAATGCGCGCTGCTCGGGGCCGTGACGGCGCATGTGCCGCGTCCACAGGGCGCCTTGTTGTTCCGGCAGATGATCGTATTCGATCTGCGCCAGCGGCAGGATCGGCTGATAGTGCAGCACGAAGCCGTTGTGCTTGAGCGCCGCTTCCAGCCGCGACGACCAGCCCAGTTCCATGTCCATGCGCGCGCGCTGGTCGCTGTCGGCGGAGAACACGTGAATCTGATTGCGGCCATTGCGCTTGGCCAGATGCAGGGCGACATCGGCGGCGGCCATCGCTTCGCTGCTCGATGGCGTGTGCTGGTCGAGCCGGGCGACGCCGATCGAGGTGCCGACGCGATAGCTTTTGCCGCCATACACGAACGGCAACGCGCCCAACTCCCTGCGGAATTCATCCGCGACCTGGGTGGCATCGCCCTTGTCCACGTTGCGCAGGATGATGGCGTACTCGTCGCCGCCCATGCGCGCGATGTGATCGCTGGCGCGCAGGCGCGAAGCCAGCCGGCGGCTGATCTCGACCAGCAGTTGATCGCCCGCGGCATGACCGGCGGTGTCGTTGATGTATTTGAATCGATCCAGATCCAGAAACAGCAGCAGTGACACGTGCTCGGTGCGCTTGAGTCGCGCGATTTCCTGATCGAGCTGGGTCTCGAACCAGGCGCGGTTGTGCAGTTTGGTCAGCGCATCGTGGCTAGCCTGCCAACGCAATTCCTCTTCAAGCATGCGCCGCGCCGAGATATCACGGAACGCCACGACCGAGCCTTCGCGGCGGCCTTCCATTTGCATCGGATAGACCGTGCATTCCACCGGGACCGGGCGCTTCGCCTTGCTCCAGAACACGGTCTGCCAACCCGGCACCTGGCTGCCCTGGGCGTAGCTTTGCGACAGGAAGCAGGCGCTGCGTGGCACCGGCGTGCCGTCGGCATAACTGTGATGGAAACTGTCGAATGCGGCTTGGCCAATCAAGTCATCGTCGGATGAGTGACCGAGAATATCCAGCGCGGCCGGATTGACGAACTGGATATGGCCGCGATTGTCGACGCCATATACACCATCGCCGACCGAACTCAAGATGCTGTGCAGGCGGCGGCGTTCGGTGTCGATGGATTTGCGATCGCGCACCGCGCGCGCGAGCGATCCCAGGCGTGCCAGAAACAATTCGCGCGCCTCGCTCTTGAACAGGCATTCCATCGCGCCGGCGCCGAGCGATTCGTTGATCACTCGATCCGAATACGTGCCGGTGATGATGGCCGAAAGCATGCCACTGGTGCGCGCGTCGTTCTTCATCCGCTGCACCAGCACCGTGCCGGGATCGCCGGGCATGAAGTAATCGACGATGGCCAGATCGAATGGCGTGGATTGGGCCTTGCGCCAGCCGTCTTCGACATCGTTGGCGGTTTCGACCAGGTAGCCGTGTTTCATCAACAGCCGGCGGAACGCGATGCGCACGGTCGCCGAGTCGTCGACGAACAGCACGCGCAGATGCGATTGGCCACCGACATCGAGATCCAGCGTGACTGCCGAGGGCGGGTTCAGTAGTTTCGTCATCGCCTCGGCGCATTCGCTGTAATCGCTCCACAGCAGCAGGCCGGTGCTGGCGCGTTTCATCATCCAGTTGACGGCGGCGCCGTCATTGGAATCGGCCAGCAGGAGTACGGCGAAATGCTCGAACTCGTCCCGGCGCAGCAGATTGAACACGTCGTCGGCTTGCGGGTCGGCATATTCGGGCCAGCCGATGACGATGCCGCCGAATCCCGCCGGAGTGGAGCCCAGACGCTGGAGCAGCGGCAGGGCTTGTCCGTAATCGAGCAGTTCGCTGACTTGAAAACCCTTGCTCGCCAGCAGGCTGTGCATCGCGCGGCGGCGCGTAGCCGAATTTTCCAGCAGCAGAACGCGATCCACGGTGAAACCCCTGTAGTACCACGCATCAACTTTCGAGCTTAGCGTTCGCGTGCCGCCAGCGCAAATTTGCCGGGCTTGTCTGGGCAGGGCCGGGAAAGGGATGCTAAGGTGCGGACAGTGCCGAAGGAATCCACGCGATGACCCAGCCTGTAGCGAACGAGGACAACCTGATCTGGATCGACCTGGAAATGACCGGGCTGGATACCGACCGCGATTCAATCCTCGAAATCGCCACCGTTATCACCGATAAATCATTGAATATACTGGCAGAAGGCCCGGAGCTTGCGATCCGGCATGAGCTGGCGCGATTGAATGCAATGGACGACTGGAACCGCAACCAGCACGGCAAATCCGGGCTGTGGCAGCGCGTGCTCGATTCGACCACCGACCTTGCCAACGCCGAAGCCTTGACCATGGATTTTCTCACTCGCTGGGTACCCGCCGGCAAATCGCCGATGTGCGGCAACTCGATCTGTCAGGATCGCCGCTTTCTGCATCGGCTGATGCCGCGGCTGGAGAAGTTTTTCCATTACCGCAATCTCGATGTCTCCGTGCCGAAGGAATTGGCGCGACGCTGGGCGCCAGAAATCTGCAAGGGTTTCACCAAGGAATCCACCCACACGGCCCTGAGCGATGTGCGCGATTCCATCGCCGAGCTGGTTTATTACCGCCAGTTCATGGGCGTATTGGGTGGAGATGGCGGCGGCACGCGGGCAGCGTGAGCAACAATTCGCGGGCAGGGGCTGTCGCGGCTTTTGAGACAAGTCCGGCGCAGCCTGCACGCTGTCGCAATCACAGGGGGATCGCATGAAAACCGTTTTCGTCGTCGCGCTTGGCGCCGCCGTGCTGCTATCCGGCTGCGCGGTTGAGCAATACCACCCGCTGGTCGATTCCGGCGTGAGCCGCGGCAGTTACGAGGCCGATCTCGCCGATTGCCAGCAACTGGCGGCGCAGCGCCCGGCCGCTGCGCAAGCCGCCGGCGGCGCTGCCGTGGGGGCGGTACTTGGTGGATTGCTGGCTGCCGCGGTGGGCTTGCGTGGCAACGATGTCGCGCGTGTCGCCGCATGGGGCGCGGCCAATGGCGGCGTGCAGGGCGCCGTCGTCGGCAGCGCGCAACAACGCGCCATTGTCGATCGCTGCATGGCCGGGCGCGGATATAACGTGGTGGCGCCGTAGGTGTCAGGCCGCTGCGCGCTGGATGGCGCGAAGTTCGCTCGCCAAGCGGCGCTGCGCGTGCCACAGGTCAAAATCCTGCTGCATGCGCAGCCACAGCGCCGCGCCGTTGCCTGCGAGCGCGCCCACGCGCAAGGCCATCTCGGGAGTAAAGCCTTTGCGCTCGGCGAGAAGCTCGTGCAGCGTCTGGCGCGAAACGCGCAACCGCCGCGCGGCCTGGGTCACGCTCAGACCGAGCGCGGGTAGCACGTCCTCGCGCAGAATCGCGCCCGGATGCGTGGGGGCACGGCTCGGATTGCGGTTGGCGGGAAGAGTAGTAGGCATGGCGATACTCAGTGGTATTGCTCCAGATCGACGTGCAGGGCGTCGCCGGACGCCCATTCGAAGGTGACGCACCACGGGCCGTTCACGTGAATGCTGTAGCGCGTGGGTTTCAAGCCGCGAAGCGGGTGGAAGTCGAATCCGTGCACGTTCAATTCCTGTAGGTCGTTGGCGGCGTTCAGCGCGTCGAGCCGGCGCAGGATGCGCGCTTGCAGATCGGGGCGGATTTTCGCCGCCTTGCCGTTGCGGAACAGATCGGCCAGGCCCTTGTGCCGGAAACTGCGAACCATGCGCGAGTGTCAAGCATTGCTTTACATTTTGTCAAGTGCCACTTGACTTGCGCTTCGCCCGCTTCGCCTTCGCCGCGGGCAACAACGACGTCAGCGCCTGATAGCGCTCGAACAGAAACGCGACGCGCTCGGCGTCCGTGGAAAGTTTCGGCGCTTTGCGGCCGGCGGTTTTTTCGACGGCGATGTAAGCCGCGGCCACCGCGCGGTCGAGTGCCTGATGCGCCTTTACCAGCGCGGGCGGCATCGACAGCGGATCGTACAGATCGGCCAGCGTCGAATCCGGAAACTGCGCCCGCGCATCCAGCACGCCTTGCGCGGCAGCTTCGATGGCGGCGACATGCTTGTTGCTGTCGCTTCCTCCGCGTGCGGGGGAAGCTGCCCGCAGGGCTGAAGGGGGCAGTTCGGGCCAGGGTGACCATCTGCGCGCTCTACAAGAGCCGCTGGCAAGTCGAGTTGTTCTTCAAATGGATCAAGCAGCATCTGCGGATCAAGCATTTCCTGGGCACCAGCGAGAACGCAGCGAAGACGCAGGTGTGGTGTGCCATCGCTACCTACGTGCTCATCGCCATCGTCAAGAAGGAACTTCAACTCGATGCTTCGCTCTACACGTGTCTACAGATATTGTCGGTCTCGGTATTCGAGAAAACCCAGCTCTCATGCGCCTTGCAGAACAATGCGTCTTGTACGGATACGCTCACTAATCGTAACCAATTGATCTTGTTCGACGATTAACCGGACAGTAGTGTTGAGGATGTTCTTTTCGCTGGTGTAGTGCGTGCCGAGATTGCGCCGCGCCTTCGCGTCCATTACGGACTGGAACAGCGAGCCGAAAATCGCCGGGCTGATCCGGCTCCAGTCCAGCGCGGATGCATCCAGCAGCAGATCGCGCATCTTCGCGTTGAACGCGGTCAGCGGCAGCGGTTCGGCGAAGAGTTTGCCGTTGACGTAGGGAAATTCCGCAAGCTGCACGTCGAGCGTATTCTGACGCGCATTCGGCGCGGTGTTCAGCACCTGAAAGAGCTGTGCCAGCCACGCGCCAAGATCGGCGCCGTCGGGCGACGTGTGCTGCGCGATGAGTTCCGCAAGCGCGTTGCGCGGAAAGAAGCCGGTGTCTTCGGCGAACAGGCCGAACAACAATCGCACCAGCAGCACTTCGAGTTCGTGGCCTGCATAACCGGCTGCCTTGAGCGCGTCGTGCAGCTTGCCCATGCGCTCGGCGGCTTCGATGTTGACCGGATCTTCATCCTTGAACACGCGCGCCTGATAGCCGGCGATGAAGCCGAATGCGCGCACCTGCTTGTGCAAGTCTTTCAGCGCGAATTCGAGAGGCGGTTCATTCGATTCCAGATCATAAAGACGAAAGTGCGCGAAGTCGGAAACCAATAGATACTTTGGCAGTTCGGCGTCGGCAAGGCCGTGGAAATAATCGCGCGCCTGCGCGTGCGCACGGTCGAGATCGCGGCCGCGCGACTTGTGCTCGACCAGCAGCACGCCTTTCCACAGCAGGTCGATGTAGCCGTCGCGGCCGTCGATCTTGCGCACCTTGCGTTCGAAGTTGGCGACGCGGCGACGCGGCACGCCAAAGGCATCGAAAAAGCCGTTCCAGAACGATTGCGCTTCGGCATCTTCCGAATTTTCATCGGCCCATTCGCGCGAGAAGCGCAGGGCGCGATCCTTGATTTCGTTCCAGCTCAGGGGCATGGGTTTTCCGCAGCGTGACGTTGCGCGACCATACCGAATGCCGCGCGCCACGCCAAGCGCGGCGTAGTATCCTGCACGCATGAACGCGCCCGTGCCGGACGAGGAACTGGATTCCGCCGAATTGCTCGAGCTGGTCGATGCAGTCGAACCGCAGGATGAGGAAAAGCGCACTTCCACCAGTGTCTATCTGGGCGAGATCGGACTGATTCCCTTGCTCGATGCGGCGGAGGAACAGCGCTTGTCGCAGCGCGTGGTACGCGGCGACGCCGAAGCGCGGCGGCAGATGATCGAGGCGAATCTGCGTCTGGTCGTCACCGTGGCGCGCGGTTATGTCGGTCGCGGCGTGCCGTTGCTGGATTTGATCGAGGAAGGCAATCTCGGCCTGATCCGCGCGGTGGAAAAATTCGAGCCGCAGCGCCGCCTGCGTTTTTCCACGTATGCGATGTGGTGGATTCGCCAGTCGGTGCAGTACGCGTTGATGCATCAGGGTCGTACCGTGCGTGTGCCGGTGCATGTGTTGCGCGAGTTCGCCCAGGTGCTGCGCGCACGACGCCAGTTCACCGCCGAGCGCGGCCGCCTGCCGAGCATCGAGGAACTGGCCCAGGCCGTCGGCAAGCTGGCGAGCGATGTCGCCGAACTGTTTTGCGTGACCGAGCGCATCAGCTCGCTGGATGCGCCGGTGTCGGACGGCGATGATCGGGCCTTGATCGAACAACTGGTTGTGGATGCTGCGCCGGCAGTCGCGGAAGATGTTTCCAGCAAGCGAATTGCAGGATTGATCGCGCGTTTGCCGACGCGTCAGCGCTTCGTGCTGGAGCGCCGCTACGGACTCGAAGATCACGGTGTGCAAACGCTGGCCGAGATCGCCACGGAGCTGGGACTCACGCGCGAGCGTGTGCGCCAGATTCAGAGCGAGGCGCTCAAGCGGTTGCGTGTGCTGGTGGATGCGGAAAACGCGTCGGATTAACCCGGCAGCAAAAACACCGCGACTGCCCTGCGGCCTTCGCCAACCAGCACGTTGAAGGTGCGCGCAGCGGCGGCGTTGTCCATTGTTTCCAGGCCGATGCCGCGTTTGAGAAATTCCGCCAGCACGGCGGGCGCAGGGAACGTCGTGCGCGCGCCGGTACCGAGCAGCACGACCTCCGGTTGCAGGCTGAGGATCGCAACGATCGCGTCGGTGTCGAGTTCGGCGACCGTGCGCACAGGAAAACTTTCGACAACGCGCTCGGCGCTGACGATCAAACTGCAGCTGAAAATCCGGTCGACGATGGTGACGCTCGCGCTGTCCGCATGACGCACGAACAGTTCGCGCTCGTGGCGATGTTCGGTCAGTTGCATTGCTTGCTCGTCATTCCAGCATGGAGTGCTGGAATCCAGTCACAGGGATGTGAACGCCCAGTCCTGGAAGCCATCCATGGAGTCTGGATCCCGGCAATCCATGCCGGAATGACCGGCTGCGTGGTCATTTCGGTAGCGCAAGCTTCGGTTGCTCGGCATTGCGGCGGTAGAAGCAGGCCACTTTGCCGATGCTTTGTACAATTTCGGCGCCGCTGGATTCGGCCAGCGCCACAATCTGTGCGGCGCGCTCGGTGCGGTCGTCGCTGCCGAGTTTGACCTTGATCAGTTCGTGATGATCCAGGGCAATGGAAAATTCGGCGATCACGGCGGGCGTCACGCCTTTGTTGCCGGTCTGCACGACCGGACTCAGGGCGTGGGCGAGGCCGCGCAGGTAACGTTTCTGGCTGGGTTTCAGGCTCATCGGAATCCGGCGAATCACGGCATTTCGGGGCGTTAAAGGGTATCATGCCGCCATGCAACATGGCCGGTGCGGTTGAAGATGGCACGCAGCAAGTCCAGCGCGCGCTGGTTGAAGGAACATTTCAGCGACCCGTTCGTCAAGCGTGCGCAGAGCGAAGGCTGGCGTTCGCGTGCGGTATACAAGCTCGAAGAACTGCTGCAGCGTGACCAATTGCTCAAGCCGGGCATGGTCGTGGTCGATCTGGGCGCGGCGCCCGGCGGATGGTCGCAGATGGTGCGCGAAAAGCTGCACGATTCGGGCCGCATCGTGGCGCTGGATATCCTGCCGATGCAAGGCATTGCCGGCGTGGAGTTCATCGAGGGCGATTTCCGCGAGGAGGCCGTCGTTCAGCGATTGCAGGCGACACTCGAAGGTGCGCCGGTCGACCTTGTGCTGTCGGATATGGCGCCCAATATCAGCGGAGTGAATGTTTCGGATCAGGCGCGGATGATGCATCTGGCCGAACTGGCTCAGGAATTTTCCGCCGCCCATTTGAAACCCGGCGGCGCGTTTCTGGTCAAATTGTTCCAGGGTGTGGGTTTTGATGCTTTTGTCAAAAACTTGCGCATGGAGTACGAGCGCGTCAGCATGCGTAAACCGAAAGCCTCGCGGCAGCGCAGTGCAGAGGTCTATGCGTTGGCGATGGGCAAAAAGTAGGAAAGCAAGACATGAACGATATGGCCAAGAACCTGCTGCTCTGGATCGTGATCGCCGTCGTGCTGATCGCGGTGTTTCAGAGTTTCAATCCGCACACCACGAGTCCGACCGAGATTTCCTATTCGGACTTCATGCAGCAGGTGGAAAACAACGCCGTGTCGCAGGTCAGCATCAGTGCGACCATGCCCGCGACCATTGCCGGCAAACGCAAGGACGGCACGGCGCTCGCCACGGTCGCGCCGCTGGACGATAGCCAGATGATCCCGACGCTACGTTCGCACGGTGTCGAAGTGCGCCAGGAACCGGCTGACAACAGCGGGGTTTTCTGGCGCGCCATCATCGATTGGGTTCCGATCTTGCTGATCTTTGGGGTGATCTTTTATTTCATGCGTCAGATGCAGTCCGGCGCCGGCGGTCGTGGCGCGATGTCGTTCGGGCGTTCGCGCGCGCGCTTGCAGGGCGAGGATCAGGTCAAGGTCACGTTCGCCGATGTTGCCGGTTGCGACGAGGCCAAGGACGAGGTCAGTGAGTTGGTCGAATTTCTGCGCGATCCGTCGAAATTCCAGAAACTCGGCGGGCGCATTCCGCGCGGCGTGCTGATGGTCGGCTCGCCCGGTACCGGCAAGACCTTGCTGGCGAAAGCGATTGCCGGCGAAGCAAAAGTACCCTTTTTCACCATTTCCGGTTCCGATTTCGTCGAGATGTTCGTCGGCGTCGGCGCTTCGCGTGTGCGCGACATGTTCGAGCAGGCGAAGAAACATGCGCCGTGCATTATCTTCATCGACGAGATCGACGCGGTCGGTCGCCATCGCGGCGCGGGTCTTGGCGGCGGCCACGACGAGCGCGAGCAGACGCTGAACCAGTTGCTGGTCGAGATGGATGGCTTCGAGGGCAACGAAGGCATCATTGTCATCGCTGCAACCAACCGACCCGACGTGCTCGATCCCGCGCTGCTGCGCCCGGGCCGTTTCGATCGTCAGGTTGTGGTGCCATTGCCCGATTTGCGCGGCCGCGAACAGATCCTGAAAGTCCATATGCGCAAGGTGCCGATCGCGACCGATGTGAACGCGACCGTGATCGCGCGCGGTTGCCCGGGATTCTCCGGTGCTGATCTGGCCAACCTGGTCAACGAAGCCGCCTTGTTCGCCGCGCGCAATAATTCGCGCGAGGTGACGATGGATCACTTCGAGCGCGCCAAGGACAAGATCATGATGGGCAGTGAGCGCCGCTCGATGCTGATGAGCGAGGACGAGAAGAAGCTCACGGCGTATCACGAGGCCGGCCACGCCATCATCGGCCGCCTGGTACCGGATCACGATCCGGTACACAAAGTCACAATTATACCGAGAGGCCGCGCGCTCGGCGTCACCCTGTTCCTGCCCGAAGCAGACCGGTACAGCCACAGCCGCACCTTCCTCGAAAGCCGCCTTGCCAGCCTGTACGGCGGCCGTGTGGCCGAGGAATTGATCTTCGGCGACGACAAGGTGACCACCGGCGCATCCAACGACATCCAGCGTGCGACTGCACTGGCGCGTGACATGGTCACCAAGTACGGCCTGTCGCCGGAACTCGGGCCGATGACCTACGCGGAGGAAGACGACGAAGTGTTCCTTGGCCGTTCGGTGACGCAGCACAAGCACGTTTCCGAGGAAACCGCGCGCAAGATCGACGAAGTCGTGCGCAGCGTCATCGACACTGCTTATCACCGCGCCCACGATTTGCTCACCACCAACGTCGATAAACTGCACGCGATGGCGCATGCCTTGCTGCAATACGAAACTATCGACGGCGAGCAGATCAACGCGATCATGGAAGGCCGCGAACCCGGCCCGCCCAAGGACTGGCAGAAGCACGAACCGGGCGACGGCGGCAAGCCGGGTGTCGGCAAACCCGCTGCGCCCATTGGCGGAACCGCCACGCAACATTGATTCAATTGCTGCTGTGGATGACGGTATGATTACCGTCATCCGCCATGTCTACCAAGCCTTCCTTTTTCGCCGAACTCAAGCGCCGCAATGTGTTGCGCGCGGCGGTGTTGTACGCCGGCGCGGTGTGGGCATTGGCGCAGGGGATTTCGCAACTCGGTCCTGCGTTCGGCGCGGCTGATTGGGTGACGCGCTGGTTCGTGATCGCGGCGATCATCGGCTTTCCGTTCTGGCTTGCGTTTGCGTGGTTCTACGAATTCACGCCGCAAGGGTTGAAGCGCGAAAGCGAAGTTGTGCCGGACGCGGCGGTCGCGTATTCCACCGCGCGCAAACTCGATTTCGCGATCATCGCGGTGCTCGCGATCGCAGTCGTATCGCTGCTGACCAACACCTTCATCTGGCACAAGGGCGCTGGTTTCGACGCCGCAGCAAACGCCGCCGCCATTCCCGCCAAGTCCATCGCCGTGTTGCCGTTCGTCAACCTGAGCGGCGATGCCGAGAACGATTACTTCAGCGACGGCATCACCGAGGAAATCCTCAATGCGCTGGCGCAGATTCCCGACCTGAAAGTCGCCGCGCGCACGTCGGCGTTCGCGTTCAAGGGCAAACGAGAGGATTTGCGCAAGGTTGGGGAAGTGCTGGATGTCGCCACCGTGCTTGAAGGCAGCGTGCAGCGCGCAGGCGATGAGGTGCGCATCACCGCGCAGTTGATCGATACGCGCAGCGGTTATCATCTGTGGTCGGAGAAATACGATCGCAAACTGACCAGCATCTTCGCGGTCGAGGATGAAATCTCCAAGGCGATTGCAGACAAATTGCGCGTGCAATTAAAGGGAGGTGGCGGTCAGCCGCTGGTTGCTGTCGGCACGAAGAATCCGCAGGCGCATGATCTCTATCTGCGCGGCCTGACGTTGCTGGCAGCGCGTGGATCTGGCCTGCGCGATGCGGTCGATGCGTTCCAGCAGGCAGTGCAGCTCGACCCCGGTTATGCCCAAGCGTGGGGCGCACTGGCCGAGACCGAGACCCTGCTGCCGGCCTATGGGGTCGACACTATAGCGGCCGTGTTGCCACGCGCGGAATCCGCAGCACGGCGCGCGATCATGCTCGATCCAGCCACGCCGCTGGCACATGTCGCGCTCGGCAACGTATACGGCGACCGCTGGCAGTGGGCCGACGCCGATCAGGCCTTCCGCCGCGCCTTGGCACTGGCTCCAGGTGATGTGGAAACCATTGATCAATACGCGCAGTTTCTGTTTGTCGCGGGGCAGTTCGATGCCGCCTTGCGCGAGATTGAGCGCGCGCAGCAGCTCAATCCACTGTCGGCCGTGATCGGCGTCAATCGCACTCAATTCCTGATCGCGTTGCATCGTTTCGATGAGGCTGGAACACAGATCAGGCAGACCTTGGCGACGCATCCCGACTTTGCACTCGCGCACGTGTTTGCGGCAGCGCTGGATATCGATCGTCATCGTTACCCACAGGCGGAAGCGCAAATGCGCCTCGCGGCTCCCCTCTCTGGTGGAGACCCGGACGCATTCATGCTGCTCGTACGTGGCATGGCCGATCCGGCGTTGCGCGCCAAGGTGGTGGGCGAGCTGGAGACCTCGCCCGCCTATGCCGCCTTGCGGCTTGATCCGATCATTCACGCAATGTACCTGACTTGGCTGGGCGAAACGGATCGTGCACTCGATGTGCTGGAATTGTTCGCGGTCAAGCGCAACAGCAATCAGCCGCAAACGTTGTGGAGCCCGGCCTTCGATCCAATTCGCAACGACCCGCGTTTCAAGGCGGTGCTGAAGAAAATGGGGTTGCCGTATAAGCCAACGGAATCCGACTCGCCATGAATGCGTGCGGTCCGCGGCGGTGGTCTGTTCGCTGCATTGCGCTGGTGTCGATGCTGATCGTTTGCGCAGCCGCCGCTGCGCAGTACGCGCCGAATCCACCGAGTGCCGAAATCCGCGCGGCAATGGCGTGGGCGTTTCCGCTGAATCCCCCGGCAAATCCCGATGCGCAGCCGCCGGACATGCACCAGCCGCTGCATGTCCCGGGCAGCGCGCGCAGCTACACGTTGGCGCAGTACGACGACATGTTCGGCGCACCGGACTGGTGGCCGCAGGATCATCTGCCGATGCCGCACATTGTCGCGCACGGGCGCAAGCCGGCGTGGGCTTGCGCGTATTGCCATCTGCCGAACGGGCAAGGCCGGCCGGAAAACGCCGGATTGGCGGGCCTGCCCGCGGCTTACATCATCGCGCAGGTCAAGTCGTTCGGCAGCGGCGAGCGTGTCGGTGTAGATTCGCCCATCGCCAAAGTTATGCCGACCGAAGCGCGTAATGTCGGCGATGCCGATCTGAAAATCGCTGCGGCATATTTCTCGAAATTGAAGTACCAACCGTGGACGCGCGTGATTGAAGTCGCGAGCGTGCCGAAAACGCATATCGCACACTGGATGCTGGTGGAGGATGCAGACAGTGCGCAGGAACCGATCGGCGAGCGCATTATCGAGACCACGACCGACATCGAACACACCGAATTACGCGACGCGCGTTTCGGCTTCATTGCGTATGTGCCGCCCGGAAGCATCGCGCGCGGAAAAATTCTGGCGACGAAGGGCGATGGCGCGACGCAGCCGTGCATCGCGTGTCATGGCGCCGATCTACGCGGCGTCGGCATCATCCCGCCGCTGGCCGCGCGCTCGCCGACCTACATCGTGCGCCAGTTGATCCTGTTCCAGACCGGCGGACGCCACAACGCCGCCGCCTTGCCGATGCAGCAGGAAGCGTCGCGGTTGAGACTGCGCGACATGATCAATGTCGCGGCGTATGCGGCTTCGCGCGGGCCTTGATCGTCGCCTGGCATTGCGCATTCACGGCTTTGTGTCGAGTTGCGCTTCGAGCTTGAGCAGCGTCGCCGTGGCGAGTCCAGCGTAACGGGTGTCGATTGTCGCGATCTGCGATCGCGCGCGCGCTCGATCACCGTGTGCCAGCGCGGTTTCCGCTTCAGCCAGCGCTGCGGTCATCGCCGTTTCGTTGTGCGCGCGGCATTGCGTCAGCCGATTGGCATCCACCGTCGCCGATTGCGTGAGCGCATCCAGCGCACGGCCCAACGCGGCGGGTTCGGCAAGCTCGTGGCCGAGCCACGGCATCGGCACGGTGGCCACGTCGAACACACACCAATATTGCAGGGATTGCCGGCTGGCCGCGTCCATCTGCAGGTGGGCCGCATCTTGTCCGCCGGTGAGATAGACCAGTCGCGAAGATGTCTGGAAGCGATGGAACAGATCGGCGGGCGGGAGGCTATTCGGCGGCTCGCCGATGGGGTCGCTGCCGGCTTCCAGCAACGCACCGCGGAACACGTCGGGGTAGGTCAACGCGATGCGCAGCGCGACGCGCGAACCGCCGGAAAAACCACCGACATAGACTCGATCAGGGTCAAGCCGATATTGCCGGCGAATGTTTTCCCAAGCCAGCAAGGCCAGCGGCACGCGGCGGTCGATGACGTTGGCCGAATTGCCCGAGTTTGCCGCACTGACGAAGATCAGGCGGCGGCGGTCAAGTTCCTGCGCCCAGCCATGCGGCAACGTCGCTTGCGACCACGGTGACACGAACGCCAGCAGACCATAGCCCTGCTTCGGCGGTGCGCCGGCCGGCACGTAGACGGCAAACGTCTCCTTCGCCAGATCGACCGATTGCTCGCGCATGGTCTGACCCTTGTCCGCGAGGTACTGCTGCAAGCGCTGGAACGCCAGCGGCGTCAGCAGGCGCTGCGCCAACTCGACGCTGCGCGATAATGGCGAGTAGGCGCTGAAATGAACCGTTTGCACCACTTCCGGTTGCGCTATCGCGCTGCCGGCGAACGCCAGCGCGAATACGATGGATAACGTCCGGACACAATCGCTGCGCATGTGTGCAGGATAAACTCCACCGAAGGCATGCGCCATCGCGGCACGGCGATGCCGTAAACTTCAGTCATGTTCGATTTCACTCGCACGCTCGATTGCGCCGGCCGCGAATTGCGTCTGGATCGCCCGCGCATCGCCGGCATCGTCAACGTCACGCCGGATTCGTTTTCCGGCGATGGCTTGGCCGCCTCGACGGATGCGGCGATTGCGCGCGGTCTGAAACTGACGGAAGAGGGTGCCGATCTGCTCGATGTCGGCGGCGAATCTACCCGGCCCGGTGCAGACGACGTATCGGTCGAGGAAGAACTGCGCCGGGTGATTCCGGCGATCGAGGCGCTAGCGCAACAGACGACGCTGCCGATTTCCGTCGATACGTCCAAACCAGAAGTCATGCGTGCCGCCGTTGCCGCGGGTGCCGGCATGATCAACGACGTCTATGCACTGCGCCGGGAAGGCGCGCTCGATGCGGCGGCTGAATTGAAAGTCCCTGTGTGTCTGATGCATATGCTCGGCGAGCCGCGCACGATGCAAGCCGATCCGCATTACGACGATGTGGGTTCCGATGTGCGCCGATTTCTGGCCGAACGCATCTTCGCCTGCGAGATGTCGGGCATCGACAAGAAACGCATCGTGGTCGATCCCGGTTTCGGCTTTGGCAAAACGCTGGAACACAATCTGGCGCTGCTGCGCGCGCTCGATCAATTTGCCGCACTCGGCGTGCCGCTGATGGTTGGTATGTCGCGCAAGGCGATGATCGGCACGTTGGTTGGACGCGAGAAACATGCCGATCGCGCCGCGGGTTCCGCTGCGGCGGCGCTGATCGCCGTGCAGAAAGGCGCCAGCATTGTGCGTGTGCATGACGTCGCCGCGACGCGCGATGCGCTCGCGGTGTGGGAGGCAGTCGCGCGTGGAATCGCGCCGGCGAAGAAAGTGCCGAAACCGTTTGGATCGCAAAGGTTCGAGGACGACTAAAATTTCTGTCATTCTGACGGAGACCGGAATCCAGTTCTTGGTCTAAAGAGCAGAAAAGAAAGAACTGGATTCCGGGCTCCGCCTTCGGCGGCCCCGGAATGACGAGCTTAGGTTGCCTTGAGCACCACGCTATCCCAACCCGCTTTCGGCGCAAACCGTTTTCCATACTTGCTCGTGAGCGTATCGAGCTGCGCTTTGATCTTGTCCGCACCTTCGCTGCGGATGTAGGTGATCGGGCCACCACGGAATGGCGCGAATCCAGTGCCGAAGATCACGCCAGCGTCGAGCAAATCCGCATCAGCGACAACGCCGTCGTGCAGGCAAGAAACTGATTCGTTGAGCATCGGCAGAATCATGCGATCGGCAATGTCGTCGGGTGCTTTGTAGTTCGGATCGACCTCGGGTTTTATAGCTTTACCATTTTCCCATTTGTATAAACCTTCGCCGGTTTTCTTGCCTTTCTTGCCGGCGGCAAGCAGTTCGCCCATGCCGTCCGGAATATCCACGCCAAGGAATCCGGCCAGTTCCTTGCCGACCGAGGCGCAGACATCCAAGCCCACCGTGTCGGCCAGTTCGATCGGCCCCATCGGCATGCCAAATTTCTTCGCTGCCTTGTCCAGCACCGGACCGGGAACACCTTCCTTGAACATGCGCAAGGCTTCGAGCAGGTAGGGCATGAGGATGCGAT
>JANWJJ010000086.1 GCA_025451955.1 Rudaea sp. | reverse complement strand
CAGCCCAGCAATACCGTGGCCGGTGTGGCGATTGCGCCTGCGGTACAGGTAAGCCTGGTCGATGCCTACGGCAATGTGGAAACGGGCGACAGCACCGACAGCGTCACTCTGGCACTGGCTGCCGGCAGCGATCCGAGTTTCACCGGCGCAGCAGCCACGCTGAGCAATGGCGTGGCGACGTTCTCCGCTCTCACCCTGACCAAGGCGGCGAGCGGTTACGCGCTTGGCGCGACGACGACGGCGGGTGCATTTACCGCGTCCAGCAATCCGTTTGCGGTGCTTCCGGCCGCGGTGGTCAGTCTGGCGTTCAATCCCGATCCGCCGGCGAATACGATCGCTGGTGTGGCCATCCCGGGTACGGAAACGGTGACCGAGTCCGATCAATACGGCAACGTGCTGACCACGGACAACAGCTCGACGATTTCCCTTGTTGCCAATGGCCCGACCTCACTCAACGGCTCGCCGGTCACGGCAACGGTGGCGGCCGGCGTGGCCTCGTTCTCCGGCGATCTGGTGCTGGATGCTGCCGGTAGCTACACCTTGACGGCGTCGACATCGGCCAGTGCCATTCCCACGATCACCAGCCAGGCGTTCACTGTTTCCGCCGCCAGCGGATCGGTGCTGAAGTTCACTCCGGCACCGGGCGATATCGCGCAGGGCAAGTCGCTGGGTAATGTCACCGTGACCGAGTACGACAGTTTCAATAATCCGGTTCTGTCGGACAACAGCACGAATGTCACCCTGACCACGGGAGCCTGCAACACCACGCTCGGTACCGGCACGCTTACGGGTGGTGTGGTGACGATCGCGACCAGTCTGGATTTCCACACCGTTGCCAGCGGCGTGGCGCTGAGCGCGACCGGCAGCACCAATCCGACCCCGGCGAGCGCTACGTTCAATGTGACTGCCGGCGATGTCGTGTTCTTCAACGGCTTCGAAAGCTGCACGCCGTAATCGGACGTCTGCGAGCCAGGCAACGGCTCGTGGAATGATCGGTAATTCCAATCCCGCGGCTCACACCGCGGGATTTTTTTTGCCCGTCTTCACCGCCGCCGCAATCGCAGCCAGGCGCGCCTCGCGCAACGCCGCTCCAAGTTCCGGGCCGCTCAGACCCGCATCGAGTAGCGGTTGCGCCTTCGGCTGGATCGCGGCGTGAAACAGGTCGGCGAGATAGCGCGCCTGAGGATAGTCGCTGTCGGCCATGCCAAGGCGGCCGCGCTTGTCGGCGGCGCAGGCGAGCAGAAATTGCGGCAGGCGTTCGGGTTTGCGAAAGGCGTCGAGCTTCTCGAACAATTCCAGAATCGTGCCCGCGCGCAGCTCGAAGGCCGTGTGCGCCAGAAGATGCAGGCGGCACACGAGTTCGGCCAGCGCCGCGTATTCTGCCGGCACTTTCAGCCGTGCAGCGAGCGCACGTAATGGCGCGACACCGGCGTGTTCATGGCCACGATGACTCGGCAGCACATCTGCCGGCGTCAGCGCCTTGCCCAGATCGTGAGTGAGTGCGCACCAGCCGATCAAGGCATCGCCGGGAGCCAGATGCGCGGCCATGTCCAGCACCATTTCCACATGTATACCTGTGTCGATTTCGGGGTGGAAATCGGCGCGCTGCGGCACGCCGTAAAGTGCGTCGACTTCGGGGAACAAGATCGCCAATGCGCCGCAATCGCGCAGACTGCGCACGAAGGCGCTCGGCGTGGATTCGGTCAGGGCTTTCTGCGTTTCCGTCCAGACGCGCTCGGGCACCAGATGATCCACTTCGCCGCTTTGTACCATTTGCCGCATCAGGCTCAGGGTTTCATCGGCGATGCGAAAACCACGTGCCGCGTAGCGCGCGGCGAAGCGTGCCACGCGCAGCACGCGCACCGGATCTTCGGCGAAGGCGGACGCAACATGACGCAGCACGCCCGCGCGCAGATTGGCCGCGCCGTCGAACGGATCGATCAGTTTGCCGTCGTCGTCCTGGGCGATGGCGTTGATGGTCAGATCGCGCCGGCGCAGATCTTCTTCGAGGGTGACGCTGGGATCGGCGTCGAAAGCGAAGCCGTGATAGCCACGCCCGGTCTTGCGCTCGGTGCGCGCGAGTGCGTATTCCTCGTGGGTTTGCGGATGCAGGAATACCGGGAAATCCTTGCCGACCGGCTTGTAGCCCAAGCGCAGCAGGTCGTCGGGCGTAGCGCCTACGACGACGTAATCGCGATCCTTGACGGGCAGGCCGAGCAGGCGGTCGCGCACCGCGCCGCCGACCAGATAGATTTTCATTCGCGCATTATGCGCATCCGCGCGACGCACGTCATGCCGGGGTTGCAGCGGCGCGTTATTTCGCCGTGGCCGGTTGCGCCGCCACGGCGGCGGCCGGCGCCGGACACACCACAGCCTTGCGCGCCGCGTCGTCGCCGGACGGGGCGTAAGCCTGACCGATGCGCGGCAAGCGCGAGTCCAGCGGCAACACCGAGCCGTGCAGGCGCCAGTCGTAGATCACCGCGAACGCGAGCACGCGGGCGACGTATTCGCGGGTTTCCTTGTAGGGAATCGTCTCGATGAAAAAATCCGGTTCCAGCATGTCGCGTGCATTGATCCAGCGCCCGACCGGATCGGCGCCCGCGTTGTAGGCCGCGGTCGCCAGCCACGGACTGCCGTCGAAGCGCACCGCCATATTGCTCAGATAGCGCGTGCCGAGACGGATATTGAGATCGGGATCGAACAGGGCGCCGGCGCCGGAAAATGTAACTTTTTCCACTTTTGCCAATTGTGCGGCCGTGCCGGGAAGCAGTTGCATCAGTCCCCAGGCGTTGGCGCCGGAACGCGCATCGGTAGTCCAGGCGCTCTCGGCGCGGATGATCGCGTAGGCCCAGGCGGGATCAATGCTGACGGCGCGCGCATCGCGCACGATCTGGTCGCGGCGCGCCAGCGGAAAACGCAGATCGTACAGGCGCAGGTCGTCGCCCTTGTTGAAGGTATATACGGCGCGGTCGTACCAGCCGCGTTGCGAAGCAAGATTGGCGGCGAGCCGGCGTTGGTTCTGATCCAGCCGCGTCGAAGCGAAATCCCATTCGCGCCGTGCTTCCGGCAGGCGATCGATGGCGAAGAACTCGAAGGCACGAGCCAGGCTCGGATCGCGACGCAGGGTCGCTTCCGCGCTGGCATCCGGATCGATCTGCGCCGGGCAAATCGTATATGGCTGCTTGAGCCAGTCGGCGGAGAGAAAGCCGTGAAAGTTGGCCTCGCGCGCGATACTCTCGAAGATCGGCGTGGCTTCGTCTTTGCGATCGAGTTTTACCAGTACGCGCGCGTGCAGATAGCGCCAGCGCGCATCGGTGGATTGCTCAGGCGAGAGCGCGTCGAGCGCGGCAAGCGCGGCTTTCCAGTCCTGTGCGGCCAGCGCCACGCGCACGCGCCATTCGCGGCTGGCATCGTCAGCGGCACTCGCCGGCAAAGCCGTGAGCCGGGCCAGTGCATCGGGCGCATAACTCGAAGCGCGAAAGACGGCGATGGCGCGCAGGATGCGATCGCGCTGGTCGGTATCGAAGTGGAATTGTGTACCGAGCTTCGTCCATTGCGTTTCGGCCGCGTCGCTGTCACGGCGGGCCAGGCGCGTGAAGGCGGCCGTCAGCGCAGTGCGTGCGTGCGGCGCATCCGGCCAGGTCGTGGCTTGGGTCAGCGTGGCAGCAGGGTTGCTGATCGCTGCCGCAATGCGTTCTGCGGCGATGCGCTCGGTGCCATCGAGCATGGCCGCAAGTGATGTCACCAGGACGGAATGGCCCGCATTCGCCGCCAGATCGATGCGTTGCCAGATCAGGGCCGGGGTCAGCTTGCCCTGGGATTTCGCCCACGCGAATGCGCCATCGCAGGCAGACGGCGAACTGGTGGCGGACAGCCAGAGCGGCTCCACATCCTGTTTGAAATCGAGCGGTTGCTTGAGGGCCAGGCGCGCCTGCAATGCATCGCATTGCAGCTCCTTGCCCGGAATCGCATTTGTATACAAGGCGGCAAAACCCTTCCAGTCGCCGCGTTTGGCGAGTTCGCGCAAAAAAGCTTCGCGCAATGTCTGCGCGGGCAGGCTGTCGGGCCAGGCGGCGAGAAATTTCTCGACCTCGGTGGATTTGAGTTCCGGCATCCGTCGTTGCAGCGCCGCCAATTCCAGATACGGATACAGCGGATAGCTTTCCAGGCCGACGGCGAGCTTGCGCCAGGCCAGGTCCGGCCCGTGCTGCGCGGCTTCCCAAACCAGGGGGAAGCGCTCGCGCTGGTTGGCCAGTTCGGTTGGATCAGCGGCTACCGCGATTGCAGCGCCGAGTGCGAGCAATCCGAACAGACAGATTGTGATTTTGCGCAATGACATGTCGAAAGATGCTGTGGAAATGTTCGCAGTCTAGCCGAATGGCAACGTGACGATTGCGTCAGGCCGCGGTTTCGATCACGGCGGGCAAGGCGATGCGCGCGGCCAGCGGCAGGTGATCCGACACCGGATGTGGCAGCGTCCACAACTGTTCGATGCGCAGATCCGATGACACCAGAATGTGATCGATGGCGCGGCGCGGCTGCCAGCTTGGAAACGTCGCCGGCGATGCCGCATCCGGCGGAGTCAGTGATGTGTTGCGGAACAGGCGTTTGAGTTCCGCTCCGCGCGCGCTGCAGTTCAGATCGCCCATCAGCACGGCGCGGGGGTGTTGGCCGATCAGCTCGGCGAGGAAATCAAGCTGCTTCCTGCGCGCGGTCGGACCCAGCGACAGATGCGCGATAACGACAATCAATTCCGCATCGTCCAGCACCAGGCGCACCCACAGCGCGCCGCGTCCGGGAATGCGTCCGGGCAAGGGATAATCGAGCACCTCGGCCGGTTCGATTCGCGTCAGCAAGCCGTTGCTGGATGCGGCGAACTGCGCCACCTTGCGATTGGGCTGATGACTCCAGTACGGGAAACCCGCGGCTTCGGCCAGATACTGGGTCTGGTTGACGAAGCCCGAGCGCAGCGAACCGGCGTCGGCTTCCTGCAGGCCGACCAGATCGAAGTCGGCGAGCAGCTTGGCGAAGTTGTCCAGGTTGCCGCGTTTGCCGCGGCTGGGCAGGATCTGCTTCCAGCTCTGGGTGACGTATTCGCGATAGCGGCGCATGCTGCCGCCGGCGAGGATATTGCAGCTCAGTAGTTGCAGATGCCGCGGCTCATCTGTCGAGGCGCCGCGAATTCTGGCAGTGGCACACATGCGCGCAGCCTAGGCGGTCGTGCTGTCCGCCGCAAGCGCCGCGAAAGTTTATTTGTGTACTTTCTTCGCCGGCGCGGCGTGCGCCGGCTTCGCGGCGAGTTCCTGCTGGACCAGGCTCAGCGCGATTTGCACCATTTCCGGAAAAGCGATGCCGCGTCCGCTGTTGGCAGTGACGCGATACTTGCCGTCGATGATCAGCGTCGGCGTGGCATCGACGCCATACTTGCGCACCAGCTCGTTGCCTTGCGCCATCTCGCCTTCGATGACAAAGGATGTCGCGGTGGATAGAAAGGTGCCCGGATTCGCACCGTAATTCGCATAGAACAGGTTGGCCAGATCCTGGATCGAGTTCAGCGGCTGATGATCGCGGTGAATCGCATCGAACAGCGCCTGATGTGTCTTGTCGAGCAGGCCGAGCGATTTGGCGGTGTAGAAGGCGCGGGCGAACGGCTCCCACTGCGCATTGAATACCGCTGGCAGCAGGGTGAAGGTCACGCCGCTCGGCAGCTTGCTCTTGAGTTCTTCGGCGTAAGGTTGAAAGTGCGCGCAGTGCGGGCAGGCGTAGGAGAACACCTCGGTGACCACGAGTTTGTCGCCAGCGACGGGCTGCGGCGGCGTGATCAGAGCGTAATCCTGCCCGGCCTGCCATTGGCGTTGCGCACCCGCGGCGGCGTCTTCGGCATTGCAGGCGGAAACCGCGAACAACCCGGCGGCCAGGACAATCAGGTATTTCAACATCGGTTTCTCCTCGAATGGATACCGTCGCGCCGGGATAAGACGCTGGTACGGGGCGCAAGTTCCGTTATTTCGCGACGGATTCCTTGTGGATCAGGAACAGCACCAGCGGTTCGACCTTGTCCCAGCTGCCGGCAGTTTGCGGCGTCAGCCGATATTTGCCGTTGACGATGATGCTCGGCGTGCTTTCCACACCGCAGGCCTTGACATAGGCATCGGCCTGTTTCATCCGCGTGTTGATCGTGAACGAATTGGCGGTGGCGACGAAATCCGCAGGCTTGACGCCGTACTGCGCATAGAATTTCGCGGCATCTTCAAGTGATGGCATCGGCGATTTGAGCCGATTGGTCGCCTTGTCCATCGTCGCCAGTTCGCCGGATTTCCAAACCGCATCGAACATCGCATCGTGCGATTTTTCGGCAATGCCCAGCGCCTTGGCGGTGAGATAGGCGCGCTGGAACATCGGCCAATCCTCGGCGGGATTGAACGCGGCCGGCACGTAGTTCATCGCCGCATTGGGCGGCAGCGCCTTGGCAAGCTTGTCGATGGACGGGTGCACAAAATTGCACGCCGGGCAACCGTAGGAGAACACCTCGGTAACTTCGATTTTGTCGCCGGTGGTAGTTGGCTGCGGCGGATCAATCAGGAAATAATTCTTGCCGGCTTCCCAGTTATCGCCAGCAACGGGTTGTGCGTGCGCGGCGAACGAACTCAGGCTGCCGATGAACAGCGCGGTGGCGATAAACGCAAGGCGGTGGACAGACATGCAAGATTTCCTGGTATGCGGCAGAAAAGTATACAAAATTACTTTGCGGCAGTGCTGCTCGCGTCGGCGCTATGCAAACCTTCGACATAGGATGCCAGCGCGGCGATGTCGGCATCGCTCAGGCCCTTGGCGACCAGGGGCATGATCTTGGCACGATCGTCGTCGCTCCAGGTTTTGCCGTCATGCCAATCCTTGAGTTTCAGCGCCACATAATCGGCGTGCTGGCCGGCGAGTTGCGGGTAACCCGATCCCGGATTGCCGCGGCCGTCGGGGCCGTGACAGGCCATGCAGGCCGGCACGCTTTCGCTTGCGTCGCCGCCGCGATAGAGCGCTTCCCCGCGCGCCACCAGCTTGCTGTCGGCGACGCCGGGCAGCGAGGCCTTGCTGGCAAAGTAGGCGCCAATGTCGTGCATGTCCTGCGCACTGAGTTGCATGGCGAAGCCCATCATCACCGGGCTGGCGCGCTTGTTTGACTTGATCAACTCGATCTGGCGCGCGATGTAGTCTTCGTGCTGACCAGCAAGTTTGGGATATTGCGCCGAGGCCGAATTGCCGTCGATGCCGTGACAGGCGGCGCAGGTACCGGATTTGGCTTGACCGGCGGTGGCGTCGCCCGGTTTGAGCGGTGCTTCCGCGGCAGGAGCGGAAGTTGCGGCCGCCGGAGCGGGCGCGGCAGCGGCCGGTGCCGCGGGCGTCTGCGCCTGGATCGAGCCGGCGCCGATCAGCGCGGCGAGAGCAATCACATGCCGAAAACTCATACACTTCACTCCGAAGGTCGCCGATCCGGTAGTCTGCCCGCAGTTCGGGTCAGGCCGACCGGCACAAGAACTCGATTATCCCAGTCGCTCCAGACACGGTCAAACAGGGACAAAGTATGACGGTCAACCCGTTTCGCCACGCGAGCTTTCTGCTCAGCGCACCTGATCCGCGCCGCTTGCCGGCCGATGCCGGCGCCGAGATCGCCTTTGCCGGGCGCTCGAATGCCGGTAAATCCAGTGCCCTGAACGCGATTTGCGACCAGACCGGCCTGGCGCGCACCTCGAAAACCCCCGGGCGCACGCAGTTGCTCAATGTGTTTGCGCTGGACGAAGCGCGGCGGCTGGTCGACCTGCCTGGCTACGGTTATGCCAAGGTGCCGGAAGCGGTGCGCGAGCGCTGGGCGCACGCCATCGACGATTATCTGCGCGGGCGTGAGTCCCTGCGCGGCGTGGTGCTGATCATGGACAGCCGCCATCCGCTCAAGGATTTCGACCGACAGATGCTGGCGTTCTGCCGCGATATCGATCTGGCCTGCCATGTGCTGCTGACCAAGGCGGACAAACTGTCGCGCAGCGAAGGCGCACGCACGCTGGCCGTCGTGCGCAAGGAGTGTGCAGCGCAGGGCTGGCCGGCCACGGCGCAACTGTTTTCGTCGCTGGCAAAGACTGGGCTGGATGAGGCGCGTGCCACGCTCGCCGGCTTGCTTGCCGGCTGAGCGCCCCAACATTGCGCTACCGTAGCGAGGAAAATTTCAATGTCCGGACCCAGCGCCGTCAAGGAAACTCCAATCACGCGCCGTGAGGAACTCGTCGAGTTCATGGCCTCGGGCGCGCGTCCGGCGGATAAGTGGAAAATCGGCACCGAGCACGAAAAGTTCGGTTTCCGCCTCGACGATCTGCGTCCACCGACTTACGAAGGCGAACGCGGCATTGGCGCGATGCTCAAGGGACTCACGCGCTTCGGCTGGGCGCCAGTGTACGAAGGCGACAACATCATCGCGCTGACTCGCGGCGACGGCTCGATCACGCTGGAGCCGGCGGGGCAGCTCGAACTTTCCGGTGGCCAGGTCGACACGATCCATGACACCTGTTGCGAAGTGATGTGTCATCTGAAGGAAGTCAAAACCGTCGCCGACGAATTGCAGCTCGGTTTCCTCGGCATGGGTTTCCAGCCGAAGTGGAAGCGCGACGAAATGCCGTGGATGCCGAAAGGCCGCTACGCGATCATGCATCGCTACATGCCGCTGGTCGGCAAGCTCGGTCTGGACATGATGACGCGCACCTGCACGGTGCAGGTGAATCTGGATTTCGCGTCCGAGGCGGACATGGTGAAGAAATTCCGTGTCTCGCTGGCCCTGCAACCGATCGCGACCGCTCTGTTCGCCGATTCGCCATTTACGGAAGGACGTCCAAACGGCTATCTGAGTTATCGCTCGCATATCTGGACCGACACCGACCCCGATCGCACCGGCATGCTCGATTTCGTCTTCGAGGACGGTTTTGGCTTCGAGCGTTACGTCGACTATCTGCTCGATGTGCCGATGTACTTCAGCTATCGCGACGGCAAGTACATCGATCTTGCCGGCAAATCGTTCAAGGATTTCCTTGCCGGCAAGTTGCCGGAACTGCCCGGCGCGCATCCGACGATGAAGGACTGGGCCGATCACATGACCACGGCTTTCCCCGAAGTGCGGCTGAAGAAATATCTGGAAATGCGCGGCGCCGACGGCGGCCCGTGGAATCGCCTGTGTGCGCTACCGGCATTCTGGGTGGGTCTGCTTTACGACCAGACCGCGCTCGATGCAGCCTGGGATCTGGTCAAGGATTTCAGCATGATCGAGCGCAATGTCCTGCGCGACGGCGTGCCCAAACACGCACTGAAACTGCCGTTCCGCAACGGCACAGTGCGCGATCTTGCCGAACGCGCACTGGAAATTTCCGGTCACGGACTTGCCCGCCGCGCCAAACTCAATTCGATCGGTGCCAGCGAAGCCGTCTTCCTCGAACCGCTGATCGAATTCGCCCAGGCAAACCAGACTCCCGCCGAGCGCAAATTGGAACTTTTCCACAAGGCGTGGAAGGGAAGTGTGGATCCGGTGTTTACGGAGTTTGCGTACTGACAAGAAAAAAGCGCGCCCGTTGCCGGACGCGCTTTTGTCGTACTCGACGCGCTGTTCGTTACTTGTTCTTGTGCGGCTTGGCTTCCGCCTTCAATCCGCGATCAATCAACATCGGCTCGATGCTGGGTTCCTCGCCGCGCCAGTCGCGGTACATCTTTGCCAGGTCCTCGGTGTTGCCGCGCGACAGGATCATGGCGCGGAAGCGGTCGCCGTTTTCGCGGGTGAGTTCGCCGTGTTGCTTGAACCACTCGAAGGCATCGTCGGCGAGCATCTGCGTCCACGAATACGCGTAGTAGCCGGCGGAATAGCCGTTGGCCCAGATGTGCAGGAAGTAGCTGGAGCGGTAACGCGGCGGCACGTAGGACAGATCGATCTTGTCCTGCTTCAGCGCGGCGGCTTCAAACTTGTCGGAATCCTGCAACGGTGCGTCGGCGCCGAGCATGTGCCAGTTCATGTCGAGCATGGCCGCGGCGATCGCTTCGGTCATGGCGTAGCCCTTGTTGAACTTGCTCGAATTCTTGATCTTGTCGACCAAAGCCTGCGGCATCGGCGCGCCGGTCTGATAATGCTTGGCGTAGTTGGCGAACACTTTCGGATTCAACGCCCAGTGTTCGTTGAACTGCGACGGGAACTCGACGAAGTCGCGCGCGGTATTCGTGCCCGAAAGTGTCGGGTATTCCTCGTCGGCGAACATGCCGTGCAGGCCGTGGCCGAATTCGTGGAACATGGTGATGACGTCGTCCATCGACAGCAGCGCCGGCTGGCCCGGCTGCGGCTTGGTGAAGTTGGCGACGTTGTAGATGACGGGCTTGGTGCCGAACAGTTTCGACTGGCCGACGAAGTTGTCCATCCAGGCGCCGCCGTTCTTGTTGTCGCGCTTGAAGTAGTCGCAATAGAATAAGGCCAGCGATTTGCCGTCTTTGTCGAACACTTCGAACACGCGTACGTCGGGCTGGTACACCGGAATATCGGTGCGCTGCTTGAAGGTCAGGCCATAGAGTTGATTGGCGGCGTAGAACACACCGTTTTTCAACACATTGTCTAGCTCGAAATACGGTTTGATCTGGTTCTCGTCGAGATCGTACTTGGCCTTGCGCACCTGTTCGGCGTAATGCTCCCAATCCCACGGCTGGAGCTTGAAGGTCGGCTGCTTGAGGGCTTTCTGATCCTTGTCGATTACCGACTGGATGTCGTGTGCCTCGGCGCGCGCGCGCGCGACGGCGGCGGGTACGAGTTTGTGCATGAACTTGAGTACGTTGGCCGGCGTCTTGGCCATCTGATCCTGCAACGTCCATGCGGCGTAGTTCGGGAAGCCGAGCAGTTTGGCCTTCTGCGCACGAATCTGCGCGATGCGTTCGATGGTGGCGCGGGTGTCGTTGGCGTCGCCTTTTTCCGCGCGATTCCACGAAGCCTCAAACAGGGATTCGCGCGTGGCGCGATCGGTCAGATCCTGCAATTCCGGCTGTTGCGTGGTGTTCTGCAAGGTCAATACATATTTGCCGTCGAGTTTGCGGTCGTGTGCGGCCTGCGTCGCGGCCGCGATGTCCGCGTCGGATAAACCGGCGAGTTTGGCCTTGTCATCCACCACCAGCGCCGCGTTCTTGGTCGCAGCCAGCAGCTTGTTGTTGAACGCGGCTTCGAGCGAGGCTTCTTCCTTGTTGAGATCCTTCAATTTGGCTTTGTCGGCGGCAGACAGTTTCGCGCCTGCCTGCACGAAGTTCGCGTGCACGACGTCGACCAGGCGCAGCGATTCCGGGTCGAGCTTGAGTTTGGCGCGGTCGTTGTATACCGCATCGACGCGCTGGAACAAGCGGTCGTTGAGGTGAATGGCGTCATCGAGCGCGGTCAATTTCGGCGCGACTTCTTCCTGCACTTTTTGCAGCGTGTCGTCGGTATTGGCGCCAGCCACGCCGTTGAACACCATGCCCACGCGGCTGAGCAGCACGCCGGATTTTTCCATCGCGACGTAAGTGTTCTCGAACGTCGGCGGCTCGGGATTGCTGGCGATCTTGTCGATCTCGGCCAATTTCTGCCGGATGCCTTCTTCGATTGCCGGCTGGTAGTCGCGGTCCAGGATCTTGTCGAACGGCGGCGCCTGGAACGGCAACGTGCTCGCGGCAAGCAGCGGATTGACCCGCAGCGGCATGGATTTGGCCGCCGTCGTTTTGGCGGGTTCGGTTTTCTGCGGCGCTTGCGCGCAGGCGGTGAGGGCGGTGGTCATGGCAATCAGCAACAGGCGGGATATATACATGTTGGGGTCTCCCCGATAGGAAAAAATGGAAATGTAGACAAATTCATGCGCTTCGATTAAACGGATTTGACGTCGCGCAGACTCCAGTGCGCGCCGACCAGCAGGGTCAGACGGTGCTTGAGAATGGCATGCGGCAGATTCGTGGTGACGACGACATCGGTATGCAGATCCGATTGCGTGGCAGTCACGGTCGCGGCCGGGTCGCTGGCGCCCAAGGCCGGGTCGACGGCGTCCGGATCCGGCTGCATCGCACGCCAGCGCCGCCACAATGTCGGCTCACGCAGGGCACTTTGCAGCAGCGTCGCGAAGCTGTCCGGCGAATTGCCATGGAACGACAATTCACTGAACTGGCCGCGCGCGCGCGCCAGATCGTCGATGCTCAGATAATAGCGCTGTGCGGGCATGGGGCCGTTCCCTTGCGTCAGACGGCAAAGTTTAACAGATGCGATTGCCCGGACAGGCATGACTTCCGGCCTGCCCGCGCTGCGGCCAAGAGCGCTAGAATCCGCAACCTTTTGCCGTATTTCCACACGGGGATTCCCATGCCGATCCGTCACCGTTGTCTGCGTCTGGCCGCAGCCCTTGCGCTATTCGCGTTGACGCCATTCGCCGCCGCGCAGACCAAGTTGCTGCGTTTTCCCGACATCTGCGGTAGCCACATCGTATTCACCTACGGCGGCGACTTGTGGACGGTAGGCGCGCAGGGCGGCACGGCGATCCGGCTCACGGCCGGTCCCGGCTTGCAGGAATCGGCGAAGTTCTCGCCGGACTGTTCGCAGATTGCTTTTACCGGCGACTACAGCGGCGAAGACCAGGTCTACGTCATGCCCGTCAACGGCGGCGTACCGACGCAGTTGACGTACTACCCGGCGATGGGTCCGCTGCCGCAGCGCTGGGGTTTCGATAACCAGGTTTACGGCTGGACGCCCGACGGCGGCAAGATTCTGTTCCGCTCTTACATCGACGGCTTCACCTTGGCCGAGCCGCGCCTGTTTACGGTTTCGACGGATGGCGGTTTGCCCCAGTCTTTGCCGATGCCGATTTCCGGCGCCGGACAGTTTTCGCCGGATGGCAAGCAACTTGTGTATTCGCCGCTGTTTCGTGATTTCCGCACTTGGAACCGCTATCAGGGTGGCTGGGCCGAGGATTTGTATATTTTCGATCTGGCGACCCAGCAGGGCCGCAACATCACCAACAACCCGCGCACCGATCGCGATCCGGTCTGGATTGGCAACGCCATCTATTTCGTTTCCGATCGCGACGATGTGCTCAATCTCTATCGTTACGACATCGGCAGCAGCCAGACCACCCAGTTGACTAAGCACCGTCACTTCGATGTGCGGTGGGCCAGTGGCGACCGTGCCGGAAACATCGTGTACGAATACGGCGGCGAACTGCGCGTCTACGACGTGAATGCGAATCAGGATCGCGCGATCAGCATCAATGTGCCGACCGACGGCGCCAAGATGCGCGCGGAACACATCGCGGTTGCCGATCACATCGAGCAGTTCGGCCTGAGTCCGCACGGCGAGCGCGCGTTCTTCGTTGCCCGCGGCGATCTGTTCAGCGTGCCGGTCGAACATGGCATCACCCGCGACCTGACCCAGACTCCGGGCGCGCATGAGCGCGAGGCGGCATGGTCGCCGAATGGCAAGCGCATCGCCTATGTCTCCGATCAAAGCGGCGATGAAGCCGTCTGGGTGCGCGATGCCGACGGCGCCGGCGCAGCGCGGCAATTGACTCACGAAGTGTATGGGCGTTTGTATACTTTGCGCTGGGCGCCGGACGGCAAGCGCATTGCGTTCAGCGACAGCGCGAATCGCGTGCACGTGCTCGATCTCGCCGATGGCAAGGTGGCGCAGATAGCCACGGATGCGTTCGGTTTGCAACGCGATTACACCTGGTCGCCCAAGGGCGGCTATCTGGCCTACACCTTGAACGAGGACAACGCTCAGCCATCGGTGTTCGTGTGGTCGGTGGCCGACGGGAAAAGCCTGCGCGTCACCGATCCGCTATTCGGCGAATCGACGCCGGCGTTCTCGCCGGACGGCAAGTTTTTGTATTTCCTTGGCGCACGCGAATGGGCGCCGCAGTTGAGCGCAGTCGAATGGAATTATGCCGCCAACCGCAACATCGGCATTTATGCGCTGACCTTGCAGAAGGACGGCCCGAATCCGTTTCCGGTACAAGACGATGAGCCGAAGGCAAAGGCGGAGGCGGACGATGACGCCGGAGATTCGGCCAAGTCGAAAAAGAATAAAAAAGAAAAAAGCGACAAGGTATACGAGCATATCGATTTCGACGGGCTGGCCTCGCGCCTGACCCGTGTGCCAATCGACGCCGACAATATCCAGGCGCTGGCGGTGACCGATAAATCCATCGTCTATTCGGTCAGCGACGGTTTCTATTATGGCCGCGACGGCCGCTTCAAGCCGCAGATTCACGTCTACAATCTCAAGCATCGCAAGGACAAAACCCTGGTCGAAGACGTGGACGATGCCGGTTTGTCCGACGATGGCGAAAAACTGCTGGTGCGCAGCGGCAAGACCTACAAGGTTTACGATGTCGATGGCGACGGCAAGGACGCAAAGACGATAAACCTCTCGGGTCTGGCACTGACGCGTGATCCGCATCAGGAGTTCGCCGAAATCTTCCGCGAGGTCTGGCGTCGTTATCGCGACTATTTCTATTCGCCCAAGATGAATGGTTACGACTGGAACGCGTTGCGTGCGAAATACGAGCCGCAAATCAAGGATGCCGGCGACCGTTCCGATCTGAATTATCTGCTTGGCCAGATGGTCGGCGAGCTGAGCAATTCGCATTCCTACGTGCAGGGCGGCGATCTGGGCTTGCCGAAGAAACCCAATGTCGGCCTGCTCGGTGCGCGGTTCGAGCTGGATCAGAGCGCCGGCCGTTATCGTATCGCCAGCATCATGCCGGGCGAAAACGACGAGCCGCGTTATCGTTCGCCGCTGACCGAAGTCGGCATCGGCGTGCATGTGGGCGATTACGTTCTCGCGATCAATGGCCACGACTTGCGGGCGCACGACAATCCGTATCGCCTGCTGCAGATCGCGCCCGGCCAGCCGGTAGAACTGCGAGTCAGCTCGAAACCGGCGGAGCAGGATGCGCGCACCGTACTGGTCAATCCAATCAGCAGCGAAACCGACCTCAAGTATCACGCCTGGGTCGAGCACAATCGTCGTTATGTCGACGAGCAATCCGGCGGAAAACTTGGATATGT
>JANWJJ010000085.1 GCA_025451955.1 Rudaea sp. | reverse complement strand
TCTGGATGACCTCGACGACGAGCACGGCGTCAAAAATGTCGTACAAGATTCGGTAATTGCCTTGACGCACCCGGAACGTCTCTCGTCCAGCAAGCTTGATCGCACCAGGCGGTCGCGGATCGTCCTGCAGGCCAACGATGCGTTGCATGATGCGACGAACCGTCGCTTTCGGTACACCGCGCAAATCCTTCACGGCACGTGCTGCGAATTTCAGCTCATATCGTGCCATCGGCTTTGAGCTTGGCGATGAACTCGGCGTAGCTCAGCCGCTTGTCGTTGGCGCGTTCGGCGACGATGGCAAGGTCTTCCTCATCCTCACGCAGGGATTCGCGCACGGCATTCGTGACGATCTCGGAAATCGAGCAATGTGTATCGGCAGCCTTGAGCCGCAAAGCCTTGTGCAGGTTCTTGTCCAGATAAATAGTCGCGCGGGTCGTTTCAGGTTGCATGAATCACCTTGACGTTATGACGTCACGTCACTATAGCATCAAAGCGCCGTCATTCGATATTCTGTACCTGCTCGCGAACCTGCTCGATCAGCACCTTCAATTCCACGGCCGCCTGCGTGGTGCGCTGATCGACCGACTTGGAACCGAGCGTATTCGCCTCGCGGTTGAATTCCTGCATTAGAAAATCCAGCCGGCGGCCGACGGCATCGGGCAATGAAAGCACACGCTGGGCTTCGGCAACATGGGCGGCGAGGCGGTCGAGTTCCTCGTCGACATCCATGCGCGACAGTTGCAGCACCAGTTCCGTTTCCAGACGGCCCGGTTCGGCGCTTTGCTTGATTTCCGCAAGGCGCGTTTCGAGCTTGGCGCGCAGCGTCGCGCGAATGTCGGGTAGCCACTCGCGCACCTGGGCAACGATGCGCGCGACCGCATCCAGACGTTCGCGCAGAAACACGCCGAGGCGTTCGCCTTCGCGCTGGCGCGTGGCGAGCATGTCGGCGAGTGCGCGATCGAGCAGGTCGAGCGCGGCATGGCGCAGACCTTCCTGATCGACTTCCTCGCGCAGCAGCACACCGGGCCATTCGAGCAGACGGGTGAAATCGGTGCCGAGTTTCGGAAAACGTTCACCGAGTACGCCCGCGGTGCGTTCGAGTTTGTCGAGCACGGCGTCGTTGAGCTGGATGTCGGCGGCGGCGGCATCGACCGGCCGGAAACGCAGATTGACATCGACCTTGCCGCGCGTGAGCTTGGCCGCGACGCGTTCGCGCAGCGCCGGTTCGATCGCGCGCAATTCCTCGGGCAGGCGCGGATTTAGTTCCAGATAACGGTGGTTGACCGAACGCAATTCGAAACTCAATGCGCCCCAGCGCGTGTCGGCCTCGGCGACGGCAAAAGCAGTCATGCTGCGGATCATGCGCGTGGGTCCCGGTTCGTAATGGACGGCAATGGTAAACTCCGCGCCCGCACTTTTGTGAAATATCCGCGATGGCAACCCTCCTCCGACCTTCCGGCCGTGCGCCCGATCAACTGCGCAACGTCAGTATCGAACGCCACTACACCCGCCACGCCGAAGGCTCGGTGTTGATCGCGTTCGGCGATACGCGCGTGCTGTGCACTGCCAGCGTCGAGGAAAAAGTCCCGCCCTTCCTGCGTGGCAAGGGCGAAGGCTGGATCACCGCCGAATACGGGATGCTGCCGCGCGCCACCAGCCAGCGCACCCAACGCGAAGCCGCGCGCGGCGGCCAGGGCGGACGCACGATGGAAATCCAGCGTTTGATCGGACGCTCCCTGCGTGCCTGCGTCGATCGCGCCGCGCTCGGTGAGCGCACGATTACGCTGGATTGTGACGTGTTGCAGGCCGATGGCGGCACCCGCACCGCCGCGATCACCGGCGCCTATGTCGCTCTCATCGACGCCGTGCGCAATCTGCAAGCGCGCAATGCGCTGAAAAAAAATCCGGTGATCGGCGCGATCGGCGCCGTTTCCGTCGGCGTGTTCCGCGGCGAACCCGTACTCGATCTGGATTACGCCGAAGATTCGAACTGCGATACCGACATGAACGTGGTGATGAACGACGGTGGCGGTTTTATCGAATTGCAGGGCACCGCCGAAGGTCACGCGTTTCGCCGCGAGGAACTCGATGCGCTGCTGCAACTTGCGCAAAAAGGGATAAGTGAACTTTTTGCCTTGCAGCGCGAGGCGCTGTCAGGTGCGTAAGATCGTTCTCGCCAGCGGCAACGCCGGCAAGCTCACCGAAATCCGCGAACTGCTGACCGGCTCGGGCATCGAACTGGTCGCGCAAGGCGAACTCGGCATCGCCGACGCCGACGAAACCGCGAGTACCTTTGTGGAAAATGCGCTGCTCAAGGCGCGGCATGCTTCGCACGCATCGGGCCTGCCCGCGCTCGGCGACGATTCCGGATTGTGCGTCGATGCTCTCAGCGGTGCGCCGGGCTTGATTTCCGCGCGTTACTCCGGCCGTCACGGCAACGCCGCGGCGAATATCGCCAAGTTGCTCGACGCCTTGCGCGACGTGCCGGAAAGTCAACGCAACGCACATTTTTATTGCGTCATCGTGTTGTTGCGCTCGGCGGACGATCCCGCACCGCTGATCGCCGAAGGTCGCTGGCACGGAACGATCCTGCACGCGCCGCGCGGCAACCGCGGCTTCGGCTACGACCCGGTGTTTTTCGATCCGGCATTGAACGCGAGCGCTGGCGAACTCGATCCTGCGGTGAAAAATCGCATCAGTCATCGTGGGCTGGCACTGACGAAATTGCGCGAGCTGCTGCAAACCATATGAGCGTGCTGGCGATCCCGCTATCGCTCTACATCCACATCCCGTGGTGCGTGCGCAAGTGCCCGTATTGCGATTTCAATTCGCATAACGCGCCGCAGGCGTTGCCGCAACGCGAGTACGTGGATGCGTTGCTCGCGGACCTTGATCAGGATTTGCCGCTGGCACAGGGTCGCGCGCTGCAAAGTATTTTTTTCGGCGGCGGCACGCCGAGCCTGTTTGCGCCCAACAATATCGCGCGCATTCTCGATGGCGTCGCGTCACGATTGGCGTTCGCACACGACATCGAGATCACGCTGGAAACCAATCCCGGTACGGTCGAGCACGGCCCGTTCGCGGAATACCGGCGTGCCGGCGTCAACCGCATCAGTTTCGGCGTGCAGAGTTTCGACGACGACGCGCTCAAGCGCATCGGCCGCATCCACGACGCGGCGCAAGCCGAGCGCGCCGTGAAATCGGCACAGGACGCCGACATCGAGAATCTGAATCTGGACTTGATGTATGCGCTGCCGCAGCAAACGCTGGACGCTGCGCTCGCCGATGTGGAAAAAGCGATAACGTTGCAAACGCCGCATTTGTCGCATTATCAACTTACCCTGGAACCGAACACGCCATTCGCCGCCAACCCGCCGCCGCTGCCGGACGACGACAGCGCCTGGGACATGCAGGAAGCCTGTCAGGCGCGACTCGCACTGGCCGGCCTGGTACAGTATGAAGTATCGGCCTACGCGCGTGTCGGCGACGAATGCCGACACAATCTCAATTATTGGCACTTCGGCGATTACCTGGGTATCGGCGCGGGCGCGCACGCAAAATTGACCGATGCCGAAACCGGCACGATTCGCCGCCGCTGGAAAGTGCGCACGCCGCGCGGTTTTCTCGAACATGCCGGTACGCCACGCAGAATCGGCGGCAATGATGCAATCGCCGCCGAACGTCTGCCTTCGGAATTCATGCTCAATGCGCTGCGCCTGAACACCGGATTTCCCATTGTGGATTTTGCCGCACGCACCGGTCTTGACCTCGACGCAATTCAACCGAAGCTCGACGCCGCCATCGCACGCGGCTGGCTGGAAATCGCCGACGGCAATATACGTGCGACCGAGTTCGGCCAGCGTTTTCTCAACGACGTGATCGGATCGTTTCTGCCGGGATGACCATGTCGGGCAACCTCGAAACCGTGGCGATCCATTGCCCCTACTGCGGCGAAAGCTATGACACCGTGGTCGATCCATCCGCCGGATCGCAACGCTATGTCGAAGACTGCCCGGTGTGCTGCCGACCGATCGAAATCGCGCTACGCGTTGGCGTGGACGGTGAATTACTCGATGTCGCAACGGCAACGGATAACGACTGAAGATTTCCGTCATTCCGGCAGGGACTGCCGGAATGACGCGCAAGGTTGCGCAGGCATCGTTGCGCCCCTACACTGCGCCGCGTCGCAGGTGCCCGCGGTGATCGCTCATCGCAGGTGAAACGGGAAGCTGGTGCAAGTTGCGTATTTTTGCGATCAATCCATGATCGCGAAAATCAAG
Organism: Rudaea sp.; assembly: GCA_025451955.1. Lineage (GTDB taxonomy): Bacteria > Pseudomonadota > Gammaproteobacteria > Xanthomonadales > Rhodanobacteraceae > Rudaea. The sequence continues at coordinate 29,608 of JANWJJ010000085.1, read as the reverse complement.
AAACGGTCGTCCATGACCGCACTTCTCAACTTTATTCCAGCGCTGCCCCCGCAACGGTAAGCAAGTTCCATCCGGTCATCACGCCACTGCGTTCAGACGTGGGAAGGCGATCGGATCGACGAGAGGTATTTTGCGATCTTCCATGATCGCACTTCTCAACTTGCAAGCCCGGAGACCGGCCTGTGGCATGTGGCCCGCAGTTATTGCGGTCACTCAAGCTCAAGGCGTTGCGGCGGGCAACGGTCGGGCCGCCGTGCAACCGTCCGCCGGCACCCTTCCGTCTTCCGCACGTCTTGCCATCAATCGCGGGTGAGCGTACGGAGTACACAATGCTGCAAAAATCCTTTTTATCTTTTTTTCTCGGCACCACCTTTGCCGTCAACGCGCTGGCGCAAGACGTCACCGAACAGCCGACTGTTGAAGTCACCGCCTCGCGCGTGAGCGAAACCGTCGATGCCAGTCTCGCCGATGTCAGCGTGATCACGCGCGCCGACATCGATGCCAGCGCGGCGCCGGACTTGCTCGACTTGCTGCGCCTGCAAGCCGGCGTCGACGTGGCGCGAACCGGCGGTGCCGGCGAACAAACCAACGTGTTTCTGCGCGGTACCAATTCCAATCACGTGCTGGTGCTGATCGACGGTGTGCGCGTGGCCTCGGCCAACACCGGCGCGTTCGCGTTCGAGAACCTGCCGCTGGATGCAATCGAGCGCATCGAGATCGTGCGTGGGCCGCGCGCCAGCTACTGGGGTTCGGATGCGATCGGCGGCGTGATCCAGATCTTCACGCGCAAACTCGACGCGCCGCATATCGCCGCCAGTTATGGCAGCTACCGCAGTGCCGATGGCAGCGCGGGCATCGGTGCGCAGTCCGCTGACGGCGGCTTTAGCGTGCAGGTCGGCGCACGCCACGTCGGCGGATTTTCCGCGACCAATCCCGCCGCCGGCCCTTACGTCTACAATCCCGACGACAACGGCTTCCAGAATCACAACGTCGTCGCCCAGGGCGATTACCGGCTCGCCGCGCAAACCCTGTCGGCCAGCCTGTTTCGCAGCGAAGGCACGCAAAGCTTCGACAACGGTGATCCTGGCCAGGGTATTTCGCACACGCTCGATCAGGCCGTGGGCGTCAATCTCGAAGGCGCGCTGAGCGATGCCTGGCAGCATCGACTGAGCGTTGGCACCTCGCGCGAAGATATCGACACGCCAGCGTTCCAGAGCGCCTACACCTCGACGCGCGAACAAATTGCGTGGACGAACGATGTCGCATTGTCCACAACGCAGCATATCGTCGGTGGCTTCGATTACGCGCACGATCGCGGTGTCAGCATCGACGACTCCGGGTTCGGCGCGCCCTACGATGTGGCGCGCAACAATCGTGGCGTCTTTGCCGGCTGGCGCACGCAGGCCAGCGATCTCGACAGCGAGATTGCCGGCCGCTACGACCACAGCGATCCGTTCGGCGGCGCGTTCTCGGGTTCCGCCGCGCTCGGCTGGCAGGCTGGCGATGGCGTGCGTCTGACTGCGAGCTACGGCACTGCGTTCCGCGCACCGACGCTCAACGAACTCTACTCGCCCGGTTACGGCGGTTATTACGCGGGCAATCCGGCGCTCGATCCCGAACGCTCGCGCACAGCCGAATTGGGCGCCGAAATCACGCTCGACGCGGCGAACGAGATCGCGGCGCATGCGTTTTCCACGCGCGTGCACGATCTCATCGATTTCTCCGGCGGTACGCTATTTCAAGCCATCAACATCGATCGTGCCGCCATCGACGGCATCGAGCTGACGCACCACTGGCGCGCTGCCGTCTGGTCGCTCGACGACAATCTGACGCTACAGAATCCGCGCAACGCGGATTCCGGCGCACAACTGTTGCGCCGGCCAAAACAGAAGTTCACCAGTGTGCTCGAACGGGCGCTGGGCGCGCGCGGTCGCATCGGGGCCGAATTCGTCTACAGCGGCAAGCGCCAGGACGTCGACCAGGTGACGCTGGGCGCCTACACCCTGGTCAATTTGCGCGCCAGCTACGCACTGACCGCCGCCTGGCGGCTGGGCCTGCGGCTGGAAAATGCCTTCGACCGCGATTACGAACTGGCCCACGGCTACAACACACCGGGCCGCTCGGGCTATGTCGAGCTGATCTGGCAGCCGCCGCATTGATCCCGCCACTGGCCGTGTTCCCGCCGCAGGCATAGAATCTGCTAGGGATTGTCGATGCGCAAGTCTCCGGCCGTGTCCGGGGACTGCGCAATGTGATGGAATTCACTCTGAAAAGTCCGGTCTTGAGCCGAATTCAGAAGCCGTAGATGGGGATCGACAGCATGAACCAGGCGACACGCGGAGTGGGACCGAAAATCGGCGACAGCGAACCGGCACTGATTGTGCTGGCCAGCCGCACCGATCTTGCGCCGCGTGTGCGCAACCTGCTCGAAGGCATTCTCAGTGCCTGTTCCAGCGGACTGGAACGCGCCTTGGTGGCGACCTTGAACGACGTCGAGATGCAGTTGTTCAAGCTGGCCGAACAAGGTCGCAGCAACGAACAGCAACACCGATGTTTCGAGACCTTGCGCGAGATCAAGCGCGGCCGCGCCGATGTCGCGCCTCGCTATATGCTGGCAATGGAAGATGCCCTGGCGCGTTTCGACCGCCAGCATGAGGCGGCTGTCGACGCACCGGCGCAACGGCGTCCCGGTACACCCGTCAAGCAAGAACTTTCGCTGGTGGAAACCAGCGACCTGGAAGAATCGCTGGCCTTGCAGGAACTCGCGGCAAAAGCCGAAATCCGCCAGGCGCCGGCGCTATCGGCACTCGGCTATCGTTTTGGCGTGCTCGCCGGCGCGCCCGCGTTCGACGCGGAGACCTTGCCGATCGGGCCGCCGCGGCTTGGTGACGCACTGCGCCACGCCTGCGCCTGCCTCGACATCACGACCGACCATCGCGTTCTGCTCTATCGCACGTTCGACCAGATGGCGACCAGCGCGATCGGCGAATTCTACGAAGCGGTCAATACCTACTTGATCAATCAGCGCATCTTGCGCAACCTGCGCGCGCAAATGCCGCGAGGCAAAGGCAGCGCCACTGCTACAGAAAACACCGCGACAGCGGAGGCGGCCAAGCAAGCCGAATCGCGGCAAGCCGAAGCACAAGCACCGCTCGGATATTCGCCATCGCCAGCCGCCCGTGCGGGTGCAGCGACTTCGCCTACGCGGGACACGCCGCGCGGGATGCACCCCTATCCCGCTGCTCCAATGGGTGCGGACACGGCGCCGCGTGCGGGCGGCATGCCCAACTGGATGCCATCCGAGCAAGCACATGCCGCGCCGGCGGACGAACGCGATTCTGAATTGTTCACCACGCTGCGCGAACTGCTGGCCGGACGCCGGCATGCGCTGGGCGTTGCCGATACCGCGGCCGGCGGCAGCGGCCACATCCCCAGTGGCGACGACGTGCAATCGGTGCTCGGTGCGCTGCAATCCAAACCGATCTCGCCGCTGATGATGGGTGGCAAAGTGGTGCAGCGCTCGGTGGCGCATCTGAAGCAGGATCTGCTCGCGCACCTGCGCCAGCTCGCACCCGACGGCAAGACGCCGCAACTGGCTGCCGAGGATTCCGACACCATCGATCTGGTCGGCATGTTGTTCGACTACATCATGAAGAACGTGCGCCCGGATGGCAGCACGCAATCGCTGATGACCAAGTTGCAGGTGCCGCTACTGCGCGTCGCATTGCGCGACAAGAGCTTCTTCACCCGGCGCACGCATCCCGCACGGCAACTGCTCAACGCGATCGCCGAAACCGGCAGTCACTGGCTGGACGACAGCGAAGGTCCGGCCGATCGCAGCTTGGTCGACAAGATGCAGATCGTGGTCGATCGCGTCACCCAGGAATTCGACGGCGATCTGGGCCTGATGGAAAACATGCTCGGCGATCTGTCGCAGCATATGCATACACTGGCGCGCAAGGCCGAAGTGGCCGAGCGGCGTCATGTCGATGCCGCCAAGGGCCGGGAAAAACTGGTGGTCGCGCGCGAACAGGCTGGCGACGCAATCAATGCGCGCATCGCCGCCGCGCGCCCGAACAAGCTGGTGCGCACCCTGCTCGAAAAGGCCTGGACGGATGTCCTTGCCCTGACCCTGCTGCGCCAGGGCGAAAACAGCGAAACCTACAAGCAGCGCCTGGCCGTGGCGGATCAATTGCTCGCCAGCGGCGGCGGCCGCGATTCCAAGCCCCCGATGGCGTTGCGCGCGGAAATCGAAACCGGGCTGGGTCAGGTCGGCTATCACAAGGACGACATCCAGGCCGTGGTCAAGCACTTGTTCCTGCCGGAAGAGGCGGCGAACGACGAGAACCCGAGCTCGAACACCGAGCTGGCAATCAAGCTCAAGAGCAAGACCCGTCTTGGCGACATCGGCCTCGACGAACCGGCGAAGCCGAAACCCGCGCAAAAGAAAAAACCACTGGTGCCGGACAGTGAGCAGGCGCGCATGTTCGAGCGCTTGAAGACCCTGCCGTTCGGCACCTGGTTCGAGTTCCGCACCAATCAACAAGGCGACAAGGTACGGCGCAAGTTGGCGTGGTTTTCCACCCTCACCGGCCGCTGTCTGTTCGTCAATCAACGCGGCGTGCGCACCGACGAACGCATGCTCGAGCAACTTGCGCTCGACATCATCGGCGGTCAGGCCAGCATCGTCGAACCCGAGCAGGAATCGCTCGTCGACCGCGCCTGGAAGGCCATCGTATCGTCGCTCAAGCAACTGGTCGGCAACGACCCGGTTCCGGTGCCGGCATGATCAATCGCTTCGTTTCCGGCCAACGTCCATGACCGAACATCGCCGCTCGCAACGCAAACGCGCGCATCATGCCATCCAGGTGAGCAACGCCCTCACCGGGCAACAGATCGGCCATATCGGCAATCTGTCCATCGACGGCATGTTGATGATCAGCAGCCGGCAATTGCCCGAAGACGCGCTGTTCCAGTTCGCCTTCCAGTTGCCCAGCGCCGCCACCGGCCAGATGCACGCGCTCGAAATCGGCATGCACGAACAATGGAGCGAAGCCGCCAACGTCCCCGGCCAGTTCTGGTCCGGCTTCCGCATCATCGACATCGCGCCCGAGGACTACAACATCCTCTACGACTGGGTGACGAGCCCGGGCGGGCAGTTCGACTGAACTACGCGGCTTATCCGGCTGTTACGCGCAGCCTGCGCATCTTGCGGCACAATAGACGTTCCTTTCCGCGCGAGCGTCGACCATGTCCGATCTGCTGGCAAAACTTTATCCCGGGCATCTGCAAACCTTGCAGCAGCATGCCGACGCGGCACTGGCGCGCGGCGGTTTCGAGCATCTGCTGATCGCGTCCGGCGTGCCGCGTTACCAATTTCTCGACGATCGGCCGTATCCGTTCGCGGTCAATCCGCATTTCAAACACTGGTTGCCGGTGACGAAAGCGCCAGGTTCGTGGATCGCCTACACGCCCGGGCAAAAACCGAAACTGATCTATCTGCAGCCGCAGGATTACTGGCATGTCGTGCCCGAAGCTCCGGCCGGCTACTGGGTCGAGCATTTCGATATCGTTGTCATCCGCGAATCCGATCACGCCGTGGCGCATCTGCCGAAGAATCTCGCACGCTGCGCCATCATCGGCGAGGACAACGCGGCGGTCGGCGCGATCAAGCCGGACAATCCGCCTGCGGTACTGAATTACCTGCACTGGCAGCGCGCGTACAAAACCGATTACGAACTGGCCATGTTGCGTGTGGCCAGCAAGCTCGGCGCGCGCGCGCACCGTGCCGCAGAGGCCGCGTTCCGCGCAGGGCATTCCGAGTACGACATCAATACGGCCTATCTCAATGCCGTGCACGAAACCGAAAACGAACTGCCCTACAGCAATATCATCGCGCTGAACCAACATGGCGCGGTGCTGCACTACACCGATCTGAATCGCGCGCCGCCGGCACATGCCGATTCCTTCCTGATCGATGCCGGCGCGAACTTCCACGGTTACGCCAGCGACATCACCCGCACCTATGCGGCGGCACAGGCCGAGGAATTTCAAATCCTGATCGCTGCGGTCGACAAGGCACAACGCAGCTTTGTGGAAAAAGTAAAAAAGGGACAGGATTACGCGGCACTGCATATCCACGCGCATCATGCGCTGGCCAGCATCCTGCGCGAGCAGAACTTTATCCGCCTGTCGGCGGAGGCTGCGGTCGAAACCGGTGTGTCCAGCGCCTTCTTCCCGCACGGCCTCGGCCACATGCTCGGCTTGCAGGTGCACGATGTCGGCGGCTTCCAAAAGGACGATAGCGGCGGCACGATAGCGAAGCCACCGGGCCATCCCTACCTGCGCTTCACCCGCACGCTGGAACCACGCATGGTGACCACGATCGAGCCAGGGATCTACTTCATCGACATGCTGCTGGCCGAACTCAAGAACAAGCCGCAGTCAAAAGATATAAATTGGGACAAAGTGGATAAATTCCGGCGCTATGGCGGCATTCGCATCGAGGACGATGTCGTCTGCACCGAGAGAGCGCCGGAAAACCTCACGCGCGATGCGTTCGCGGCGGCGTGATTGCGGCATCGGGCGCGCTATATTCGCGCGCTACGCCGGAGTAGAATTCCCGTGGGATGAACGCCGACCGCCGCCATCACGCATTTTCCTGGCTCGCCTCGCGCGCCGGTCGCCGCTACAAGCTCGAACTGACCTGGGTCGTATTCGTCAAACTCGTTGCATTGACGATCCTGTATTACGCCTTCATCGCGCCGCAGCCGCGCACCGATCTTTCCCCCAGCGCGTTGCAGCAGCACCTGCTCGATGCAAGCCCCGTCGTCACTGTCGAAGCGTCGCCATGATCGATCCCGATGTCGTCACCCTGTCGCGCATGCAGTTCGCGCTGACCGCTTTGTATCATTTTTTATTTGTACCCTTGACTCTGGGCCTGTGCTGGCTGTTGGCGATCATGGAGTCGGTCTACGCCATGACCGGTCGCGACATCTGGAAACGCATGACCCAGTACTGGGGCGTGCTGTTCGGCATCAATTTCGCGATGGGCGTGGCCACTGGCGTAACCATGGAATTCCAGTTCGGTACCAACTGGGCCTACTACTCGCACTACGTCGGCGACGTGTTCGGCACGCCGCTGGCGCTGGAAGGGTTGATGGCGTTCTTCCTCGAAGCCACCTTCATCGGCCTGTTCTTTTTCGGTTGGGATCGTCTCAGTCGTGTGCAACATCTGGCCGTGACCTGGCTGCTCGCACTCGGCACCAATCTGTCGGCGCTGTGGATCCTGATCGCCAATGGTTGGATGCAGTTTCCGGTCGGCGCGCAGTTCAACCTCGACACCATGCGCATGGAAGTGACCTCGTTCTCTGCCGTCGTCTTCAATCCGGTCGCGCAGGCCAAGTTTGTGCACACGGTCAGTGCAGGCTACGTGCTGGGCGCGATGTTCGTGCTCTCGATCAGCGCCTGGTATCTGCTGCGCGGCCGCAATATCGAATTCGCCAAGCGTTCAATGACGGTGGCGGCGAGCTTCGGTCTGGCCGCCGCGCTGTCCGTCGTCGTGCTCGGCGACGAATCCGGCTATGACATCTCGGCAAACCAGAAGATGAAGCTCGCCGCGATCGAGGCGATGTGGGAAACCGAGCCGGCGCCAGCATCGTTCACCCTGTTCGGTTTTCCCGATGTGACAAACCGCACCACGCATTTCGCGGTTCGCATTCCCTGGGTCATGGGCCTGATCGGCACGCGCTCAATCGACACCGTGATGCCCGGCATTGCCGAGCTGGTGGCCAATGCGCGGACGCGCATCCAGAGCGGCTTGATCGCCTACTCGGCCATGCAGAAGTTGCGCAGCAATCGCGACGATGTCGCAGCGCGCGCTGATTTCGATGCACACAAGGCCGACCTCGGCTATGCCCTGCTGCTGAAGCGCACGCTCGCCGATCCGCTTGCCGCCACGCCCGCCGACATCGACCATGCCGCGGACAGCACGATTCCGAATGTGCCGGTGTTGTTCTGGTCGTTCCGCATCATGGTCGCGTGCGGTTTGTATTTCATCGCGCTGTTCGCCTATTCGTTCTGGCTGGCGAGCAAACGCCGGCTCGACGCGCAACGCTGGTATCTGAAACTGGCGCTGTGGAGTTTGCCGCTACCGTGGCTGGCGATCGAACTGGGCTGGATCGTCGCCGAGTACGGCCGCCAGCCGTGGGCAATTTCCGGCGTGCTGCCGACGGCGCTCGGCGTGTCGTCGGTCTCGGCAGGCCAGGTGCTTTTCAGCATTATTGGATTTGTGGTTTTTTATACTGTGCTCGCCGTAGTCGACGCGGTGTTGATGCTGCGCTACGCGCGCAAGGGACCGGATGGCTTGGGCATGTGGCCGCCGCCGGTGGATGATCGCGCGCAGGAACGTGAGATTGATGTCGGGACCTGACATGATTTCTGGTTTTCGCTTAAAGCAGAGCTTCCACTCCTCCTGCGGAGGAGCGGGTAACTTCTTTCTTTGCTCGTGCAAAGAAAAAAGTCACCAAGAAAGAAAACACGTTACGTGGCGCCCCAGGTTTTACACACGTATAACCGGAAAGGCTGCGCAGATCCCGATTACGTATTCGTTGAGGCGGCGTAATGGCTTTTTACGGTGTACTTCTCACGTTTCATCGAGTCATCGGCGGCGCGCGTATCGCCGGTATTGCTTGACGGCGGCGCGGTTCAATGCCCCGAACTCGTGGACTGGAACCGTTCGTAGATTTGCAGATTTGCAGGGCGTAAAACCTGGGGCGCAGGCCAACGTGCTTTCTTTTGGTAACTTTTCTTTGCACGGGCAAAGAAAAGTTACCCGCTCCTCCGCAGGAGGAGTGGAAGCTTTACCCTTCAAGAAGAAGAGCAGGAACTGGATTACATGCGACTCCTCTCGCATGCCCTACGGGCCATTCGCTGCGCGAATGTTCGCTTCGGCATCCTGCCTCCGCAGTCCCGCCTGCACGGGAATGACGAGTACATCCGGAGCGCCGCGCCATGTTTGACTATGCAACCCTGCGCGTCATCTGGTGGCTGATCCTCGGCGTCCTGCTGATCGGTTTCGCCGTCATGGACGGCTTCGACTTCGGCATCGCCGCGCTGGTGCGTGTGCTCGGTCGCGACGATGCCGAACGCCGCACCTTGCTGGAAACGGTCGAGCCGGTGTGGGAAGGCAACCAGGTCTGGTTCATTCTTGCCGGTGGCGCGACGTTCGCCGCGTGGCCGCTACTGTACGCGGCCGCGTTCTCGGGCTTCTATGTCGCCATGTTCGTGCTGCTGGCCGCCTTCATCCTGCGTCCGGTGAGTTTCAGCTATCGCAATAAATCCATAAATCCACAATGGCGCAATGCTTGGGACTGGGTTCTAACCGTCAATGGCAGCGTGCCGCCGCTGATTTTCGGTGTCGCCTTCGGCAACCTGTTTCTCGGCGTGCCGTTCCGCTTCGATGAAGAACTGCGCATGATCTATGCTGGATCGTTCCTCGGCTTGCTGTCGCCGTTCGCCCTGTTGTGCGGGCTGATCAGTCTGGCGATGATCCTGATGCACGGCGCGGCATATGCGGCGATGAAGGCCGATATCGTGCTCGCCGCGCGCGCGTCGCGGGTGGCGCGTAGTGCCTCGGTCGCCTTCGTATTGCTTTACCTTGGCGCCGGCGCCTGGCTGGCATTCGGCCTGCCCGGTTACGCCATCGTCTCGACGATCGCCGGCGATGCGCCATCCAATCCCCTGCTCAAACACGTCGTCGCGCAGGGCAACTGGTTCGCCGGGTTTGGCATGCATCCGGCATTCTGGCTGGCACCGCTGCTGGCCGTGATATCTGCGGCGGCGATGCCCGCACTCAGCTTGGCGTCGCACTACCGGATCGCGTTTGCCGCCAGCGCACTGGCCATTGCCATGACCATCCTTTCCGCCGGCCTCGCCCTGTTTCCGTTCCTGCTGCCATCGAGTCTGGATCCAAACAGCAGCCTGACCGTGTGGGATGCCTCCAGCAGCAAAACCACGCTCGGCCTGATGTTGCTCAGCACCGTGGTGTTGCTGCCAATCGTGCTGGCGTATACGGCCTGGGTGTATCGCGTGCTACGCGGGCGCGTGAGTCTGGAACACGTGCGCCGCTCACACGGTATGTATTGAGGAGACGCGACGATGTGGTATTTCAGCTGGATTCTCGGCCTTGGCCTGGCCTGCGCCTTCGCCATCCTCAACGCGATGTGGTTCGAACTGCACGCCGACGAACAGGCCAAGCGCAGTGCCGACGAGCACAATCCGCCGCATTGAGCGCTGCCGTGCGCGTATCTCGACGCGCTGGGCACCGGTTTCCCGTGCGATAATTTGCACGTAACCGCGCCGCCCTGGCGCCGGACGTCATAGCCTAAGGAGCCGGGTGATCCGGCGTAACGATCGTGCTCGTAAACTCCCGCAGAACCCTCATTCGCGCGCTTGCGCTGACCGGATTGTCACTCGGCAGCGCCGGCTACGCCGCCGATCCGCCAGCGCCGGCCGCCGCCGTTCCGGCACAGGCCATCATTGTTCCCGCAACTGTGCCGGTGCCGCATAATCCACAAGTTGCAAAATCCACTTTGCATCCGACGCACAAGGCGAAGCCGCCCGCGCACGATCCGAAAGCCACACGCATACTCGATTTTCCCGGCATCGGCGAAGTTACCGTGTATGCGCCGCAAGGCGAAGCGCGCGGCCTGGCGCTGTTCGCCTCGGGCGACGGCGGCTGGAATCTGGGCGTGTGGGATATGGCGCAGACCGCTGCGAGTCTCGGCTACTGGGTCGCCGGATTCAGCACACCGGCTTTCCTCAAGTCGCTGGAGTCCGATACGGGATCGTGCAGCGATGCCGCCGGCGTGCTCGCGGATCTCGGCACGAAAGTGCGCGCGGCGATGAATTTATCAGCGCAATACCACCCGGTTCTGGTCGGCTATTCGTCCGGCGCCACGATTGCCTACGCCGCGCTGGCGCAAGCCGGCGATACGCGGTTTTCCGGTGCGATGACGCTCGGTTTCTGCCCCGATCTGATCATCCACAAACCCTTTTGCGAAGGCGCCGGGTTGACCGCGGAAAAACAGCACAAGCCGCCGTACGGCATCGTGTTCAAAACCGTGCCGGCCGTTCCGGCGCCGTGGATCGTGCTGCAAGGCGATATCGACAAGGTCTGCAATCCGCCGGCGACGGTGGTATTTGTGGATAAAGTAAAAAATGGAAAAGTCATCAACCTGCCACATGTCGGTCACGGTTTCGGCGTGCCGCGCAACTGGATGTCGCAATACCGGCAGGGCCTGATCGATCTGCGCGATGGCGTCAAGGCAGCGCGTGTCGCCGCCGACTGACCGAGCCACGCCGGCCACACCCGCCATGAGCAATCCTGCCTCCGCCAGCAGCGCAGCTTCCACGTCGCGTCCGTTCACACGGCTGCGCTGGATCGTGCCGATCGCCTTCCTGCTGCTGACCGGTTGGTTGTTGTGGCACGAACTGGGCGAGTTCGATCTGACTGAAATCCAGCGCACCCTGCTCGACGTGCCGACCCTGCCCGCGCTCGGCGTCGCCGCGCTGGCAGCGTTCAGCGTCGCCTTCACCGGCACGGTCGACTGGCTGATCGCGCGCTGGCTCAAGCTCGGCCTGCACGCGCGCGATGTTTTTCGTCTCGCCTTCGTCGCCAACAGCATGGCCAACACGCTCAACCTTTCCGGCGCGATGGGTGCGAGCGTGCGCCTGATGGGATTGAGCGCACTCAAGGTGCCGCTGTCGCGCGCGGCGGCCCTGATCGGCATGCAGGCGCTGTCGCTGATGTCCGGCCTGTCACTGCTGGTCATCGCCACGCTATCGACCAGTTCGTTGCCGCTGACCAATGGCACGGTGCAGCGCTGGGTCGCGGGCGCGGTGCTGATCGCCGCCGCACTTTATCTACCTTTATACTTTTTCCTCACCGCGCGGCGCTCGCTGATGCGCTGGCTGCCGGCCGATGCCGGCATGCCGCCGCTGCGGCTGAAGTTGGAACTGACCCTGGTGTCGCTGCTCGACTGGCTGCTGGCCGCGGTGACGCTGTATGCCTGCGTTTATCTGTCCGGCGAACACGTCAAACCGGGTCTGCTGCTGGGCGCGTTCGCGGGTGCGGGTGTGCTCGGCTTGGTGAGTCAGGTTCCCGGCGGCCTCGGCGTGTTCGACGGCTTGATCCTGCTCGCACTGACCGAAGCCGGTTACGACAAGGCCGCCGTGGTATCCGGCCTGATGCTGTTCCGCATCGCCTATTATTTGCTGCCGATGCTCGGCGCGCTGTACCTGGGATCGGAAATGCTCACCGCGCGATTGCCGCTGCTGGTGCGACTGCGCGAACGCCTTTCCGGACATCCGCTGTTTGGCCTGCTCGGCCTGCCGGTCACCTTGCTCGCCGATCTCGGCACACGCCTGCTCGCCGTACTCACCTTCGGCGCCGGCGCAATGCAACTGGCGTCCGCGGCGCTGCCGTCGGTGAGCGAGCACATCGAGGTCGTGCGTGCGCATTTGCCGATTCTGGCGGTGGAAAGCTCGAACTGGTTCAGCGTGCTGTCCGGCGTGCTCTTGCTCGGACTCGCGCGCGGCATCGACGGCCGCCTGCGCCTGGCCTATCGCGTGGCGCAATGGCTGCTGCTGATCAGCGCGGGACTGGCCGTCACCAAGGGCCTGCACTTTGGCGAAGCCCTGTTCCTGCTCACGGTCGCTGCACTCTTGCGCACGCGCAAACGCGCGTTCACGCGCCGCGCCATGACCCTGACTTCGGCGACCACGCTCGGCTGGTATGCCGGATTGCTGATTTGCGTACTCGTATTCTTTGCCATCGGCGTGGCCCAGGTGCTGGGCGATGATTCGTTCGACCTGTTTTATGTCGGCTTCGGCGAACACACTTCGCGCATCGGCCGCGGCCTGGCGGCAGCATTGCTCGGCCTGGTGGTCTACCTGATCTGGCAATGGTTCGCCGTCAAGCGCCCGGCCTTGCATCTGCCTGATCACGCCGAGCTGGAGCGCGCACGCAATCTGTATCAAGCGCACGGCGGCGGTGAATTCGCGCATCTTACTTTCATGGCCGACAAGCACCTGTTCTGGGCGGCCGATCATCAGGCCGTGATCGCCTACGGCAGCATCCGCGATCGCCTGGTTGCGCTCGGTTCGCCCTGCGGGACCGACGCCGGCATCGATCGCGCAATTCTCGACTTCCGTCATTTCGCCGACGCCCAGGATCGTGTGCCGGTGTTCTACGAAGTGCTCGAACCGGATCTGTCGCGCTACCACGATCACGGTTTCGACTTGTTCAAGCTCGGCGAACTGGCGCTGGTAGAACTCGCGGAATTCTCGCTCGCCGGCAAGCGCTGGGAGGATTTGCGTCAGGCCACAAATCGCGCGGCCAAGGAAAAGTTAACTTTTGAACTTGTATACCCGCCGTTTGACACCGCCCTGCTCAGCGATCTGGAACGCGTTTCCGATGCCTGGCTGGCGGACAAGGGCGGCGAGGAGAAAGGCTTTTCGCTCGGCCGTTTCGATCCGGCGTATTTCGCCTGGAGCCCGCTCGGCCTGGTGCGTCGCGACGGCGAGCTGATCGCATTCGCCAACGTGCTACCGCCCTACGGCGCCAATGGCCACGCCAGCGTCGATCTGATGCGCCACGTCGCCGACACGCCGCGCAGCACGATGGATTTCCTGTTCGCCAAGGTCATGCTGTGGGCGCAGGAACAAGGCTACGAACTCTTCAGCCTCGGCATGGCGCCGCTCTCGCGCGTCGGCGACAACCCTTATGCGCGCGTCAACGAACGCTTGGCCGCACTCGCGTTCCAATACGGCAACCGCTTCTACAATTATCAGGGTGTGCGCAAGTACAAGGACAAGTTCAAACCCGAATGGATCGGCTCGTATCTGGCCTACCCGCGCGGCGTTTGGGTGCCGGGTTTGCTGATCGATATTGCCGCGCTGGTGTCGGGTGGGTATCGGCGGTTCTTGATCGGCTAGGCAGTGTTCAGAATTGACAATTGCAATACGTTTGTCAATACTTCATTAATTGCCAAATCTGACGCGCATGCCATGAAAGAATACATCAGCAGCCTCAGCAAAGAAGGCCGTGTCCTGATACCGGCCTCGATACGAGAGCAGGTCGGGTTCAACGCGGGCGAGCTTCTGTCGCTTTCTGTCGTCAATGGCGAAGTCCGCGTCGTGAGCCGTCGCGCGGCGATACGCGCAATGCAGGCGCGCCTGGCACGCCTGCGCGATCCAAAGAACCCGGCAGTCGATTCGCTGCTGCGCGAGCGGCGCCACGCCGCAAAAGACGAATGAACGTCGTGGTCTACGACGCTTCGGCGCTGCTGGCGGTGATGTTCAACGAGGCAGGCGCCGACGACGTCCTGGAGGAACTCGCGCATCCGGGCGGCGCCGTCAGTGCAGTGAATTGGTCAGAGACCGGTGCCAAACTCGCCGAACGCGGCGTCTCCGCGAAAGAAATCGCCCGCGAACTCGGCGCCTTCGGCCTCGACGTGGTGCCCTTTGACGAAATCCAGGCGAATCTCGCCGCCGCACTCCGACCGGTTACGCGGTCGCTCGGGCTTTCGCTCGGCGACCGCTGTTGTCTGGCGCTCGCTCAGCATCTCAAGGCCCGCGTCATCACCGCCGATGCAACCTGGAAACGGCTGCGTGGCTTCGATGTCGTCGCCGTGCGTCGAGGCTGAGCAGCCTAGTTCTGCTGAACCTGCACCTTGACGCCCAATTTCTCCATGCCGCGCTTGAACTTTTCAAAGCCCGACAGTGCGATGTTGAACGAATTGTCCGACACCAGCTTGCCATCGACGTAAACGCCGACTTTGTACTGGCCCACGGGCATCCCCTGGTAGTCGCTGTAATTGAACACAACATGATGCGAGCCGCTGGTCAGGGTCGCGCGGTCGCGTTTCAGAACCTGATCGTTGGCGCTAGCCCAAACCACATCCAGCGTTTGCGGCGTCGAAGACTGAACGCTCGCCTGAATGCGCACGTAGATGGTGTCCTTGTCGCCGAACTTCGTATCGGGCTGGCGAATCTCTCCGCCTGCATCCGCGCCATGGCCGAATGTAATCGAATCCACCGCAATGGGAGGCACACTCGGCGCCGCGGGTTGCGGCGGCGGCGCCGACTACACAGGCGTTGCAGGATCTGAAAATCCGTTGGCATCGGTTCGCTTCAACGCCGCGATGCGTTGATGAAGATAATCCCCGATGCACGTCGCATCGCCACCGCAGGCATCGTTGCGACTTTTGATCCATGCAATCTGCTCGGCGCGCACGGCCTTTAGCCGATCCGTTGGCGCGCGCTCGATCACCTCATTGAAAGTTTTGCCAAGCTGGCGATCCAAAGTTGCAAGTTCGGAACTGCCGCATATCGCCTTTTCCGTCGGCGTGGAAGCCTTGCTGCACGAAAACGATGGAGAAACGGCCGCACGTTGCGGCTGCGGTGCTGGCGCAGGCGGCGTGTGCTCGGGTGAGCGATCTGTCGAAATGTTCTATCGCCATCCATACCGAGAGTCCCGGATACCAAACCAAATCGCCCGATTGTAGCTGGCCGCTTTTCGCCCAAGCCCGCACATCGTCACGAGCCTATGGCCCGTGGCGTTGTCCATTCCGCATTAGCCAAGCGTCCATCCCCGCCCCTGAACCGCGATGGCGATTTATTTTTAGTCTAGTTTTTCCGAACTTCACTTATCAATTTATTCCACACGACAGACGTCCGACTCCGCCATACCGTAGGAATTCCCTGCGGGATGGAGTGATTCGATGAAGCGTTTCGCCGACCGCCTGCGTGAAACCCGCGTCGCAGCGGGGTTGACGCAGGAGCAGCTCGGCTTTGCGCTTGGCGTGACCAAGTCATCGGTATCGGCGTGGGAAAATAGCAGGGAGACGCCTAACTTCCGCTTGCTGCCGAAGCTGCGGGACATGCTGCGCACATCGCTCGACGAACTGATTTGCGGTGTGGCGCCGGCTTCGCGGAAAATCGGCGAAGCAGGCAACATATATCTTGCGCAAGACGAAGCTCTGAGTGCGCGTGATGCGCGCGAGCGCGCATTGTTGCAACGCTACCGCGGTCTGTCGGCAAAGCGCAGGAATGCCCTGCTTGAACTGATGCGGCCTGCGGGCCAGGATTAAGCTTTATCATTGCGCGACGCGCTGCGCAGGCGAGCCGTTGACATGGTAGCACCGAGTGCTACACTTTACGCATGCCAACGTCTGCCGCGAATCCAGGCCGGGTATTCAAGACGGCGTGGTTCGCCAAGGCCGCCACTAAAGCACGCATTCGCGATACGGAACTTTGCGTGGCGGCGCGGCAGGTGGCTCTCGGGTAAACCGACGATCTTGGCGGCGGTGTGTTCAAGAAGCGCCTGGACAAGAATCGGCAACGCGGGATCATTCTGCTAAAGCGCGGGCGGCATCTGATTTACGAATACCTTTACGCCAAGCAGGATCGGCCCAACATCGACAACGACGAGCTCGCCGAATTTCGCCGACTGGCGAAGGCTTACGCCAACGCCACGGATCGACAAATTGCGGAGATGATCTCCGATCAGCATCTTGTGGAGATATGCCATGAACGCCAAACGCAAATTCAAGAGTGACGCTTTCGAGGCCATTCATTCCTCAGCCTCGGCCATGTTCAAGGTTGGAACGATCGACAAAGCTACCATGCGCCACTTCAATGAAGTCTGCCTTGCTGCCCCGCCCGATCTGAGGCCGAAGCAAATCAAGAAGCTGCGCCTGAGCAACCGCGTCAGCCAACCCGTGTTCGCGAACTATCTTAATACCAGCGCGAGCACGGTGGAGAAATGGGAAACCGGCGCGAAACGTCCGAGCGGTGCGGCGCTCAAGCTGCTGAGCGTGGTGCAGAAGCACGGATTGCAGGTTTTGACCTGAACGCTGCTTTCGATTCCACAAGCCGCGTAGCGGAGCACTGACGCGGATTGAAACGTCAGTTTTTCCGCGCCGGCAACGCCCCCGCAATCCCCGCGCCGAGTTTGTCGTAATCGCCGTTGTAGTGGTGTGCGCCGGGCAGCACGAGTTCGCGCACGTTGGGTTTGCCCACGATCTGCTTGCAGAAACTGTCGTCTTCGTCGGCGCCGTGCACGCAGATCACCGGCACCGTGGTCTTGGCAATTTCCGGGGCGATGGGAATGGCGCCTTTGTGCGCGGTGGAACCGAACCAGTCGCCGACGTGGATCTCGAATACGGCCTCATCGTCGGGTGAAATCAGCACCTGCGCGGCGACGCGCCGGCGCGCGGTTTCCGGCAGGCGGTTGATCAGCACCGGCGCCAGGCCCGCGCCGAACGAATAACCAAGCACGACGAAATCGGCCTGCGGATACTGCGCGCCATAATGGCCGATGATGCGGGTGAGCGCGTTGGCGGCATCGTCGGGCGTGCGCGTTTCCCAGAAATACTTGAGCGTGTTGAGTGCGACCACCTTGATGCCACGCTGCGCGAGCTGATCGGCGACGGCAACATCGAGCCCGGCCCAACCGCCGTCGCCGGTGAGCACGATGCCGATGCGTTGCGCGAACGCGCCTTGCGCCGGCACTTCGACGAGAGGCAGATCGGCCACGTCCTGCGGCAAGGGCGGCGCGGCCCGGGCCGGCGCGGTCAGCCAGGCGATCGCGGCAGCAAGCGCGGCGCCAGGATCGGATTTGTCCGCGCGCGTCGCCGCCAGCCAGTTTTTCAATGTCGCCGGCAAACGCGCGAACACACTAGCTTGGCGCGCGCCCGGCGCGAGCGGTTGCGGCAGCCAGAGGTTCGGTAATTTCGTCACCGGTGCGACGCCAAACCGGCCATTGCCATCCGGCGCAGTCATCTTGCCCGCATCGCCCTTGCATATCGGCTTGGGTAGGCGAAAATCCGCGTCCCAACCGAGAGTGACGAGGCCGGCGTAGGTGCCCTGCGGCGCCTGCGCATCGAGCGCGTACGCGAACACACCGCCCGCGCCGTCGCCGACCAAAATGGGATAAATATACTTGTCCAGTTTCTGGTTGCGCTGCATCCAGTGGATCATTTCCTCAAAATGCCCGGCCGGGAACGAGCACTTGGCGTTGATCGATTCCAGCTGCGCCAGATAGGCAGATAGATCGATGCCAAATACCAGGCTGCCATCGCCGGCCTGAGCGACGGCCAGCGCTTCGGCGCGCGCATCCCAACCCTTGTTGTCGGAAATCAACACGACGGCGCGCTTGGGCTCGCCGGCGGGCGTGGCAACATGCACTTTGCCGAACAGGCCGAAGTGCACTGGCAGCGTGGCAGCGTGCACGGCGGAGCAGGCGAATACCGAAACAAGGGCGAGGCACATCCTGCGCATGGTCAGCATCCGGATTATTTGCGCGCGGCTGCCATCAAGGCTTCGATCTCGTCGGGATCGTTCGGCACCGCGGCGGTGATGACTTCCGGTTCGCCGCGGGTGACGACGACGTCGTCCTCGATGCGGATGCCGATGCCGCGCCATTTCGCCGCTACGCTTTTGGCGTCCGGCGCGATGTAAATGCCCGGCTCGACCGTGAGCACCATGCCAGGTTCGAGTTCGCGGAACTCGCCGTCGACGCGGTAATCGCCGACATCGTGCACATCCAGGCCCAGCCAGTGTCCGGTCTTGTGCATGTAGAACCGGTGATAGGTCTGCTCGCGGATGTTCTTGTCGACGCTGCCCTTGAGCAGGCCGAGTTTGATCAGACCTGCGGTGATCGTGTGCACGGCCGCATCGTGATAGGCGCCGAAGGCCTTGCCCGGACGAATCTGCGCGATCGCCGCGCGTTGCGCCGCCAGCACGATGTCGTACAGCGCACGCTGTTCGGGCGAAAACCTGCCGTTGACCGGAAAGGTGCGGGTGATATCGGAAGCGTAGCAATCGTACTCGGCGCCGGCATCGATCAGCAGCAGGTCGCCGTCGTTGAGCACGGCATTGTTGGCGCGATAGTGCAGCACGCAACCATTGACGCCACCACCGACGATCGGTTCATACGAAGCCACCGCACCGTGACGCCGAAAATCATGCAGCAGTTCGGCTTCGACTTCGTGTTCGTTCATTCCGGGCCGGGTCGCGCGCATCGCACGCACATGCGCCGCGCACGCAATCTTTGCCGCCTTGCGCATCAAGCGCAGCTCGTCGCGCGTCTTGAACAGACGCAAATCGTGCAGGATGTGTCCGAGCGCGACGAACTCGTGCGGCGCACGCGCACCGCGCTTGACCAGCGCGCGAACGCGATTGACCCAGCCGATCAGCTTGATGTCGAACTCGGCATCACGGCCGAAATGGTAATACACGCGCGAACGACCTTCGATCATGCCAGGCAGGATGTCGTCGATGTCGCCGATCGGAAACGCATCGTCCATGCCGTAGGCGCTGACCGCGCCTTCCTGTCCGGCGCGCGGACCATCCCAGGCTTCGCGCTCCAGATCGCGCTCGCGGCAGAACAGGATCGCCTCGCCGCGATCTCGACCAGAAATCGTGCGGCCCGGGATCAGCGCCAGCACCGCGTCGGGTTCGGCGAATCCGGTGAGATAGTGGAAATCGCTGTCCTGGCGATACGGATAGTGATTGTCGTTGTTGCGGATGCGCTCGGGTGCGGCCGGCACGATGCAGATCGCGTCGTCGCCGATGATGCGCATCAATTGCTTGCGGCGGCGGGCGAATTCCCTAGGTTCAATCATGCGCTTTGCGACTCCATCAATGCACCGTCACGCTGCCGAGGCCGGCAGCCGTCAATTCCGCATGCAACAGCAACACACCGACGCGAATGAACTCGATCACTTCGGTCAACGCGTTTTCATCTTCTTCGGCATCGGCATATTCAAAATGCGCCGCGGCGATGCCGGCAAAATCGTGCAGGACTTCGGCAGCGTCGGCGGAAAGCCCGGCAGCACTTGCCGTACCGGCCAGACCGAGGCCGCCAAGGAATCCCCGGCACCATTCCACCAGAGCATCCGCACGCGCGTCCAGCGTGCTGTTGGCGGCCGGCAGCAGCGGCTCGAAACGCAGTTCCGGATCGTCGAACCAGGCCGCGCATTGTTCGTACAAACGCGCCATGTCCACCTGCGGGACATCGGCATCGGCCTCCAACTGCAACGCCGCCAGCCAGCCATGCGCACCGGCAGGTCCGCCACCGCATAAATAGCCTGTCAGCGAGCCATGCAGATCGCTGGCGCCGACGCCGACGCGCAGATTGGCGAGTACTTCGCCCAAGTGTGCGTGGGTGATGGCGGAAGAGGCGCTCATAAGGCTCCGGTTGGCGGCCGCATGTCCGCATTCTAGCAGCGGACGTCGGCGACGGTTCGCGATACGTATTGCTTGCGGACTGACGACGCTTCTATTATCCGCTATGCGCTGCCAATCGTCGCGGCATCTTCTTGCAC
Source organism: Rudaea sp. (assembly GCA_025451955.1). Taxonomy (GTDB): domain Bacteria; phylum Pseudomonadota; class Gammaproteobacteria; order Xanthomonadales; family Rhodanobacteraceae; genus Rudaea. Next base: position 9,215 of record JANWJJ010000085.1, on the reverse strand, counting down.
GGCTTCTGCCCAGACGCTGGTCCGTCTGCCTTTGGCTGTTGATTGTCCTGGCAATCGTGGCCAGCGCCACACATGCCGCCGAACGCCGGTATTACTTCGATGATGCGGGCAGCGAACGCGGTCTGGCTTCGCACACCGTCACTGCTTTGTACCAGGATCACGCCGGCTACATGTGGATCGCCACCCAAGGCGGTTTGCACCGCTACGACGGCTATCATTACGCGGTTTACCAACACCTCGAAAACGACTCCTCCACCCTGCCCGACAACTTTGTCACCGCCTTGGCCGAGGACGGTCGCGGCCGGCTCTGGGTCGGCAGCATGACGCGTGGTCTGGCCGCGCTCAATCAAGCCAGCGGCAAGGTCGAGGCGACTTCGCAAATCGGCACCATGCAGGCACGGCCACGCGACTACATCGTCGCACTCGCCTACGACCCCTCGCGTGGGCTATGGATCGGAACGGCCGCAGGCATCGAGTTGATGGATGTCGACAGCGGCAAGCGGCGCGAGCTGTACCGCTTTGCCGGCGGCAGACCCGGCACGCGCGTGTTCGATCTTGTCCTTGGCGCCGACGGCACGCTGTGGTGCGCTGCCAGCACCGGCCTCCTGCGGATTGCGCCACACGACCAGACGGTGCAGCCGGTAGCCGGTGCCGACATCCACGCTGCTTTCAGCATCCTGCTCGGCGCCAACGGCAGCGTTTATGCCGGCACCGACCGTGGCCTGTATCAGGTCGACGCAACTCACGCTACGGCATCGCGCCTGTGGCCGGCGACCACCGATTCGCGAGGCAACACGGCGCAAGTACGTGCGCTGGCGCAAGACCGCCGCGGACGCCTGTGGCTGGGCGTGTTCGGCACGGGTCTGGTCATCTACGACCCGGCCACGGGCGACACCCAGACCGTGCAGCATGCCGCATTCATGCCCGGATCGCTGCCGGACGATTACACCACGCATCTGCTGATCGATCACTCCGGCTTGCTCTGGGTCGGTGGCGAAATCGGCGGGGTCGCGACCACCGATCCGGAGGGGGCGCAATTCAGTTACGTCATGGATCCGGCGCTGGCACGCAGCCAGATGTCGAATGTCATCCGCGCCATCAGCGAGGACAGCGAACATCGACTGTGGCTGGGCACCGAAGGCGATGGCCTCAAACGCTACGATCCGGCGCACGACAGTTTTGAATATTTCGATGACGTATTCAAACCCGCGTCGGCAGCGCCGGATTTATTTCCACAACGGCGTATTGCCGCGCTGGCACCAGCCGGCGGCGACAATTTATGGGTTGCGACCAATGGCGGCGTATTCCTGTTCAACCCGGTTACACGCCACGCCGACCCGCTGCCCGTCGATCCGGATCATGGCAATGGCCTGCCCGATGCCTCTGCACGCGCCCTGCTTGTCGCACGCGACGGCAGCCTCTGGATTGGCACCTACGGACATGGCCTGGCGCATCGGCAGCCGCAGATGAACGCCCAGCCGGCGCAATGGCAAGTGTTCCATCACCAAACCGGACAACCCGACAGTCTCGCCAATGATTTGGTGCTGGCGCTCTGTCAGGATCATGCCAATCGAATCTGGATCGGCACCGTGGATGGGTTGAGCGTATACGATCCGCAAAAGCAGCAAATGCGCACGTATCGCCACGATCCGGCCAACCCGAAATCGCTGGGCGACAATCTGATCCGTGCGCTGTATCGCAGCGAGGACGGCACGCTGTGGATCGGCACCCAAAGCGGCCTGGATCGGGTGGATATCCCGGAATCCGAGCAACCGAGCTTTGTGCATTATTCCGCCAAGAATGGCCTGCCCGGCACCACGGTTTTCGGCCTGCTCGAGGACACCCAGCACAACATCTGGCTGAGCACCAACCATGGCATCGGCGTCTACACCAGAGCGACGGGAAAATTCCTCGACTTCAGCCTCGAAGACGGCCTTCAGGGCCTGGAATTCAATGCCGGCGCGGCGCTCAAACGTGCGGATGGCGAACTCGTCTTCGGCGGGCTCCACGGCATCAATTTGTTCCACCCGGATCGCATCCGCCACGACATTTACCAGCCACCCGTGGTGATCACCGAGATCCACGTCGGCAGCAAAGCCGATATCGTGCATGTGCCGGGAGACAGCCTGGTCATGGCCCAGGCCCAGCGCGTGGTGCGATTCACTTTTGCGGCGCTCGATTACACCGCGCCGGATCGCAATCGCTTTGCCTATCGACTGCAAGGATTCGATCCGGACTGGATCGACGCCGGCACCCGGCACGAAGCCGCGTATACCAATCTGCCCGCAGGCACTTATCGTTTCGAGGTTCGCGCCAGCAATCACGATGGTGTGTGGAACCAGACGGGTACCTCGCTGGCACTACAGGTGACGCCGGTCTGGTGGGCGAGCGCGTTGATGAAGACGCTTTACGCCGTAGCGACGGCGCTGCTTTTGTGCCTGCTGTGGCTGGGCTACCGGCGGCGGCGGCGGAAAGAGCAATATCACTTGCGCGAATTGCACGAGCGCGAAGTCCGCTTGCGTCTGGCGCTGTGGGGCTCGGGCGATGAATTCTGGGATTGGGACATGCGTACCCAGATGATCCATCGCCTCGGCGCGGATCAGCTTCTCGGCGGTCGTTCAGAAGATTCCATGTCGGCCGACGACTGGCGCCTGCGCGTGGTGCACCCGGACGATCTGGCACAGGTGGAACAACGGCTCTACGATCATGTCGAAGGGCGGCGCGGTTTCTTTGAATCCGAACATCGCATCCGCCACGCTACCGGCGACTGGATCTGGGTATTGTCGCGCGGCAAGATTGTTGAACGTGATGATGACGGCAAGGCGCTGCGCGTGTGCGGCACCGCGCGCAACATTACTGCATCGCGTCTGGCTGAGCGCGACCGGCGCATCGCCAGTGGCGTGATCGACAGCATGAGCGAGGCCGTGAGCGTGACCGACCTCGATTTTCGTTTCGTCTCGGTCAATCGCGCATTCACGCGCATGCTCGGCTACGAGGAATCCGAAATTCTGGAGCAACCAGCAACCCTTCTGGATTCGTCCCGGCACACGCCGCAGCAATACCAGGCGATGCGCGCAACCCTGATCGACAACGGCCATTGGCGCGGAGAACTGTGGCAGCAACGCAAGAATGGCGAAGAGTTCCTGTGCTGGATCGAGATCGTGGAAGTCCGCGACGAAGCCGGCATGCGCACGCATTTCGTCGCCGTGATGGCCGATATCACCGATCGCAAGCGCGCCGAACAGGAATTGCGCTATCTCGCCAACTACGACACCCTGACCGGCCTGCCCAATCGCGCCCTGCTCGGTGAACGCCTCGCGCACGCCGTGATTCGCGCGCGCCGCACGTCGCGTAAAGTCGCGGTGCTGTTCCTGGATCTGGATCGCTTCAAACACGTCAACGATTCGATGGGTCATGCCGCCGGTGACCGCGTACTCAAAGCCGTCGGCGCACGCCTGCGTGCCTGTGTTCCCGAGGCCGCCACCGTGGCCAGGCTCGGCGGCGACGAATTCACCGTCGTGCTCGAAGACATCGAACACGCCGATGAGCCGCAGAAACTGGCAAGCCGGCTGCTTGAGGTATTCGCTACCCCGCTTACGCTCGACAGCGGCCAGGAAGTCGTGATTTCGCCGTCGATCGGTATCAGCTTGTATCCCGATCACGGCCAGGTGCCGACCGACCTGCTCAAGTACGCCGATACGGCGATGTACCAAGCCAAGGAAGATGGCCGCAACATGTACATGGTCTACACCGCGGCCATGGATGCGGCCGCGCGCCGCCGCGCCGACATGATCAGCGCGCTGCGTCTGGCCTTGGAGCGCAATGAATTGTCGCTGGTCTACCAGCCGATGCTGGATCTGGACGAAGGCCGCATCACCGGCATGGAAGCCTTGTTGCGCTGGAAAAATCCCGAACTCGGCGACGTGCCGCCGACCATCTTCATTCCACTGGCTGAGGAGGCGGGCCTGATCGGCCGCATCGGTGAATTCGTGCTGTACCGCGCCTGCGCGCAGTTGCGCGAATGGCAGGAGCGCGGGCTGCGTGATGTCACCATGTCGGTAAATCTGTCGGCACTGCAATTGCTGCGCGACGAGCTCACCCAGCGCTTGTGCGAGATCCTGGCGGAACTGCGGCTCGAGCCGCAGCAACTCGAACTGGAATTGACCGAGAGCGTGCTGATGGCCAACGCCGAGCTGGCGATCCACACCCTGGATCGGTTGCACGCGCTCGGCGTCTCCATCGCCATCGACGATTTCGGCACCGGCTATTCATCGCTGAGCTATCTCAAACGGTTGCCGATCGACTCGATCAAGATCGACCGCAGTTTCGTCGGCGACATCACCACTGACCCGGACGACGAAGCGATCACCAAGACCATCATCACGATGGCGCATTCGCTGGGTCTGAACGTCATCGCCGAAGGCGTGGAAACCATCGAGCAACTCGAATACCTGCACGAACAACGCTGCGACGAAATCCAGGGTCACTGGCTTTCGCCGCCGCTCAGCGCCGCGGACTGCTTCACCTTCGTGCGCGAGTTCGAGCGCAGCCGGCCGCCACTGCGGCCACGGCAATCGATGCGTTGACCGTTCCGCACCCGCCGCCTATAGTCGCCACCATGCCCGACACCAATCCGACCTTGGCCGATCTGCACGACATCAGCGGACGTCTGGATCGCCTGCTTGAATTGTGCCATCGCCTCGCCGAGGAAAACCGCAGCTTGCGCGTCAGCCAGGAGCAACTCTCGACCGAGCGCTCCAACTTGCTGGCCAAGAACGAGCAGGCGCGTTCGCGCGTGGAAGCGATGATTGCGCGCCTGCGTTCACTGGAGAATGGCACATGAGCACGGAAGCGCCCGTCGCCGTCTCGATTCTGGACCGGGAATTCCTGATCGGTTGCACGCCGGAGGAACGCCCGGGTTTGATCGCGGCTGCGGCATATCTCGATGGCAAGATGCGCGAAATCCGCGGTGCCTCGCGCGCGCAAGGCGTCGACCGCATCGCCGTGATGGCCGCACTCAACATTGCCCACGAACTGATGCAACTCAGGCAGCGCAGCGAATCCGATGCCGGAATCTTGGCGCAACATATGCAAATGCTGCGTGCGAAGCTTGATGGCGCACTCGCTGCCCCGGTAAGATAGGCGCGCGTCCCCTGCGGTGCGCGACAGCGCATCCAAACATTATTGCCTTGGCCCTATATACGACCCCGGGATTGCAGTGCCCCAGTCCGTGTGCAAGTCCGCCGTGAGCGGAAAGCCTGAAGACCGGCGAGCTTTCCCACCTGATCCTTGGGATCAAGGTCGTCTGGTGTGCACCGGCATCGCGGAGGGCGCCATGATTTTCTGGCGCGGCGCGCGCGCGTGAACGCCATTGCTGAGCGCCGCAACTTGCGCGCACTGCAACGTTCTGCCCGCTTCGCGCTGAGCGCCGCCGCACGTATCGCCGCCGCCGATGCGCTGGTTTCCAACCTGGAACGACTGCCGGAATTCCTGACCGATGCACGCGTTGCCGGATATTGGGCTGTCGCCGGGGAATTGCCTCTGCACGCCGCCTGCGCGCGGTTACGCGCGCGCGGACAGGGTTACTATTTGCCAATCGTGACGCAGGCAAACACGCTGCGTTTCGCGTCATGGCAAATGGGTGACGCCGTGCAAGCGAATCGTTACGGCATTCCCGAACCGCAATGCGATGAGCGCGATCTGCTGTCGCCGGATGCGCTCGATCTGGTGCTGTTGCCCTTGCTCGGCTTCGACCGCCGCGGCAATCGTCTTGGCAGCGGTGGCGGCTACTACGACCGCAGCTTCGCGTTCTCGCGCGATCAGCCACGCCCCGCGCGACCCTTGCTGGTCGGTATCGGCTACCATTTCCAGGAGCTGCCCGCTCTGGCGCCGGAACCCTGGGATATTCCATTGGATTTCATCGCCACGGACAGAGAACTTATCGATTGCACGGCGTACGCGCATTGAACCGCAGGAACCCCGCATGAACTACTGGTTGATGAAATCCGAGCCCGATGAATTTTCCATCGACGATCTCGCGCGCAGGAAATCCGAGCCGTGGAGCGGTGTGCGCAATTACCAGGCGCGCAATTTCATGCGCGACGGCATGCGCGCCGGCGACGGCGTGTTTTTCTATCATTCCAGTTGCGCCGAACCCGGCATTGTCGGCATCGCGACCGTTGCCTGCGCCGCCTATCCCGATCCCACCCAATTCGATCCGCACAGCGATTATTTCGATGCCAAGAGTTCACGCGCCGCGCCGCGCTGGATGCTGGTCGACGTGAAATTCAAGCGCAAGCTCAAACGCATCATTGCCTTGACCGAATTGAAAGGACACCGCGAACTTGCCGGATTCGCGCTGATCCAGCCCGGAACCCGCCTGTCGGTAATGCCGGTAACAAAAACGCAATGGGATTTCATCCTCGGACTGGAATGACAGCGCCATGACCACACGCGAAGAACAAAAACTTCTCGCCGCGCAACGCGCCATCGGTTACGTGCAGGAAGGCAGCATCATCGGCGTCGGCACCGGTTCGACCGTGGCCTACTTCATCGACGAACTCGGCAAGATTCGCGATCGCATCGACGCGGCGGTATCGAGTTCAGAGCAAAGCACGGCGCGGTTGCGGGAACGCGGCATTCGCGTGGTCGATCTCAACAGCACCGGTGGACTGGCGTTATATGTCGACGGCGCCGACGAATGCGACACACACAAGCACTTGATCAAGGGCGGCGGCGGCGCGCTGACGCGCGAAAAAATCATCGCCGCGGCGTCGAAAACCTTCGTGTGCATGATCGATGCGGCCAAGCGCGTGGATGTGCTCGGCGCGTTCCCGTTGCCGATCGAAGTCATTCCGATGGCGCGCAGTCACGTCGCCCGTGAAATCGTCAAGCGTGGCGGAACGCCAGTCTGGCGCGACGGCTTCGTCACCGATAACGGCAACTGGATACTCGACGTGCACAACTGGCGGATCGCCAATCCGGCCGCGCTGGAAACCGAACTGAACCAGATCACCGGTGTGGTCTGCGTCGGCCTGTTCGCGCAACGTCCGGCCGACATCGTGCTGATTGGCGACAGCGTAATGGCTTGAGGGTGCTCGCGCAGCTTACGCCTGCTTCTCCAGCTGCCGGATCATTCCGGAAAGGCCGCCGTGCAGGGCGAATACCTGGAACCCCAGCTTGCTCAGAATGAAGGCCGCCGCCGCGCTGCGTTCGCCGGTGTTGCAGTAGACGATGTATTTTTTCGACTTGTCGAAATCGCTGACGCTTTCGCGTAACGTATATAATGGTACATTGATCGCATCCTTGATCGCGCGTTGCTCGTGTTCTTCGGGCATGCGCACATCCAGCACCACCGCGCCCTGACGCGCCATGATCGAGGCCATGCCCGGCGTCAGCCATTCCACCACCGGCGGTTTGAGTACTTCGTCGAACGCCTTCTTCGCCAGGCGCATCAGCTTGCCGTCCTTGATCATCGTCACGGTGGCATTTCGCGCCGTGTTCGCCAGCAGCGCATCTTCGCCGAAGGTGTCGCCGCGCACCAGATAGGCGACGATGGCGCTGCCGGTTTCCAGACTCTTGGATACCGATGCCGCGCCATCCTTGATCGCGTAGTAGTAATCGGCATCCTCGCCTTCGCGGATGATCACGTCGCCGGTCTTGACCTGGATTTCCTCGAAACGCTGGAACATGCGCTCGATATTGCCGGTAGGCAGTTTGTGCAAGGCGCGCGATTGCAACAACCGGAACACCCAGCGGTTGGCATCCGGAGTTGGATCGTAATAGCGGAAATTCTCGGCTCGGGAAAGTTGATCCCAGGTCTGAATCTTTTCCGTGTAGCGGCGATCGAGCTTGACGATCGTTGCTGTGAACGATGTCACCGTGGCGGTGAAACGCCGTGGCTGCAAATCGCCCAGCGCGTAGCGTCCTTGCAAGGTGCTCGCGTCGACCTCTTTTTTCTTGCCGTCGGGATAGTCGCCGCGGACGCGTCCACTGCTCAGGAAAATCGTCTGATCGTCAGTGTCGCCGGCCTTGAACAAAACCGTGCCCTTGGCGATTTCTTCGCTGACGGCTTCGCGTGCAAGCTGTTCGAGATTTTCCGGCAACAGCTTGTCGAGCGGATAGAACTTGGCGAGATCGCTGGCATCGACGCTCATGGATCACCCCTGCGCTTGGCTGGTGGGAGTGTAGCGGCGGATTCGGCCAGAAGGAACCCGGTCGAGCGGGTACTCTCGCCAAAGTGCACCGATTGTTTCATCCGGGATTGGCTCTGGTGTAGCGCAGTCAATTTGCTAAGGTGGCCGTATGGCCAAGCCGGTTCCGACGACAACCGATCATCTGCATCGCGCCCTTGCGCGCAAGGGTTTTGCGTTCATTGAGGCGGAATCGATGCGATCTTTGCTGAAACTGACTGCCGGGCCGGCAGATTGGCAGGCTTTCACCGAAAGCTGGAACAACCTTGCCGTCGATGGCTACCTTGCCAATCACGGCCGTTTTCGGCGGCGGCGACATGCCGTCTATTCGGTATCGTCCACGGATGCGATTCAGCGCCTGCCGCACCAGCCGCATTTTCAGAGCCGCGACTACAATCGCTTGTACGGTGGCATCGAACGCTGGTTCGAACCGGTCGCCGCGGATATCGGCGACAGCGCCAGCATGCACAACATTTTGTGTTTTTGCGCCGGACTTTTCGGCAAGCTGGCTGTCGATGCGCGCGCATGGCATGTGGAAGTGCATCAGTTCCGCATCGAAGCACGCTCGAACGAACCGGGCCAACCGACCCCAGAAGGCGTGCATCGGGACGGTGTCGATTACGTGCTGGTACTCCTTATTGCTCGGCAAAACATCGCCAGGGGTACGACGACGATCCACGCAGACGATGGCCGTCTGCTCGGCAGCTTCACCCTGACTGAAACCTTCGACGCCGCACTGGTGGACGATGCACGTGTCTTCCACGGCGTCACTTCGGTAGAGCCGCAGGACCCGGAGCTGCCCGCCTGGCGCGATGTGCTCGTGGTGACGTTCAAGCGATAACTAACTCGCCAGTGTATGCGCCAAACAGAAAGCCACCCAGAAGGGTGGCTTTTTGTTTTAGGCCCCTGGCAGTGACCTACTCTCGCATGGCTTAAGCCACACTACCATCGGCGCGGGCGCGTTTCACTTCCGAGTTCGGGATGGGATCGGGTGGTACCACGCTGCTGTATCCGCCAGGGAGG
>JANWJJ010000084.1 GCA_025451955.1 Rudaea sp. | reverse complement strand
TTCAGCGCGGTCAGCAGACCGGATTGTTCGTAGTTGTTGTTGTCACGCTGCGACCACAGCACTTTCGGCAGCGGCGGATTGGGTTTGTACCAGGTGCGTGCGTATTCCTCGGGCGACAGAATGCGTTCGACCGTATCGGCGCCGGAATTGCCGAAGGTTTCGTACAGGCGGCTGATGCCGTTGTGCATCGCCGCCATGAACATCAGGTAGCCCGGGCTCCAGGTATCGAAGTCGCCGTGGGTGAACACGCCGGGCATGCCGAACTTGGTCAGCTGCTGCACGTTGTCCCAGCCCAGTTGTTGCCACTCGTTGACCAGGATCGGATCGACCCAGGCGTTGTACGGGCCGTCGCCGATCGTGTTGTCGTACAGAAACGGCACCGATTCGTGCAGATCGTGCAACACCTGCGCATGCCAGCCCAGATAGGTGTCGAGCACGTTGCGCGACAGATTCAGGGTCAGTCCCATCGCGTCGCGGTTATTGTCGTGGGCGACGTAGTGACCCCAATACATCAGCGGTGGCGGGGTCTTGTCGAGATTGGCGCGGTGCCAGTTATACAAATCCACCATGCGGTCGCGGCCATCGGTTTCGACAACGGGTGTTATGAGCGTGATGACGTGTGTGCGGATTTTCTTGATGTACGGCGCATCGTCCACGGCCAGGCGGTAGGCCAGTTCCATCAAGGCTGTCGGCGAGCCGGACTCGGGCGAATGGATGGCGCCGGTGATGTAGTAGACGGGTGTGGATTGTGCGATCAGCGGTTCGGCTTTCGCGTCGTCCATGCCCAGCGTGCGCGGATCGGCGAGTTGCTCCAGACGCGCATCGTTAGTCTTGAGATTGGCGATCAGCGCTTCGTCGGCAATGGCGACGGCGATCATGTCGCGGCCCTCCTCGCTCTTGCCGATTCGGTATACTTTAACCCGCGGCGTCGAGGCCGCGAGCAAGTCGAAATAGCGCACCACGACTTTTGTATACGGCAACATGTTCGGCGCGCCGGCGATATCGCCCAGCACTTTCGCCGGTGTCGGCACCGTCGTCGATGCCGGAAGATAATCGGTCAGCGGCGAATTGAATTGCGGGTCGGTCGTGTACTGCGCGATCTTCGCGGTGTAAGCGGTATCCGCCGCTTGCTGCGGATCGCGTGCGTAGGTGCCGTCCGCTGCTGCGAGGGCGGTCGCACAGGCGCAGCAGGCGGCGAAAACCAGAAATCCGGGGATGATGCGACGCATGCGGTACTCCGTGCAGGAAAGCGATCCGGCGAGAATAACCGTGGTGGGCAGGTGTGTCACCGGATGAAAGTCATGCAGGCGCAATTGAATGCTGGCCGCGCTGGTGGCAGAATCCACCGCAGAACGATGGAGGTGGCTGGTGGGCAACCGCCGGTCGAGCGTGCGACATGTCGACTACGATTTTCCAAACCTGAATCCCGATTGCTGTATCGACGTTTCCGAAAGGCGCGTACAGCGCCTTTTTTTTTGTTGGATGAATTGCCATGATCAACATCACTCTCCCCGACGGCAGTCAACGCCCGTTCGATCACGCCGTTACGGTGCAGGATGTCGCCGCTTCAATCGGCGCCGGCCTGGCCAAGGCCGCACTCGCGGGCAAGGTCGACGGCAAACTCGTCGATACGAGTTTCCGCATCGAACATGACGCGAATGTCGCCATCGTCACGGAAAAAAGTCCCGAGGCGCTCGACATCATTCGCCACTCGACCGCGCATTTGCTGGCGCAGGCGACGCAACGACTGTTTCCGGATACCCAGGTCACGATCGGCCCGGTGATCGAAAATGGTTTTTTCTACGACTTCGCGCGCAAGACGCCATTCACCCCGGACGATCTGGAAAAGATCGAAGCCGAGATGAAAAAGATTGCGGCCGAAGCCTTGCCGGTGTCGCGCTCGGTGATGCAGCGCGATGCGGCGGTGAAGTTCTTCCGCGACAAACATGAGGAATACAAGGCGCAGATCATCGAGAGCATTCCTGCGAACGAGGAATTGTCGCTTTATGCACAAGGCGACTTTGTGGATTTGTGCCGTGGCCCGCATGTGCCGAACACCAGCAGACTCAAGACCTTCAAGCTGATGAAGCTGGCCGGCGCCTACTGGCGCGGCGATTCCAACAACGAAATGCTTCAGCGCGTGTATGGCACGGCCTGGCTGAATGACAAGGATCAGAATGCCTATCTGACTCAGCTCGAGGAAGCCGAGAAACGCGATCATCGCAAGATCGGCAAGGCGCTCGACCTGTTTCACCAGCAGGAAGAAAGTCCGGGCATGGTGTTCTGGCACCCAAATGGCTGGACGGTCTGGCAGGTGGTCGAGCAGTACATGCGCGGCGTGTACAAATCCAGCGGCTATCAGGAAGTGCGCTGTCCACAGGTGCTGGACGTGTCGCTGTGGAAAAAATCCGGCCATTGGGACAATTACAAGGAAAACATGTTCTTCACCGAGTCGGAAAAACATACCTTTGCGCTCAAGCCGATGAATTGCCCGGGACATGTGCAGATCTTCAACACTGGCCTGCACAGTTACCGCGAACTGCCGATCCGTTACGGCGAGTTTGGCGGCTGCCATCGCAACGAACCCTCGGGTGCGCTGCACGGCATCATGCGCGTGCGTGCCTTCACCCAGGACGATGGCCACATCTTCTGCACGCCCGAGCAAGTCGAATCCGAAGTCACCGCGTTTCATGCGCAGGCAATGAAGGTCTATGCCGATTTCGGTTTTACCGATCTCGCGATCAAGCTCGCGCTGCGGCCGGAAAAACGCATCGGTTCCGACGAATTCTGGGATCGCACCGAGGACATGTTGCGACGTGCGTTGCGCGCCGCCGGCGTCGAGTGGGAAGAGCTGCCGGGTGAAGGCGCGTTCTATGCGCCCAAGATCGAGTATCACCTCAAGGACTCGATCGGCCGCGCCTGGCAGGTCGGCACGATGCAAGTCGACTTCATGATGCCGGAGCGCCTCGGTGCCGAATATGTGGATGAGCATTCGCAGAAACAGCGTCCGGCCATGTTGCATCGGGCCATCGTTGGCTCGATGGAGCGTTTCATCGGCATCCTGATCGAACACCATGCGGGTCTGTTCCCGGTCTGGCTGGCGCCGGTGCAGGTGGTGGTGATGAATATCACCGATGCCCAAGCCGGCTATGCCGACGACGTGGTGCAATCGCTGGTCAAACAGGGCTTGCGTGCGACCGCCGATACGCGCAACGAGAAAATCGGCTACAAGATCCGCGAGCACACCTTGCAGAAAGTGCCGTACCTGTTGGTGATCGGTGATCGCGAGAAAGAAGCCGGCCAGGTCGCGGTGCGCACGCGTGCCGGTGAGGATCTGGGCAGCATGTCGCTGGCCGGGTTCGTCGAGCGCTTGCACAGCGAGCGGATTGGAGCGGATAGTTGATCGCCCAGTCGTCGCGCAAGCCCTTGTAAAACAAGGGTTCGCGCAATCCGGGTATTTGCGCGGCGTGAACTTTCCCTATAGAATCCGCGGCCCTGTATGCCTGTGGCGCCGCCTGGACGCCCGCTGGCGTGGACTTGAATCGACAGGCTTGATGGAGATTGAGTTATCGCCACCGAAAAGACTAACCGCAAGAACACAGAGATTCGTGTTCCGCAGGTACGCGTGATCGGCGCAGATGGAGAACAGGCCGGTGTCCTGACACGGGACGAGGCGCTGAGCATGGCCGAGGAAGCGGGAATGGATCTGGTCGAGATTCAGCCGAACGCCGATCCGCCGGTTTGCCGCATCATGGATTTCGGCAAGTTCAGGTTCGAGCAGCAGAAAAAGGCGAACCTGGCCAAGCGCAAGACCAAGCAGGTCGAGATCAAGGAATTGAAATTCCGGCCCTCGACCGAAGACGGCGATTACAACGTCAAGTTGCGCAACCTGCGGCGCTTTCTTGAAGAGGGCGACAAGGTGAAAATCGTGGTCCGTTTCAAGGGCCGCGAAATGGCGCACACGGAACTGGGCGAGGCGATGGTTAAACGTATCCAGGCCGATATTCTCGAGGAAGCGGTGATCGAAAGTTTCCCGCGCTTTGAAGGTCGTCAGATGGTGATGATGATCGCGCCAAAGAAGAAATAGGACGTAGTTGAATTTGGACATCGGCCATCCGTGGCCGATTCCAAAACGGAAAGCAAAAAGCGTGGTTTTTGCTTTCCTTCATTTCGCAGGCAGGGCCTGCAAAATGTTGGCCCCTGCGTGGGCCAAACCACGTCATCCGGGCGACTGGATGTGGAACCTGCCTGCGTTCGCGCGGGCTTAAACAAGCGAGTTCGAGCAGGGATGGAAAGGCGGGGCGACCCGCCGCTCGGGCGAGTACCAAAACAAACTAAAGGAGTTGGGTCATGCCCAAGATCAAGACCAACCGGGCCGCGGCCAAGCGGTTCCGCAAGACAGCGTCCGGCAAATTCAAGGCCGGTCACGCATTCAAGAGCCACATCCTGACCAAGAAGAGCACCAAGCGTAAGCGCGGTCTTCGCGGCCCCAACATCGTGCGCAAGGAAGACTCCGGTCGGATTGCGCGCATGCTGCCCTACGCCTAAGGAGACGAGCAATGGCACGAGTAAAACGTGGTGTCACGGCCCGCCGCCGTCACAAGAAAATCCTGTCCCGTGCGAAGGGCTATTACAATGCCCGCCGCAAGGTCTTCCGTGTCGCCAAGCAGGCGGTCACCAAGGCGTTGCAGTACGCCTACATCGGTCGCAAGCAGAAAAAGCGTCAGTTCCGCGCCCTGTGGATCGTGCGCATCAATGCCGCGGCGCGCATGTACGGTTTGTCGTACAGCCGCCTGATGAATGGCCTGAAGAAAGCCGAGATCACGGTCGACCGCAAGGTGCTTGCCGATATCGCCGTGCACGACATCAAGGCGTTTGGCGCCCTCGCAGAAAAAGCGAAAGCCAGCCTCGCGGCGTGATTGAAAAGTGCGGGCAGGGATGACTGCTGCCTGATTCTCGCCGGCAGGATGCTGGCAAAGATACCGTGGGGAGCAGGCCTGGCCTTGCTCCCCACGCGTGTTTCTGCATATCGAAATTTGTGGAATTGTGGAATATGGAAACTTTGAGCGACCAGATCGAACGGGCATTGGAGCAGATCGGCTCTGCCGCGTCGCTGGAAACGCTCGACGGCTTGCGCGTATCCCTGCTCGGCAAGACCGGACTGGTCACCGAGCAACTTAAGCAGCTCGGCAAGTTGCCGGCGGACGAACGCAAGGTGCAGGGCGAGCGCGTCAATCGCGCAAAAGAACGCTTGCAGTCCGCGATCGCCACACGCAAGTTGGCGCTTGAAGAAGCTGTCTTCGACAAGCGACTGGCTGAGGAACGCATCGACATCACTTTGCCTGGGCGCAACCGGGACTTGGGCAGCATCCATCCGGTCACGCGCGCGCTGGACCGGATCGTGGAGATTTTCTCCAATCTCGGCTACAGCCAGGCCGAGGGTCCGGAAATCGAGGATGATTACCACAACTTCGAAGCGCTGAATTTTCCGCCGCATCATCCGGCGCGGGCGATGCACGATACCTTTTATGTCACGCCGGATCAGAGCGGCGCTGCCCGCCTGCTGCGCACGCATACCTCGCCGGTGCAGATTCGCGCGATGGCCGGCCGCCAGCCGCCGATTCGCATCATCGCCGCGGGAAAAGTCTATCGCAGCGATTCGGATCAGACCCACACACCGATGTTTCATCAGGTCGAAGGCTTGCTGGTCGACGAGACATCGAGCTTTGCCGATCTGAAAGGCACGCTGGCGGAATTCGTGCGTGCGTTTTTCGAGCGCGATTTCGAGATGCGTTTCCGCCCGAGCTATTTCCCGTTTACCGAGCCGTCGGCGGAAGTCGATATCCGCTGGGACAAAGATGATGGCAGTGAACGCTGGCTGGAAGTACTCGGCTGCGGCATGGTGCACCCGAATGTGCTGCGCAACTGCGGCATCGATGCGGAAAAGTATACTGGGTTTGCGTTTGGCTTGGGCGTGGAGCGCTTCGCGATGCTGCGCTACGGCGTGACCGACTTGCGCGAGTTCTTCGAGAACGATGTGCGGTTTTTGCGGCAGTTCGGGTAATGGTTTTCCGTCATTCCGGGGCCGCCACAGGCGGAGCCCGGAATCCAGTTCTTGATTTTGTGGCGGAGCTGTAGGGAAAGAGCGAGAACTGGATTCCCGCCTGCGCGGGAATGACGAACAAAGAAATGGCAAAACACTGATGAAATTCTCTGAAAACTGGCTGCGTGAAATCGTCAATCCCGGCGTCGGCCGCGACGAACTTTGCCGCCGCCTGACGATGGCGGGCCTGGAAGTCGAGAACATCGAAATTCTTGGCGCGGGCCTGGAAGGTGTCGTCGTGGCGGAAATCGTCGCCTGCGAGCCGCATCCGAATGCCGACAAGCTGCGCGTGTGCAAAGTGGCGATCGGCAAGGGCGAGCCTGTGCAGATCGTCTGCGGTGCGCCGAATGCGCGTGTCGGCTTGAAAGCGCCGCTGGCGACGATCGGCGCGAAACTCCCGAATGGTATAGAAATAAAAAAAGCCGCATTGCGCGGCGTCGAATCCAACGGCATGTTGTGTTCGGCGAAGGAATTGAATCTCGAGGCCGACGCGTCCGGTCTGATGGAATTGCCGGATGACGCGCCGGTCGGCAGGCCGCTCACGGAATATCTGGGATTGCCGGATGCCAGCATCGAACTGAAATTGACGCCCAATCGTCCGGATTGCCTGGGCCTGCGCGGACTCGCCGACGACGTGGCCGCCTTGTTCGATGCACCGGTGCACGAACCGGCGAGCAACCCGGTCGCGGCGACGAGTACGGCGCAACGCGAGGTTCGACTCGAAGCCGGCACGGATTGTCCGCGCTATTGCGGTCGCGTGATCGAGGGCATCGATGCGACAGCGAAATCGCCGTTATGGCTGGCCTCGCGTCTGCGCCGCAGCGGCGTGCGTCCGATCAGCGCGATCGTCGATGTCACTCAGTACGTCATGCTGGAACTCGGCCAGCCGATGCATGCCTACGATGCCGGCAGTTTGCATGGCTCGATCCATGTCCGTCGCGCGCGCGCGGACGAAACCCTGAAATTGCTTGATGGCAACGAAGCGAAACTCGATGCCGAATGCCTGCTAATAACCGATGACAAGGCGCCGCTGGGTCTGGCCGGCATCATGGGCGGACTCGATTCGCGCGTGACCGATGCGACGCAAAACGTGTTTCTCGAAGCCGCACACTTTGCGCCCGCCGCAATCATGGGTCGTGCGCGCAAGTTCGGATTGCACACGGATGCGTCGCACCGTTTCGAGCGCGGTGTCGATCCCGAATTGCCGCGCGTGGCGATCGAGCGTGCGACGGCGCTGCTGATTGCGATTGCCGGCGGTAAGCCGGGGCCGGTAATCGAAGCCGTGCTGCCGGAACATTTGCCACGCTGTGCGGCTGTGCGTTTGCGCCGGAATCGTCTGGCGCGCGTACTCGGCATGTCGGTGGCCGACGCGGAAGTCGAACGCATCCTGCGCGCGCTCGGCATGCGCGTGGACACGGTAGCCGATGGCTGGCTGGCGACGCCGCCGTCGCGCCGGTTCGATATCGCCATCGAGGAAGATCTGATCGAGGAAATCGCACGCGTGCATGGCTACGAGCGTGTGCCGACGCACGCGCCAAGCGGCGAACTGCGCCTGGCATTACGGTCTGAAGCACAGGTCGCTCCGGTGCGTGTGCGTGCGCAACTGGCCGCGCGCGGCTATCGCGAGGCGATCTGCTATAGCTTCGTCGCGCGGGATCTGCTCAGGTGCTGGTCGATGGAGGAAGCCGCGGTGGCGTTAGCCAATCCGCTCAGCGCCGACTTGGGCGTGATGCGTACCTCGCTGCTGCCGGGCCTCATCGAAGCGCTCAAGCGCAACCTCAATCGGCAACAGGAACGGGTGCGCCTGTTCGAGACGGGGCTTGTGTTCACGCAGCGGGCGAGCGAACTGAAACAGGTGCCGCGACTGGCCGCCGTCGCTTGTGGGCGCGCGATGCCGGAGTCCTGGACGGGTGACAAGCGCCAGCTCGATTTTTACGACCTGAAGGCCGATCTGGACACTACGCTGGCGCTCGGCGGACGGCGTGGCCAGATCGAATTCCTGCCAGCCGGTGAGGCGTGGCTGCATCCGGGACGTAGCGCCGAGGTTCGCATCGACGGCGTGTCGGCCGGCGTGGTCGGCAGCCTGCATCCACGCCTGCTCAAGGCGCTGGATCTGGACGACGATGTCCTCGTGTTCGAACTCGATCTGGCCCGCGTTTACGCCGGCAAGCTGCCGCAGGCGCGTGGCCTGTCGCGCTTTCCGTCGGTGCGGCGCGATATCGCGATCGTGGTGCCCGAGCTGGCCATCTACGCGCATATCGAGTCCACCGTTCGCGCCGAGCTGGGGAAATCCCTCAGCGAGTTGCTTGTTTTTGACCAATACTGCGGCCCAAATCTCGGTTTAGGGGTAAAAAGTCTCGCTATAGGCTTGATTTTGCAGGACGATTCCCGCACTCTTACGGATGAGGACGCGGATCACTGCGTCGCTCGGGCGGTCGCCGCCCTGGAACGTGAGTGCGGTGCCAGATTACGGGGGTAGCATGGCGTTGACCAAGGCAGAGATGGCTGAGCGGTTGTTTACCGACGTCGGCCTGAACAAGCGCGAAGCCAAGGAATTCGTCGATGCGTTCTTCGATGTGGTCCGTGATGCGCTCGAAAAAGGGGAGCAGGTGAAATTGTCGGGTTTTGGCAATT
The DNA here is from genome assembly GCA_025451955.1 of Rudaea sp. Lineage (GTDB taxonomy): Bacteria > Pseudomonadota > Gammaproteobacteria > Xanthomonadales > Rhodanobacteraceae > Rudaea. Next base: position 43,235 of record JANWJJ010000084.1, on the reverse strand, counting down.
TCGATCTGCGTCAGAAAAACCAGCGTCCGGGGCGGAACCCGAAAACCGGCGAGGAGATTCCAATCTCTGCGCGCCGCGTGGTCACGTTCCGTCCGGGGCAAAAGCTGAAAGTCCGGGTCGAATCCTATGCTGGATCAGGGCAGCAATAGCGAACTGCCGGTCATCCCGGCGAAACGCTACTTCACCATCGGTGAAGTCAGCGAATTGTGTGGCGTCAAGCCGCACGTGTTGCGCTATTGGGAGCAGGAATTCCCCAACCTCAAGCCGGTCAAGCGACGCGGCAACCGCCGCTATTACCAGCGCCACGACGTGCTGATGATCCGCCAGATCCGATCGCTGCTGTACGACGAGGGCTTCACCATCACCGGTGCGCGCCAGCGCTTGGATGGCCAGCAGGCGCGCATGGAAACCAGCATCTCCAACCAGATCATGCGCCAGGTGCGCATGGAACTGGAAGAAGTGCTGCAGATCCTGCGTCGCTGAATCGGTCCACTCTGCTACAATTTGAGCCTTGCGGTCATTTGTGATCGCGTGAATCAAAAAGCGGCTATCCTTGGCCGCACTTTGAGGTATTTGTGCGATCATCCTTGATCGCGAAGATCAAAAAGCGGTCATCCATGACCGCACTTCTCAATCGGTCGGGGCGTAGCGCAGCCTGGTAGCGCATCTGCCTGGGGGGCAGGGGGTCGCAGGTTCAAATCCTGTCGCCCCGACCAATTCGCGGTATATAAATCAATTTTAGTTCGGTACAGAGCGATTTCGGCCATCCCGAGGCGTCATATCGGGAGTCATATTGTTGCTACGCACATGTGTCCGATTCTCGTCGATCTCCGAAGCAAATTGGCACGCGCGATTCTATGTGGAATGGCATTGATCGCGGTCGCTGCGACGCTGTGTCCCGACGATGCAGCGGCGCTACCGGTCTTCAACCGTCAAACCGGACAGAACTGCCAAGCTTGCCATGCGGGCGGCCAGTTTCCGGAACTCACTCCGTACGGCCGCCTGTTCAAGCTTACCGGGTACACGCTCGGAGAGAGACAGTCTGTGCCGCTTTCGGCGATGGCCGTCGTAAGCGATTCGAAAGTGAGCAATATCGCCGGCATCACCGCGGCAAGCAACGATGCGATATGCGTGGGCTTGAGCGTGCCACGCATGTTGAAATTGACGTCGACCTGTGGTGTTTGTGATACCCGCCCTTGGGACGGAGTGTTCATTAATGCCTATGTTCGTTATCGCACAGTGAGTTTCGCGCCAATGACGTAATTTGATCCCTCAGGCTCAAGAGGGCAATGCAGATGAAACGTATTCTTTCCACAGCAGCGTTGGGGGTTTCCATCTTCGCAACCGCATCGGCCTTTGCCGCTGATGGTTACGTGACCGGCAACGTAAATTTGCGCGCCGGACCGGATTCGGATTATCCGAGCGTGGTTATGTTGAGCGCTGGCACGTCGGTCGCCATCAACGGTTGCGTCGATGGTTGGTCGTGGTGCGACGTATCCGCACAGGACAATCGCGGCTGGATTGCCGGAAACTTCCTGCAGGAAGAGTATCAAGGACAGCGCGTATTCGTTCCCGAATATGGCGTGCGCATCGGCATCCCGATCGTCAGCTTCGTGTTCGGAACGTATTGGAGCGAGCACTACCGCAACCGTTCGTGGTATGGTCAACGCCAACATTGGAGCCAGGTGCGGCCGCAGTATCACGCCGTAACGGTGCGAAGTAATAATCCGTCGCGCGGAAATTCACACGACGCAGAACATGGCGGCGCACGCGCTTCGAGTGCGCCGGTCGACCGCGCGGCACCGGCCGCAACTTCGCACGCTCACCAAGCCAGACCAGCCGTGAAAACTGCGCCGGCACGCCCGGTTGCAACGAACGTGCGTGCGCCGCAAGCGCACGCCAGTCAGGTCGCACAGCAGGTAACGCATCGCCCGGCTGCGCCAAGACCAGCCACGGAACAGCGATCCGTTCAATCCAGGACGGTGACGACGCACGCGGTGGCCGCACCCAAGCCGGTGCGGAAAGCGCCGGCAGCAAAAGCGGTGCCCGAGAGGAAAGACAATAAAGACAAAGACGGCGGTGACAATAACCAGCATTGATCTGCGCGGACAATCGCGGAAGCCTTGATTGCGAAGGCTTCCGCGGATTGCCACAGATCGTGCGCCGCGATGACTCCGGCGCGCATTTTCGCGAACCTTCCGGCCATCATGGCGTCTACAGGGAGGTCTCTGCGGCGTACCCTGTGTGACTGAGATGCAGGACCAACGTGTCGAGAATCGACAAAAGGCAGGTGAAAATGGGCGCTCTCAAATCCGATGCCCTGATTTTTTTCGGCGCCACCGGCGACCTGGCGTACAAGAAGATTTTTCCCGCGCTGCAAGCAATGGTCCGTCGCGATGATCTCGATATGCCGATCATCGGCGTATCGCGCGGTGGCTGGACGCTGGACAAATTGCGCGATCGTGCGCGCGACAGCTTGCAGAACAATGGCGGCGTGGATGAAGCCGCATTCGCCAAACTCTCAGCGCAACTGAATTACGTCGACGGCGACTACAACGATACGACCACGTTCGATCGCCTGAAGCAGGCGCTCGGCAAGGCGCAGCGGCCGATCCATTATCTGGCGATTCCACCGAGCATGTTCGAAACCGTGGTGCGTGGATTGGCGAAAGCGCACTGTGCCGACGACGCGCGCGTGGTCGTGGAAAAACCCTTCGGCCGCGACCTGGCGTCCGCGCAGGCGCTGAACAAGACGCTGCACGAAGTGTTTCCGGAATCGGCGATTTTCCGCATCGACCATTATCTGGGCAAGGAAGCGGTGCAGAATCTGCTGTACTTCCGTTTTGCCAATACCTTTCTCGAACCAGTCTGGAATCGCAATTACGTCGATAACGTGCAGATCACGATGGCCGAGAATTTCGGCGTGCAGGGTCGCAGCAGCTTCTACGAGGAAGCCGGCGCCATCCGCGACGTGGTGCAGAATCATCTGCTGCAAGTGACCGCGCTGCTGGCGATGGATGCGCCGATCGGCCGCGATGCGCGGTTCATGCGCGCGGAAAAATTGCGCCTGTTCCGCGCGATGCGACCACTGGATCCCAAACAGGTGGTGCGTGGCCAGTTCAAGGGCTATCGCGACGAAAAAGGCGTGGCGCCAGATTCCAATGTGGAAACCTTCGCCGCGCTGCATCTGCATATCGACACCTGGCGCTGGGCGGGTGTGCCGTTCTACATTCGCGCCGGCAAATGCCTGCCGATCACCACGACCGAGGTGACGGTCGATCTGAAGTGTCCGCCCTTGGCGGTGTTCGACGAGATCGCGCCGCCGCAGTCGAACTATTTCCGTTTCCGCTTGAGTCCCGAAGTGGTGATTTCGGCGGGTGTGCGGGTCAAACTTCCGGGTGAGGACATGTGCGGCGAAGCGGCGGAACTGATTGCGCGCCATCGCCCGGAGCGCGAGAAATCTCCCTACGAACGCCTGCTCGGCGACGCTATCCGCGGCGACGCGGCGCTGTTTACCAGCGACGAATGCGTCGAGGCTGCGTGGGCGGTGGTCGATCCGGCGCTCGGTAATGCCGAGCCGGCTCAGGAATACGCGCCGGGAACCTGGGGTCCGGTGACGGCGGCGAGGGTGGTGGTCGGCGATGAGGGTTGGCACGATCCGAGGCCCGAAGCGACGTCGCCGTGCTGAAACTCACGCCGCTGGTATTTCTGCTCGACGTCGATAACACCGTACTCGACAACGATCATTTCGGCGCGGATTTGCGCGCACGGCTGCAACACGATTTCGGCGCCGCCGAGTGTGGCCGCTACTGGTCGATCTACGCGGCACGGCGCGACGAACTGGGCTATGCGGACTATATCGGCACGCTGGAACAATTCCGCATCGGTTGCGAGGACGATCCGGCGTTGCTGCACATGTCCGCCTTCCTGCTCGACTACCCGTTTTCGCAACAGCTTTATCCCGCAGCGCTCGATGCCATCGCGCACCTTCGCAACCTGGGCGTTACCGCCATTCTTTCCGATGGCGACATCGTGTTCCAGCCACGCAAGATCCAGTGCAGTGGATTGTGGGATGCGGTGGATGGCCGGGTCATGGTTTGTTTGCACAAGGAACAGAATCTCGACGCGATGCAGCGGCGTTTCCCGGCGCAGCATTACGTGATGATCGACGACAAGCCGCAATTGCTGGCAGCGATGAAGCGAACGCTCGGCGCGAAATTGACCACCGTGTTCGTGCGTCAGGGACACTACGCCGCGGCGTCGGCCAACGCCACGATCGATCCGGTACCGGACCGCAGCATCGAACGCATCGGCGATTTGCTCGCTTGCGATCGGGCGTATTTTTCGTCGGGCGCGCCCGCACACGTAAAGGAGAACGCATGAACACCACGCAGCAATTGCACGATCTCGGCCAGAGCCTGTGGCTGGACAACATCACCCGCGAATTGCTCGACAACGGCGGCTTGCGTGATTACGTCGACAAATTCTCGATCACTGGGTTGACCTCGAACCCGACGATCTTCGACGAAGCCATCGGCAGCGGCGACGCCTACGATGCCGGCATCCGCGAAAAAACCCGCGCGGGCAAATCCGGCGAGGTACTGTTCATCGAGCTGGCGCTGGAAGATCTGCGCCGCGCTGCGGATCTGTTCGCGCCAATTTTCCAGCGGACGGGGGGCGTCGATGGCTGGGTGTCGATGGAAGTCTCGCCGCTGCTGGCCGCCGACACCGCCGGCTCCATCGCCGCAGCCACGCAGATCCATCGCCAGGCCGCGCGCGACAATCTGTTCGTGAAGATTCCCGGCACGCCTGCGGGTGTTGCGGCGATCGAAGAATCGATCTTCAACGGCGTGCCGGTCAACGTCACCTTGCTGTTTTCGCGCGAACAGTATCTGGCCGCCGCCGAGGCCTACCTGCGCGGCATCGAACGGCGTATCGCCAAGGGGCTCGATCCGAAGGTCGGTTCGGTGGCGTCGTTGTTTGTCAGCCGCTGGGATGTCGCGGTCAAGGACAAGGTGCCACCGGAATTACGCAATCAACTCGGCATCGCGATCGGCCAGCGCAGCTATCTTGCCTATCGCGAGCTGCTGGCCTCTTCGCACTGGCAGAAACTCGCCGCAGCCGGCGCACAGCCGCAACGCCTTCTGTGGGCCAGCACCGGCACCAAGGATCCGGACGCAGCGGACACCTTGTACATTTCCGCGCTCGCCGCTCCCGACACCATCGACACGATGCCGGAGAAAACCTTGCGTGCTTTTGCGGATCACGGAAAACTCGGCGGCGCGATGCGCGAGGACGGCGGCGATTGTGAAACGATGCTGACGCGCTTCGCCAACGCAGGCGTCGATATCGACGCGTTGGCGTCCAGGTTGCAAGTCGAAGGCGCCGCCAAGTTCGTCACATCGTGGCAGGAATTGCTCAAACGCATCGCCACCAAGAGTGCGGCACTGAGCGCAGGCAAGGGAGCATGATATGGACGCCCAAACGACACCGTTGACCCAACGCCCACAGTGGCAGTCATTGCTGCGTCATCGCGACGCGATCAAGACCACGCAACTACGCGACTTGTTCGCCGCCGATCCGCAACGCGGCGAACGCCTCACCGCCGAAGCTGCCGGTTTGTATCTGGATTATTCCAAGCAGCGCGTCAACGACGACACCTTGCGCCTGCTGCGCGAACTCGCCGACGCCTGCGGTTTGCGTGCGCGCATCGACGCGATGTTTCGCGGCGACCGCATCAACACCACCGAAAATCGTGCGGTGCTGCATGTGGCATTGCGCGCTCCGGCCGGCGAGAAAATCCTGCTCGATGGCCACGACGTGGTGGCGGACGTGCAAGCCGTGCTCGATCGCATGGCGAGTTTCAGCGAGCGTGTGCGCAGCGGCAACTGGAAAGGGCATACCGGCAAACCCATCCGAAATATCGTCAACATTGGTATCGGTGGTTCCGATCTTGGCCCGGTGATGGCGTTCGAGGCGCTGCGCCATTACAGCCGACGCGACATGAATTTCCGTTTTGTATCCAACGTCGATGCCACCGATTTTGTCGAAGCCACGCACGATCTGGATGCCGCCGAAACCCTGTTCGTGATCTGCTCGAAAACCTTCACTACGCTGGAAACACTGACCAACGCGCACGCAGCGCGCAGTTGGTGCCTGAAGGTCTTGGGCGAAGACGAGACGGACGCCAATGGCGCGATCGCGAAACATTTCGTCGCCGTATCGACCAATGCCGACGGGGTGAAGAAATTCGGCATCGACACCGCGAACATGTTCGAGTTTTGGGATTGGGTCGGCGGCCGCTACTCGATGGATTCTGCCATCGGCCTGTCGACCATGCTAGCGATCGGTGCGCAGAATTTCCGCGCCATGCTGGCCGGCTTCCGCGCGATGGACGAACATTTCCGCAGCGAACCGCTGGAACGCAATCTGCCCGCGCTGATGGGCCTGCTGGCAGTTTGGAACAACAATTTTCTCGGCGCCGAAGCCGTGGCTGTGCTGCCTTACGCGCAATACCTCAAACGTTTCCCCGCGTATCTGCAACAGCTGACGATGGAAAGCAACGGCAAGCACGTCATGCTGAATGGTACACATGTGGATTATTCTACCTGCCCGATTTTCTGGGGCGAGCCGGGCACCAATGGCCAGCATTCGTTTTATCAATTGATCCATCAGGGCACGCGTCTGATTCCCTGCGATTTCATCGGCTTCTGCCAAGGCTTGAATCCGCTGGGCAATCAACACGATCTGTTGATGGCGAATGTTTTCGCACAATCCGAAGCGCTGGCGTTCGGCAAGACGCCTGATCAGGTCCGCGCCGAAGGCACGCCGCCGGCGTTGGTGCCGCATCGCGTGTGCGAAGGCAATCGTCCCAGCAACACGATCCTCGCCGAACGGCTCGATCCACAAACCCTTGGCGCGCTGGTCGCGCTGTACGAACATGCCGTGTTCGTGCAAGGCGTCGTCTGGAATATCGATTCGTTCGATCAATGGGGCGTGGAACTGGGCAAGCAACTGGCGAAAACAACGGCGGCGGAAATCGCCAGCAAGGACGAGCCAAAACTCGCGCACGACAGTTCGACCAACGCCTTGATCCGCCGCTATCGCCAGCTGCGCGACGACGCTACTTCGGGAAAAGCATGAGTCAAATCATCAGTCCACTCGCCGGCAAGCCGGCACCGGCGTCGATCCTGGTCGACATCACGAAGCTGCTCACTGCGTATGCCGACCTCAAGCCCGATCCGTCGGTGGCCGCGCAGCGCGTGGCGTTTGGCACCTCCGGCCATCGCGGCAGCTCGTTTGATCGCAGCTTCAACGAGTGGCACATCCTCGCGATCAGCCAGGCGATCTACGAATACCGCAAGAGCAAGGGCATCGACGGCCCGTTGTTCATCGGTGCGGATACGCATGCACTGTCGCAGCCCGCGTTCGAGAACGCGCTGGAAGTGCTCGCCGCGAACGGCGTCGAGACGATGATCGCCACCGGCGGCGAGTTCACGCCGACGCCGGCGATCTCGCACGCGATCCTGGTCTACAACAAGGGGCGAACCAGTGGCCTCGCCGATGGCATCGTGATCACGCCGTCGCACAATCCGCCGGACAACGGTGGCTTCAAATACAACCCCACCAACGGCGGCCCGGCCGACACTGACATCACCGGTTGGGTGCAGAACCGCGCCAATGCGCTGCTCGAAGGCGGTCTGAAAGATGTGAAGCGCATGCCGTTCGCGCAGGCGCGCAAGGCCTCCACGACCCACGAACACGATTACCTCAATAACTACGTCGCCGATCTCGCCAACATCATCGACTTCGATGCTATCCGTAGCGCCGGCGTGCATATGGGCGTCGATCCGCTGGGGGGTGCCGGCGTGCATTACTGGGCGCCGATTGCCGAGCGCTACAAGCTCGACCTCACCGTGGTCAGCGCAGAAGTCGATCCGCAGTTCGCGTTCATGACAGTGGATTGGGACGGCAAGATCCGCATGGATCCATCGTCGTCGTATGCAATGCAGCGACTAATCGGACTGAAGGACCAATACGATGTCGCGTTCGCCTGCGACACCGACCACGATCGCCACGGCATCGTTACCCGCAGCAGGGGCCTGATGGAACCGAATCGTTACCTGTCGGTACTGGTCGACTATCTGTTCCAGCATCGGTCGAACTGGAACGCCAAGGCCGCGGTCGGCAAGACCGTGGTCACCACCGCGCTGATCGACCGCGTGGTGAAGCGATTGGGTCGATCGCTGTATGAAGTGCCCGTCGGCTTCAAGTGGTTTTCCGAAGCCCTGTTCGATGGCTCGCTCGGCTTCGGCTGCGAAGAGAGCGCGGGCGCCTCGCTGCTGCGCCACGACGGCTCGGTATGGACCACCGACAAGGACGGTCTGGTGCCGGCGCTGCTGTCGGCCGAGATCACGGCGCGTCAGGGCAAGGACCCGGGCGAGCTGTACACGCAGCTAGCCAAGGAACTCGGTGAACCGTTCGCCGATCGTGTCGAAGCGGCCGCCACGCCCGCGCAACAGGCGAAGCTGGCCAGGCTGTCGCCCGATCAATTGAAGAGCGACCTGCTCGCCGGCGAAAAAATCGAGCAGGTGCTCGACAAGGCACCGGGCAATGGCGCGGCGATCGGCGGCATCAAGGTCGTGGCCGCCAGCGGCTGGTTCGCCGCGCGACCGTCCGGCACCGAGGCGATCTACAAGATCTACGCGGAAAGCTTCAAGAGCCAGGACCACCTGCAGAGCGTTCTGGCTGAAGCGCAGAAGATCGTCGACGCGGCGCTTGGCGGCACATGATCGACCAGCGCATCAAAAGCTGCACCATGCGCCACATGGCTGTGCGCACGACAACCCAGTGAAGGGAATCCATGCGCGCACGTCATCATGAGCGACATCGCACCAGCCACATCGGCTGGCTGCGCGCGGCCGTGCTGGGCGCGAACGACGGCATCGTCTCGACCGCCAGCCTGCTGCTCGGTGTGGCGGCGGCGCATGCCAGTCACACCGGCATCCTGGTGGCTGGCGTGGCCGGACTGGTGGCGGGGGCGATGTCGATGGCGGCGGGCGAATATGTGTCGGTGCATTCGCAAGCCGACAGCGAGCAGGCCGAGCTGCAGCAGGAACGCCAAGAGCTACACACCGACAACGAAGGAGAGCACAAGGAACTAGCCGCGATCTATGTCGGTCGCGGGCTGGATCCGGCCCTTGCCAGGCAAGTTGCCGTGCAGCTGATGGCCCACGATGCACTGGATGCACATGCCCGCGACGAGCTTGGCATCACCGAAGCATTGCGGGCACGACCGCTGCAGGCCGCCACGGCCTCGGCGGCGAGTTTTGCCATCGGCTCTGCGTTGCCGTTGTTGGTTGCCGTGTTGTCTCCAGCAAGTACCGTGATCGCACTCGTTTTCGTCACCGCGCTGGTCTTCCTCGCGTTGCTTGGCGGCGTCTCCGCATGCGTGGGCGGCGCCAGTGTGACGGTCGGCGCGCTGCGCGTGGGCTTCTGGGGTGCGCTGGCGATGGCGATCACTGCCGGTGTCGGCGCACTGCTTGGCGCTGCCGCATGAGCAAAACCATCGACCTTATTGGCTTGACGGCAACTTGACTCACACACGGTCACTCTCGCAGGGGTGTCCAATCACACAATGGATCAGGAACTAGCATGACCACGCCAGCACTCGACCAGCAATGCATCAACACTCTTCGCTTCCTGTCGGTGGACATGGTGCAGAAAGCCGACAGCGGCCATCCCGGACTGCCGCTCGGCGCAGCACCGATGGCCTACGTGTTGTGGACGCAATTTCTGAAACATCATCCGGCCAATCCTGCGTGGGCCAATCGCGACCGCTTCGTGCTCTCGGCCGGACACGGTTCGGCGCTTTTGTATAGTTTGCTGCACATGACCGGATACGACCTGTCGCTCGACGATATCAAGCAGTTCCGCCAATGGGGCAGCAAGACGCCGGGACATCCCGAGCGTGGACACACGCCGGGTGTCGAAGTCACCACCGGTCCGCTAGGCCAAGGCATGGCCAACGCCGTCGGCATGGCGATGGCCGAGGCGCAGCTCGCCGCACGCTACAACTGCGACGGCCACACCGTGGTCGATCATCACACGTACGCCATCGTTAGCGACGGCGATTTGATGGAAGGCGTGGCGTCCGAAGCCGCGTCGCTCGCCGGACATCTGCAACTTGGCAAACTCATCTGCCTGTACGACGACAACTATGTAACCTTGTCGGCCGGCACCGACATCACCTTCACCGAGGATCGCGCGGCGCGGTTCAAGGCTTACGGCTGGCATGTGCAGTTCGTCGCCGATGGCAATGATGTGGACGTGATCGATCAGGCGATCAAGCGCGCATGCAGGCAGACGAAAAAGCCGTCGCTGATCCTGGTGCGTACGCATATCGGTTACGGTTCGCCGGAGCAAGATAGTTTCAAGGCGCACGGTTCGCCGCTTGGCGAAAAAGATGTCGCCGCAACCAAGCGCAAACTCGGTTGGCCCGAACAGCCGCCGTTCCTGATTCCGGATGCAGCACTGCAACACTTCCGTCAGGCGCAGGAACGCGGCAAGCGCGCGGAAGCGGCGTGGAACCGGCGCTTCAACAAATATGCGCAAGCGCATCCGCAACTCGCCCAAGCCTTGCAGCAAAGCCTGCACGGTGAACTGCCGCAAGGCTGGGACGCCGATATCCCGGTATTCCCCACTGACGCTAAGGGTATCTCCACGCGCGTTGCCGGCGGCAAAGTATTGAGCGCGATTGCGCCGAAGTTGCTGGCGATCAGCGGCGGCTCGGCGGACTTGGATCCGTCCACGTTCACTGCGGTCACGGGGATAGGCGTGTTCTCGCCCGGCAAGGAGCCAGATGAACAGGGCGCGCCGAACGAAGTGTGGAGCTACGCCGGACGCAATCTGCATTTCGGTGTGCGCGAACACGCGATGGGCGCCATCGCCAATGGCATGGCCGCACATGGTGGTTTCATTCCCTACACCGCCACCTTTCTGATCTTCTCCGATTACATGCGCCCGCCGATGCGGCTCGCTGCGCTGTCGAAGTTGCACGTCGTCAACGTGTTCACTCACGACAGCATCGCGCTCGGCGAAGACGGCCCGACGCATCAGCCGCTGGAGCAATTGGCGAACTTGCGTGCGATTCCGAATCTGAGCTTGATTCGTCCGTGCGATGCGAACGAAACCGCGGTCGCCTGGCGCGTCGCCGTGGAAACGCGCGATCGACCGGTCGTGCTGGCCTTGACCCGGCAGAGTGTGCCGACCCTGGATCGCAACCGCTATGCCGCGGCGGACGGATTGCGTCGTGGCGCTTATGTGTTGAGCGATGCAGCGGACGCCAAGCCGATGTTGATCCTGATTGCCAGCGGTTCCGAAGTCGGTTTGATTCTCGCCGCCGCGGAGCGTTTGCAAAAAGACGGCATCGATGTGCGCTGTGTGTCGATGCCGAGCTGGGATTTGTTCGAGGCGCAATCGCAGGAGTATCGCGATAGCGTGCTGCCGCCGGCAGTAACGGCGCGGCTCGCCGTCGAGTTGGGCGTGCGCCAGGGTTGGGAACGCTGGGTTGGCGATCACGGCGCCGGGGTGGGCGTGAATCGCTTCGGCGCCTCCGCGCCTGCGGATGTGCTGCTACGCGAGTACGGCTTCACTGTCGACAACGTTTGCGCGCGCGCCAAGGCGTTGCTCTGAGGCCCAACCCCGCAAACTTGGCCACACCCGCAACGATCTGGACGATAGGTCATTCGACCCGTCCGATCGAGGAGTTTCTCGGCCTGCTCGCCGAATATCATATTCAAGCCATTGCCGATGTACGCAGTTTTCCCGGCTCGCGAAAATATCCGCAATACGGCAAGGAAGCCTTGGCGGCGACGTTGCCGGAAAATGAAATCGGTTATCGATGGTTGCCGATGCTCGGCGGCCGCCGCCGTGTCGCGCCGGATTCGCCGAACACCGCCTGGCGCAACGCCTCGTTTCGCGGCTACGCCGATTACATGATGACGCCGCAATTCACGCAGGGTCTGGATGAACTGCTGACGCTGGCAGCTCGATCGCGCACCGCGCTGATGTGCTCCGAAGCGGTCTGGTGGCGCTGCCATCGCTCGATGGTCGCCGATGCCTTGTGCGTGGCGGGCGTCGAGGTGGTGCATATCCTCGGTGCCAAACACACCGCAGCGCATCCGATGACGCAGCCGGCGCGCATCGTCGATGGCGAGCTGATCTACGTGGCGGCGGGCAGCGAACGCTTGCTGTGACTTCAGTGGCAGTCAGGCGACAACAATCGGGATTCCACCAGCACATCGACCCCTGCTTGCTGCAGGATGGCGCGGGCGGGAATATCTGCGCCCGCACGCCAGCGTGCCACCGCATCGCGCTTGGATTCGCCATCGACCAGAAACAGCACGACGCGCGCGCGGCTCAGGCGCGCGGCGCTCAGCGATACGCGCGCGGGCGGCGGTTTGGGCGCGGCGAATACGGCCAGCGTATCGGGTGAATCCTGTGCGGCGCCCCAATCGCGACCGGGAAACAGGCTGGCGGTATGGCCGTCTTCGCCGAGTCCCAGCAGCACCAGGTCGAAATCGCCGACGCCGTGCAACGTGTTTGCATACGCCGACGCCGCTTTGGTTGCGCCCAGTTCGGCGGGAATCGGATGGATGTGCGCGCGCGGGATCGGCACATGATCGAGCAATGTGGTCGCCGCCATCTGGCTGTTGCGCTCAGGATCGTTCGTAGGCGCGCAGCGCTCGTCGCCGAAATAAATCCGCCAGTGCGACCAGTCGGTGACGGCGCCGCGCAACATCGAATAGACATCGCGCGGCGTATTGCCGCCGGCGAGCACGATCAGGAATTCGCCGCGCCGTGCGATGGCGTCCGTGGCGGCATCCAGAATGCGCTGGACCGCGGCGTCGCCCAGCGCCGCCGGCGTCGCGACGGCATGCCAGCGCGTTGAATTCATTCTTTCTTGATCGCGTGACCGCCGAATTCGTTGCGCATCGCCGACAGCAGCTTGTCGGTGAACGATTCGCCGTCGCGCGAACGCAGACGTTCGATCAGCGAGGCGGTGATGATCGGCGCGGGCACGTCGAGATCGATTGCTTCGGCCACCGTCCAGCGGCCTTCGCCGGAATCCACGACGTAAGGCGCGATGCCTTGCATGGTCGGATTTTTCTTCAGCGCGTCAGCGGTCAGATCCAGCAGCCACGAACGCACCACGCTGCCGTAGCGCCAGATCTCGGCGACTTGTTGCAGATCCAGCGCGAATTCCTGCTTGTGTTGCAGGATCGAGAAGCCTTCGGCGTAAGCCTGCATCAAACCGTATTCGATGCCGTTGTGAATCATCTTGGTGAAGTGGCCGGAACCGACCAGGCCGACGCGGCCCCATCCTTGGTCCTTGCCCGGCGCGAGCGTCTCGAAAATTGGCTTGAGCACAGCGACGGTTTTTTCGTCGCCACCGACCATCATGCTGTAACCTTCCTTTAGCCCCCACACGCCACCACTGGTGCCGCAGTCGACGTAGCCGAGGCCATTGTCGGCATAGAGCTTGGCGCGGCGCACGCTGTCCTTGTAGTTGGAGTTGCCGCCATCGATCACGGTGTCGCCCTTGGCCAGCAGTGGCAGCAAGGCGTTGACGGTGTCGTCGGTGATCTTGCCGGATGGCACCATCAGCCACACCACACGCGGTGTCGGCAGTGCGGTGACCAATGCCGGCAGCGATTCGGCCGATGCGACGCCTTTGGCTTCCACAGCCTTGCGTGCATTCGCGTTCGGATCGAAGCCGGTCACCTGGTGGCCGCCCGTTACCAGGCGTTGCGCCATGTTGGCGCCCATGCGTCCCAGACCTACCATGCCAAGTTCCATTGCAAACTCCTTGTCGGGCGAAGTGGTGCGAGCGCTGCCACGAACGGCAGTGTGCGGCAGGTTATGACCGGCAATGCACCATGAGGTTCATGTTCCGCCGACATCGAGCCAGCCGCCACCGAAACCTGCGCGGCGCAGACCATCGGCGAGGTAGCGGCAACCGTGCAGCAGCTTCCACAGCATTCCGCTGCGCTGGTTCTCGACCATCAGCAGGATAGGCCCGGTGTTTATGCCAAAGAAGCACGGTGAGATCCAGCCGCAGTCCGAGGCGCCGGATGAGTCCGCATAGGTAGGGTTGAAGCTCGCCCGGAAGCCGTAGGGATGGCTGTCGTGCAGTTGCAGCGTATGAATGAAGTGATGCACGGTGGGTAGCACGATCTCCGGTGCGAACGGCAAGGATGCCACCACCGCCCACGGCGACAACGTACCGTCGTCGATGCCGTAGGGCGCGCCGCGGCCCTCGTAGCCATAGAACTGGCGCTGCACGCCGTCGATCGTCCGCGAAGCCGGACCCGGTCCGTCGCTGGCGGTGATGCCCCAGCAATCGGCGGCGTAGCCGCGGAAGCCTTGTGGATTGTCGATCGCATAGCGCTGCTGGATCTGCGTGGCGCGCCGGCTGTTCTCGAAATAATCGATGCCCTTGCCACGCATGAAAGGGTCCTGGATGCCGCGGAAGTCGATCCATACATGCGACAACTGATGGGTGAACAGCGGGCCGCAATACAGGTAATCGATGTCGTAGCAGCGCTTCCACTCATAGGTGGAGGCCCAGGCGGTGTACGCAGCCGGCGGCAGCGGATGCGTGGGCGATCCCAGCGCCAGCACGTACAGCAGCAGACCCTCGTCGTAGCCTTGCCAGCGATGCGGGATGAAGCCGTTCTCCGGTCGCCAGCCGTGACCGATGGTGCCATCGGCGGCCTGTGCCCAGGCCCAGTCCGCGCGCCGGTAGAGCAGATCGGCCAGCTCGCGGATCTCGCGCTGCTCCGGCGTATCGGCGCGGAAGTACGCCGCAGCGGTCAACATGCCGGCGAACAGAAACGCGCTGTCCACGGTGGACAGTTCGCATTGCCACACGCGTTTGCCGCTGCGCATGTCGAGGAAGTGGTAGTAGAAGCCGCGGTAGCCGGTGGCATCGGGCGCGTCGCCTTGCACGCTGTCGCGGAAGAAGCGTAGCGTGATCAGCGTGCGCTGGATCGCGACGTGCTCGGTCATCAGGCCGCGTTCGACCGCCACCGGATAGCTGGTCAGCGCCAGTCCGATGGCGGCAATGCTGGCCGGCCAGTCCGGCGCGGTCTTGTCCGCCACCAGTCCGTTGCCTGGGTTCGTCTCGTACTGGAAATAGGCGAAGGCCTTGTTCTGCAAATGCCGCAGTTGTGCATCCAGAGTGGAGGAACGGGAACTCATGGTGACAGGAATGTTCCCATAAACGCGAATACAGTACACGCATGAGGAAGGATCCCGTACCCATGTCGAATCACGAAGCCTTGCTGCAATCCCCGCTGCGCAGTGCGCAGTTGCTGTCCAACGGCCGCTATACCGCAATGCTGAATGCGGCCGGATCGGGCTACGGTACTTGGCGCGCAGTTGCCGTCACCCGCTGGCGCGAAGATCCCGTCGGCGATGCCTGGGGCAGCTACATATTGCTGCGCGATGAGGAGAATGGCGAAGTCTGGTCCGCGGCGTGGCAACCTTGCGGCGACTATTCCGACGTCTATGCATCCACATTGACGGATGGTAGCATCAGTGTCGCGCATTCCCGCGGCACGCTGGATACCTTGCTGCAAGTGGCGATCGCCGCCGATCGCGATATCGAACTGCGCCGCGTCACCCTCGTCAATCGCGGCGGCACGCCGCGCGAGATCGCACTGACTTCGTATGCCGAATTGGTGCTCGGTCCGGCCGGCGCCGACGCGGCGCATCAGGCGTTCTCCAAGATGTTCGTGCAGACCGAATGGGTTGCGCCGGACAAGATCCTGCTGGCAACGCGCCGGCGGCGCTCACCGGATGAAGCGCAAATTTGGGCAGCGCATGTCGCCGTCATCGAGTCCGACGATGTCGACGCCTGTGAATTCGAAACCGATCGCATGCGCTTTCTCGGTCGGGGGCGCACGTTGCGCAATGCGCAGGCGATGCAACCTGCCGCGGTGCTATCGAACACCGTCGGTTGCGTGCTTGATCCGGTTTTCAGCTTGCGCCAGCGCATACGCATCGCGCCGGGCGCCAGCGTGCGCGTGGCGTTCTGGACGGCGCTGGCCGATTCGCGCGACGCGGCGCTCGCGCTGGTGCGGCCGTTGCGCGAAAACGCTGCCGGCGACGCCGTGCTTGCCGGATCTCGCTCGCATGCGATCGCGGAGCGTGAACGTCTCGGCATCGACGCCGCGCAAGCCGCGCGTTTCGACACCCTGGTCGGCGCGCTGCTGGTTGCCGACAGCCGTCTGCGCGCGTCCACCGTCGTGCTAGAACGCGGCAGCGGCGGCGCGCCTGTGCTGTGGGCATGCGGTATTTCCGGCGACCGTCCCATTGTGCTGGCGCGCGTCACGGCCGAATCCGGTGTGGCCTGCGTGCGCGAATTATTGCTGGCGCAACGTTACTGGCAAGCCAAGCGGCTCGGGGCCGATGTCGTACTCCTCGACGCTGCGAGCGACGATGGCGATGCGCTGCATGCGTCGCTGGACCAGTGCGTGCAGGCCCAGAACGTCGCGTTGAAGGCCGAACATGATGCGGTTCAGGCGGCGGTGTTCGTGCTGCGCGACAAGGCGATTTCCGCTGCCTTGCGTGATGGTCTGGCCACGGTCGCGCGTATCGTGCTGGACGCCGCCGATGGGCTGCCCGATCGCGCAGTGGAAAATCGCGACGACGATTCCAGTGTTGCGGTCGCGGTGCCAGCAAAACGCTTGCAATCCGCGCGGGCATCCACGTTGCCAGTCGCGCCTGCACCGTGCGAATTCGACAACGGCATCGGCGGCTTTATCGACGCGGGACGAGCCTATGCGATCACGCTGACCGACGAGTACTGCACGCCGCTGCCGTGGATCAATGTCATCGCCAATCCCGACTTCGGTTTTCTGGTATCGGCCGAAGGCGGTGGCTATACGTGGTCGATCAACAGCCAGCAAAATCCGTTGACTCCGTGGCCCAACGATCCGGTCAGCGACACGCCGCACGAAGCGTTGTATCTGCGCGATGACGATACCGGCGATTTGTGGAGCGCCACGCCGCTGCCGATCCGTGTACCGAGCGCGACGTATAACATTGAGCACGGCAAGGGCTACACCCGCTTCGCGCATGCGGCGCACGGCATCGACGTAAACTTGCTGCAATTCGTGCCGAAGGACGATCCGCTGAAGTTGTCACGGCTACGCCTGCATAACCGTTCCGCGCGTGCACGGCATTTGTCGATTACCGGTTATGTCGAATGGGCGTTGGGCGCGAACGGCAACGTAACGGCGCCTTTTATCGTGACTTCACGCGATGCGCCGACCGGTGCGTTATTCGCGCGAAATACGTGGCGTGCCGAGTTTGCCGAGCGCGTGGCCTTCATCGATCTTGGTGGACGGCAACAGGCGTGCAGCGGCGACCGTCTGGAGTTTCTTGGTCGTCACGGCGCTGTCGATCGTCCCGCAGCGCTGACGCAGAACGCTGCGTTGTCCGGACGCACCGGTGCCGGACTCGATCCCTGTGGCGCGTTGCAAACCTCGATTGAATTGGCGCCCGGCGAAAAAGTCGAAATCGTATTCATGCTTGGCGATGCCGCTTCGAGTGCCGACGCGCAGGCGCTGATTGCGAAATACCGCACAGCCGATCTGGGTGCCGCATTACGCGAGGTATCAACGCAATGGAATCAGTTGCTCGATACGGTGCAAGTACGCACGCCGGATCGGGCGATGGACATTCTTCTCAACGATTGGCTGCTGTATCAGGTGCTGGGCTGTCGAGTATGGGCGCGCACGGCTTATTACCAGGCTAGTGGTGCCTATGGCTTTCGCGATCAGCTGCAGGATGTGATGGCGTTGTGCGTCGCGCGCCCCGATGTTGCGCGCGAACATTTGTTGCGGTCGGCAGCACGGCAATTCATCCAGGGCGATGTGCAACATTGGTGGTTGCCGCCATCGGGGCAAGGCATCCGCACGCGCATCAGCGACGACCGCATCTGGTTGCCGTATGCTGCCACGCATTATATTTCCACTACCGGCGATACCGGATTACTCGACGAAGCTCTGCCATTCCTGGAAGGCGAGACGATCAAGGACGGCGACACCGATGCGTTTTTCCAGCCGACGGCTGGAAAAGAATCCGTCAGTGTGTACGAACACTGTGCGCGCGCCATCGATTCGAGTTTGACTCGTGGCGCTCACGGCCTGCCCTTGATGGGCACCGGCGACTGGAACGACGGCATGAACAATGTCGGCGCCAAGGGTTGCGGTGAAAGTATCTGGATGGCTTGGTTCCTGCTCGCGACCATCGATGCCTTCGCACCCTTGGCGGATGCGCGCGGCGATCATGCGCGTGTCCACCAATGGACCGACTACGCGACGGCATTGCGCGACGTGCTCGATGGCGAAAACGGCTGGGACGGCCACTGGTATCGTCGTGGCTATTACGACGACGGCACACCGCTCGGGTCACATTCAAGCGACGAATGCAGAATTGATGTGATCGCGCAATCGTGGAGTGTGCTGGCCGGTGCGACTAATCGGCAGCACGCAGCACAAGCGATGGCCTCGGTCGATCGGATGCTGATCGATCGCACCAACCGCATCCATCGGCTGTTCACGCCACCGTTCGAAAACAGCCGCGAGAATCCCGGTTACATCAAGGGTTATCCGCAAGGCATTCGCGAAAACGGCGGGCAATACACGCATGGCGCGACCTGGTCGATTTTCGCGTGGGCGCTGCTTGGCAATGGCGACCGCGCCGCGGAAGTGTTCGACATCCTCAATCCGATTCGTCACAGCGACAGCACCGACGCGATCGCACGTTATCGGGTGGAACCCTACGTCGCCTGTGCGGATGTCTATTCGGTGGCGCCGTATATCGGGCGCGGTGGCTGGACCTGGTACACCGGCTCGGCCGGCTGGCTGTATCGCGCCGGGCTTGAAGCGGTTCTGGGGTTCCAGTTGCTTGGCGATCGTCTGTCACTCAACCCGTGCGTTCCGAAATCCTGGCCGGGTTACGCCATCGTCTATCGTCATCACGGCAAGGACGCGACTATCACCCGTTACGAAATCACCGTGGAAAATCCGGCGCACGTGAGTTGTGGTGTCGCGCGTGTAGAACTTGACGGCGCGGTGCTGGCCGACGACCCGAGCTGCGTTGCCAGAATTCCGCTGACCGACGATGGCGGGGCGCATCGTGTGCGTGTGGTGCTTGGGTAGGCCGAACGGGATTTGCGCAAGAATTCCATAATCCAGTCAGCGATCGCCTGGCGCCGATAATGGGTTCTGTTCGCGTGTCCATGCAGCAAGTTTTTTTCGCAAGAACGCTGCGACAGCGACAAAGTGGCCATCCGCGAACTTGATCTGGTATGGCTTACCTGTAACCGATGAGCCAGTCGCGCAATCAGCGATGAAATCCGCCGCGGTTTCGACGCGGCTGCCGGCCACGCGAAGTTTGAGACGCAAGTGGTCGGCTGCGCGTTGTGAATCGTATTCGGTGCCGTTGCGAATGAAGCGGGCGTCGTGCAAGCCGGCGATCGAGCCGATCAAGTAGTCGATCCTGCTTTGTTCACTTGCTTGCCGACCGAACGCCGGCGGCATTGCGAATGCGATGAGCAAAAGTAAACAAATCGCCGCGTATGTTCTGGATATGCGCATTACAGCAACCCTTCGATGGGCAACAGGCCCAGCACGGAAACTTCCAGACGCCGCATCCGTGAGGCGCCCGGATCGTTGTGTGCGCTCTTCGCTACGTCTTTTTCGCTCCATAACCATGTCATCTGCGCGGCACCCGTTAGACTGGCCGGTGACTTTTGCAGTACAACGTGAAACGCGTTTTCCGGAAGAATCGCCGTGTCGAAGAATTTTTCGACCGCCTGCGCCAGCGGCGCCGAATCGATGATGATGCCCATCTCAGTATTGAGCAGCTTGGAGCGCTGATCCATGTTCATCGAGCCGATGAAAACGTGGGTGCTATCCACCACCATCGCCTTGGCGTGCAAACTGACGCTCGATGAGGTTCCGCCCGCAGTTGCCGGCTGCGGCGCGCCGGTCGCCGGCTGCAACTCGTACAATTGCACGCCGCCAGCGAGCAGCGCGCGGCGGTAATGCGCGTAGCCGGAATGCACGGCCGGTTCGTCGGTCGATGCCAGCGAATTGGTGAGTACGCGCACCGCGACGCCGTGTTCCGCCAGCGCGGTGAGAAAGCGCGTGCCGCTGTCGCCCGGCACGAAGTAGGGCGACACCAGCAGCACCTCGTCGTGCGCGGCATCGACCATCGTTTTGAGCGTCGGCCCGATGCGCAGCGCCGCCGCATCGCCGCCCGAGCCAGGATCGACCTTGTCCGGTTCATCGGCTACCACCACGGCCGGTCCCCAGAACCAGTCGCCGCGGCGGTCAGCGGTTGCGCCGCCGGGCAATTGTTCCAGCGTGGCTTGCGCATAGTCCGATTGCGCAAAGGCGCGCGCGTCGCGAGCCAGCGCCTTGCGCAGGCGCGTCAGATCGCCCTGGGTATCGTGCAACTTGCGGAAGGCGGTGACCGGATAGGCCGCGTCGCTGTTCCAGTAGTCGTCGAAAATGCGCGACGCCTCGTGCACCACCGGCCCGATCGCCAGCAGATCGAGATCGCGAAAATTGGTGTCGCTGCCGGCATCGAAATAGTCGTTGCCGATGTTGCGTCCGCCGACAATTGCCACGGTGCCGTCGACGATGAACGATTTGTTGTGCATGCGCCGATTAAGCCTGCGCCCTTCCAGTACGAATTGGCCAATCTTTGACAGCATCGACGGATTGCGTGTGCGGAATGGATTGAACAATCGCACTTCGATGTTGGGGTGCGCATCGAGGGCATCGAGCATCCGATCCTCGTCTGTCAGATTGATGTCGTCGAGCAGCATGCGCACACGCACACCACGATCCGCTGCCGCCAGCAGACGCTGTGCGAGCAAGCGTCCAGTCTCGTCGTTCTTGAAGATGTAATACTGCAGGTCGATTGAATGTTCGGCGTGATCGGCCAGTGCGACACGGCTCATCAGTGCGTTCGTGCTCTTGGTGAGCAAACGAAATCCCGAGTCGTTGCCATGTTGGCTCAACTCGCCAGTGATGTAGTGCGCCGACGGCGTATCCGTCACTGGAGGTAACGCATTTGAAGGGTTCTTGACGAAATCCGGACGCAGCGACGAGCAGGCGGCAAGCAGGACAACAAACGCGAGCACACCAAACGAGTGGGTCAGAATTCTCAGTCTGAAAAGCTGCATGTCGGTACGGCAATGTACAAATATCCGCATGCGGTCGCCCAGATGGGTGACTCGCATGTCGAAGTTCCGAGCGCGCGACTTATATTCGTCCCAGGACCAACAGCACGATGACCACGAGCAACACCACGCCCAAACCTCCGCTGGGGCCATATCCCCAACTGCGGCTGTGCGGCCAGCTCGGGACCGCGCCGATCAGGAGCAATACCAGAGCGATCAACAGGATTGTGCCTAAGGTCATGATGTTCTCCTTACAAATGCAGGTTGCCGGTGCCGAACAAACCGATCAATCCGATGACGATCAGATAAATCGCCACAATGTAATTCAGTAATCGCGGCATTATCAAAATCATAATGCCGGCGATCAGCGAAACCAATGGACCAAGACTCAATGTGGGGTGCATGAAATTATCCTCCATCCGCGAAGTGCGACGTAGCGGATGCTATCCCGCCAAAGCCGCTGTGGTCTGTTCGCTAGCAAACATTAGAGTCGCATCGCACTGCAGCCGAAGGTCGATGCCGTGCACATCAGGAAGTTTGCCAGGTTGCGAACATGACGACAGCGGCGGTTGCCATGACGAGCGTGGCGATCCAGCCGAGAATCTTCAACCATGCCGGTATGGTGAACGTTCCCATGATGCGTGGGTTCAGGCCGAGCATCATGATCACCACCATGATCGGGACTGCTGCAACACCGTTGAAGACTGCGCTCCAGTAGAGCGCCTTGATCGGATCGATGGACGTGAAATTGAGCAGCACACCTGCAAAGCTGGCGACAATCAGCACCGCGTAGAAGATTTTTGCCTGGTGCGGTTTGCGTTCCAATCCAGAGGGTTTGCCAAGCGCTTCGGCCACACCATACGCCGCAGACCCGGCCAGTACGGGCACGGCAAGCAGGCCGGTGCCGATGATTCCCGCAGCGAAAACGGCGAAGGCAAATGGGCCAGCCAGCGGACGCAATGCGGCCGCGGCTTCTGCGGCAGAATTGATGTCGGTTTTGCCGTGCGCGTTCAGAACCACGGCGGCAGTAAGGATGATGAAGAATGCCACGATTTCTGAAACGAACATGCCGATCATCGTGTCGATGCCGATACGCCGCAGCGCGTCCGGCCCCTGTCGTGGCTTGTGCGTGAGCGGTTTTCGATCGTTACCCGCATCGCGTACCTCTTCCACCTCCTGCGCGGCTTGCCAGAAAAACAGATAAGGACTGATAGTGGTGCCAAGCACGGCTACGATCGCGACTGCATACTTGGCATTGAGCGCGATATGCGGGATGAAAACATTCCGTGCTACTTCGCCCCACGGGACATCGATTGCGAAAACGGTTGCCACGTACGCAAACAGGCTGAGCGTAAGTACCTTGAGGATAGGCGAGTAGTACGAAAACGGAATGAACACCTGAAGCGCGAGCGAGAGCAGCGCGAATGCGGCGGTATACGCCAGTGCGGGGCCGCCGATCAACAGCTTGAGCGCCGCACCCATCGCGCCGATGTCGGCCGCAAGATTGATGACATTGGCGATCACGAGAGCGAATACCAAGCTATATGCCAGCCCGTGCGTATAGTGCCTGCGGATATTGGCGCCGATGCCTGCACCGGTGACGCGCCCGATACGCGCGCAGATCGTCTGGATGGCAATCATCAGTGGCAGCGCCAACAGCACGCTCCACATCGTGGCGTAGCCGAACACGGCGCCAACTTGGGAATACGTCGCGATGCCGCTCGGATCGTCGTCGGCTGCACCCGTAATCAATCCGGCGCTTAGCATTTGCCAAACCGGAGTTCTCTTCTCTGTGGTCTTACGCTGCTTGCTCAAAGTTCGTCTTCCTTCCTGCGCGAGGCTCATGCTCCCAGCATTATCGCCAGTGTGTTCCATGCGGGTATGCGCTCGGCAACGATCCTCAGACAGGTCAGTAGCGGCATTGCCAACAACAAGCCGGCGACACCCCATAGCCAGCCAAACAGCATGAGCGCGAGGAAGACCATCACCGGATCCAGCGCCAGCCGGCGCCCAACGGTCAGTGGTGTCACCAGCTGTCCCTCGATCAGGTGCAGCACCAAGAAAACCCCAGGTACGCTGAGAGCAGCAAGCGGAGTCTCGTAGCGCGAGAAGCCGACCACGATGAGTATCGTCACGGCAACCATCGGCCCTACAAACGGTGCGAAATTCAGGATCGCGACCACGCCTCCCCAGAGCAGCGGATCGTCCACGCCAAGCCACCAAAGCGCCGCGGATGTAAGCAGACCGAGCACGCCGTTGATCGCGGCGATCGTGATCATATAGGTCGACAGTTCGTGCTGCGCGCTGCGCGTGGCGATCACAATGTCTTTCTTTATTCGCAGTGCTGGCGCCAGCTCGACGAATTTGCGCAGCAGTGCATCGCCGTGCAACAGGAAGATGAAGATCAACAGCAAGGTGGCGATCATGCTGGCGAGTGCTGCCGGCGTCGCGCTGAGCATTTGCGCGATGCGGCTCGGACCCGTGTCCACGACGCGCTGAGACTTGCTTCCGCCGCCGATGTTTGCAAGTTTGGTGATCTGCTCGCTGGCATGTGTGGCTGCCAGCAACGGTTGGCGCAGCTTGCTCAGTGCAAGCTCGATGCGGTCAAGCGATTTCGGCACTTGCGCCATCCAGGCTCGCGCGGGCGCAACTAGGCTCGCTAACAGCGACCCGGTCAAAATGATCGTGAACAGCAGAACCAGCAACGTGGCCAGCACTCTCGGCAAGTGCCAGCGGCACAGCAGGCGCACTGCCGGTGCAAGCATCAGACTCATGAGCACTGCCAGCAGCAGCGGTACGAGCAGGACCGCCGCTGCGGAGCATGCGTACAGCGCAAGCAGCGCGAGGATTCCGGCCAGCAAACGGTTGCGCGTAGGGTGTACGGCAGTCGGGCCGACGCCGTCGGAATCGGGCTCGGCGTTCATCGCTTACCTGTCCGGTGATGCCGGACAGACAACAGCGGCCGGATGTGAGCGGTGTGCGTTGACGGAGCCTGGTATACCAGTCCACAAAGCACCCAGCAGGGCCGGCCCGATGGGTGAGCGCACCAGCCACGCAACGCTGCCAAACAAGGTGGCACCAACGCGGGACCAACGCTGCGGTGATGCCGTCGCCAGCGCAAAGCCGCCAAGCAAGCCGCCGCCGACCAGCAAGGACAGTCGATGGCGACTCAGACGTTCGCGCCAAGGCTGACAGTGCATCGCGAGTTGTTGTTCAGCTTGATCGAGTTCCGTTCTTGCGCGGTGTACCCGGGCGCGTGCGCTGTTATGGTTCATGACATGCGCTCCATCGCTTGCGCCAGAGCGGCACGACTCTGTGGCAGCGTAAGATCACGCACCCAACGACGCAGTCGTTGCAGCAGGATTGCGAGCGCCAGGCATTGCACTCCCGAACCAAACAGCAACGCCAGCAACCAGCTTCTGGTATACATGTGCATAAATGCAACGAGCAAAACGTTCAGACCGAGCCATGCGCTCAGGCCGATCACAGGGGCTGCAATTGTTCCAATCAACAACCAGCGCAGACTACGGCGCGCTAAGGCTGCCTCAAGGGTTAGCAGATTGGCCCAAGCATGCACCAGGTCCGTGGCGGCCGTTGCCAGCGGCGCAGGCGATTCTTCGCCGGGTGTGGCAGTTGCATCATTTGTTGCCGGGGCCGCACGTGCGGGTACGGCGTTCATCATCAGTTCGGTCAACGACGCAGGACGCGAGCAACGATGACGCCGGCTACGAAGGCTACACCGAACACGGCCAGCGGACGCAAACGCGCCTGCTTGGTGGCTTCGTCGGTTAGCGTCTTGGTGCTGTCGAGCATGCGTCGACCAAAGTCACGCAGCTTGTCCTGCAGCTCATCGCGCTGTTCGCCAAGCGCCTCGGCGCCGTTGGCGAGGCTCGCGGCCATCGCCGCAACACCGTTTTCGATGTGATCTGCGTTCTTGTGGATTTGTGCCTTTACTTCTTTGGTGTTCATAATGCTGCCCTCGATTTGCCAAGTGAGATGACGAAAAAATTGCACCGGCCGACCGCAATACTGCTGGCATCGGCTTTCTTCTCGCCGCGGATATCCTGCGCGACCCGCACAGCCAGCTCGCGCTCGGCCGTGCTAAAACGGGCACGTATTAATAGTTTCGACGCCGGCTAAAGATCAGCGAAATCACAAACAGGACGATGAATACGAGAAACAGGATCTTTGCAATGCCGACCGAAGCGCCGGCGATACCAGTGAAACCGAGAACGCCTGCGATCAGGGCGATAACCAGAAATACCAATGCGTAATGCAACATGGCGGCACCTCGTGGAATGAGTGAATTGCATGATCCACCGCAGCGGATTTGCGAGCCTGAGCCAGCTATACATTCATATGTGTGCTGTTGCGCGCGATGTGTGTCGGAGCGTACATGCAAGGAAAACGTAACTCGGTACGCCAACGCACATAGAAAAGATTGCGCGCAACCATAATGTCGTATGCATCTTCGCGGCGCTCACGCGCGGCACCTTTCGTCAGGTTGCAGGCCTGGACTCCATCCGCGCAGTTGTTTGGAGGTGGCGACCGGACTCGGTTGGAATGCCTTGGCGATACTGCACGTCGGACAGCAGACGATTCAATTCCTTCTTGACCATGGCGTAGCACTCACACACGCGGGTCTCCAGTCCGAAGCGATCAAGCACGGCAATATGGCCACGGCGGTAACGGATAAAACCGGCGCGCTGCAAATTCCCAGCGGCTTCGGTAATGCCTTCCCGGCGCACCCCGAGCATGCGGGCGACCAATTCTTGCGTCATGATCAACTCGCGCGTGGACACGCGATCGAGTGTCAGCAACAGCCAGCGACACAATTGCTGTTCAATCGAGTGATGTCGATTGCAGGCTGCGGTCTGCGCAATCTGGGTGATCAACGCCTGGGTGTAGCGTAGCAACAAACGCTGCATCAAGTCGGCGCGAATGAATTCCTGTTTCAGTACGCGACTGTCGAGTCGATACGCATGGCCCGCGGTCTGCACCACGGCCGAGCTCGGCGTGGTGTCGCCGCCCATGAACAGCGAAACGCCGACAACGCCTTCGTTGCCCACTCCCGCGGTTTCGGCCGATGCACCCGACTCCAGGACATTGTGCAGCGACACGATGGCGGTGGTGGGAAAATAGGCGTGCCGCATCTGTCTGCCAGGTTCGTACAAAATTTCACCGAGAGGCATCGCGACCAGTTCCAGATGCGCAACCAGGCGCTCGAATTCCACCGTCGGCAGGGCGGCGAGAAGATGGTTCTGATTCGGACTGTGGGGCGATGACATTGCTGACGGTGACTGCTGGGCTCTATGCCTTGGCGGTGGTTTCGACACCGATTCCGCGGTAACCGATGAAGCGGCAGGACTGATTGAACATCGGCTCCCCGCTCACGCGAAATTGTTGTTGCGAACCGTCAGCGTTGACGCGACTGAAGACGAAATCGAGGAAGGGCTGTCGGGCTACAATGCGTGCCTGCAACTCTTTCTGCTCCGCTTCATTCCAGCCAGCCACTGCTGCATCGCCTGTATCTGCCACCAAGGCGTCGACCCGGATTCCGAGCATCTCGAGTACCGGGCCGGAAACTTTGGTGAAGCTACCGTTCTCATCCTGTTCCCAGTACCAGTCGGAGGCCAGTTCGGTCAGGCTGCGGTAGCGGGCTTCGCTTTCGCGCAGTTCGGCGGTTCGTTCCTGCACCGTCTTTTCCAGCACCGAGTTGTAATTCTCGAGCTTCTTGTACAGCAGTCGCACCTCCAGCATGTTGTGGATGCGCGTCTTGACCTCGATCAGATCGAATGGCTTGCTGACGAAATCCTTTGCGCCGGCTTGCAACGCGTGCAGCTTGTGGCCAGGTTGAGCGGTGATCACCAAGACTGGAAGGTAACCGTCCGCAGCGTTGGTTTTGAGGCCCTCCATCACCTGGAATCCGTCCATGCCGGGCATCTGCAGATCGAGCAGGATAAGGTCGTAGCGGTTCTTGCGGTGTAACTTGCAAACTTCGTGCGGATTCATGGTCGAGGCAACATGCATGTAGCCGGCTTCGCGCAGCATCTGCTCGAGCAGACTGACATTGGCCTCCTGATCGTCGACGATCAGGACATTGGCGTTGAGAATTTCGGACTCGGTAATCATCACGCGGGTTCCGGCTTCGGCGTAAGGTCCGCTGCGGTTTCGGCAAATTTCAAGGCCACGTCCAGAGCATCCATGAACTGGTTGACCTTGATCGGCTTGGTCAGATAGTTGAAGAATCCGGCTTCGATGGCCTTTTCGATATCGCGCGGCACGGCGTTGGCGCTGAGCGCGATGATCGGGATGTGCGCGGTCGATGGGTCCGCGCGCAGGATTTTCAGCGCAGCGATCCCGCTGATGCCGGGCAGGTTGATGTCCATCAAAATCACTTCTGGCTGATAGGCGCGCGCAAACTCGATACCCAGGTTGGCATCTGCCGCGCTCAAAAGGCGCAGGTCGGGGCGGTGCGCAATGAGTTGCTCGACCAGTTCCAGGTTGGCCGGATTATCTTCCACATACAAAAGGGTGCGCAGCGGTGCACCGTCGTGTTGCAGTGGTTGCACCTGCGCCGCGCGTTCGGTTTCCTTTGCCGCAAGCTGCGGTGCCTCCGTCAGGCTCAATTCGATCCAGAACACGCTGCCTACGCCGACGGTGCTGTCCACCCCTATAACGCCACCCATCAATTCAACCAGCCGTTTGGTCACCACCAGACCAATGCCGGTGCCTTCTTCCGCGCTGGTTTCCTTTCCGAGCCGATTGAACGGTTGGAACAGTTGTGCAACCTGTTCCGGAGCCAGCCCGGCACCGGTGTCGCTGATGCTGATGCGAATCGATTCTGGCGGCCGCAGGGTGTACTCCACGGACACCGCGCCGCCGGGCTTGTTGTACTTGATGGCGTTGAAAAGCAGGTTGATCAAAACCTGTTTGACCCGGGTCCGATCGGCTTCGACGAAATACGGGGTTTCAAAGCGCGGGAACTTCATCCCGATGCTGCGTTTGTGGGCCTGTGGTTCGATCATTGCCCGGCACTCGAGCATCACCTCGGCCAGCGATACAGGTTCCCGCGACAGGGTCACCTTGCCAGACTCGATCAGCGAAAGATCGAGGATTTCATTGATCAGCTCCAGCAGGTACCAGCCGGCCTTGAGAATCTGGTCAAGGTTGCGCTTCTGCGGAGGCGTGGGTAGCGGAGAGCCGATTTCCATGAGCTGGGCGAAGCCCAGGATCGCATTGAGCGGCGTACGCAATTCATGGCTCATGCCGGAGAGAAAATCGGTTTTTGCCCGATTGGCTTTCTCGGCCGCCGCCATCGCCGCGTTCAGTTCCGTTTCGACGCGCTTGCGCACGGAATTGTCGGTGCCGATCAGCAGGTATCCGATGATGTCGCCATAGTCGTCGCGTAGCGCCGTGATCGACACGATGGCAGGAAAGCGGCTGCCATCCTTGCAGATATAGGTCAATTCATAAACGTCTTCGATCCCGCGCGATGCCTTGAATGCCAAGGCCTCGAAGCCAGGTGCAATGGTGGTCGCCAGTTCGAGGCTCAGAGCCTGGGCGCGCGCCGTCACTTCTTGCGGGTCGTGAATATCGCTGGGGTTGATCTTGTTCACGACTTCGGCAGCCTGATAGCCCAGCATGCGCTCGGCGCCGACATTGAATAATTGGATGATGCCTTTCTCGTCGGTCGCGATGATCGAGAAATTGGCGCTGGTCAGGATCGCGTTCTGCAACGCCCCAGCTTTAAGCAAAGCCCGCTGGCGTCGCGCTTCAGCACTGAGATCCGCCTTGCCGGCATCGCCTAGTGGGGTGGGATAGTTTTCTGTTTCTGGCATGGGGATTTCCGTAGAACACGCACGATGATCCGGAGAATGAACCGCACTTATCGTGCAAGTGGCAGAGGGCCGTGAGTTCGGATGGTGCCAGTGGCCCTTCTTTTCCGAGACGCTGAAAGATCATCGCGGTTGTTCTAACGGCTGTCGGTACGGTAGCGCACGTATGCGTTGTGGGGGTAGATGGGATTGTGCCGGATCGCCCCTGTCTGTGTGCGACGCCGTACATACAAGTGTGCCACCAAAGCCGATGATGATTTTCCCATTCCGAAATGTGCGCATTCGCGCAGTGCGGCATGGATGGCAAAACCCCATCAACGGAGAAGAATCATGAAACGTACAACAGTTATAGCAGGAGCGCTTATCGCACTCGGAACCGTCACTGGTTATCCCGACCACGCGCGCGCGGAAAATTCGGCCAACCTTGACTGCAAGCTGAAATTTTCGCTCTCGACTTGGTCGGCAATTTACAAGCACTCGGAAGGCAGCGGGATGGTCACCTGCGAAAACGGCAAGTCGATGCGCGTCAGTATCGTTGCCAAAGGCGCAGGCTTGACCGTTGGCAAGTCGCATGTTGATGGTGGAACCGGGCGTTTCTCCGACATACATCGCATCTCGGATGTTCTCGGCTCATACGCCGAAGCCGAAGCCCATGCCGGCGTGGTCAAATCCGGAACTGCGCAGGTACTCACCAAGGGTGATGTCTCCCTGGCCCTCGCCGGCGATGGTGAAGGTGTCGATCTTGGCGTCGACATCGGCAAATTCACCTTGACGCGCGCGAACTAGAAATGGTGCGCGTTGCGTATCTGCACTCGCAAGGATGCGACTTTCCCCAGGGACGGGCCACCAAACGGAGACCAATCCATGCATACCAATAATTACAACGAATCGAAGAAGTCGAATCCCGGCCACGATCAAAAGCGCGAGGCCACACCGGTCAAGCACGATGAACACGGCCGCAACCAGAAGGACAAGGTTGCCAGCGACAAGCCGGCTCGGAATGGAACACCGGAAGTAGCAACCAAGTAGTCTGTTTCGCCTGCGAGCAATCGCTATGCTAGGGGTCCGGCTAAGACCGGACCTCTATTTTGTGCGCGGGTTTTGCCCCAGCGTTTCCATTGCGCGTTGTCCTGTCGGTCTTGATGCCCTTGATCCCGACATCCGCAGAATCACCGCTTCGATGCTGGATCGCGAGGTGCGATGTCGCTGGCGGATAAGCGCAGCGGCTTTGTCTGTGATGTCTGGTTTCGCACGATGGCAAACCCCAGCAGCAGCGCGGCGAGCATGGCCATCGACCAGGTAGACAGCGTCGGCGTGGCGGCAACGAATCCTGATGTCGTCGTTACGCTTTCGTTCGCGTCGTTGCAGACGGTGACCGATGCGGCATTGACGGCATCGCCGCTGTAAGCCGCGATCCATTGATAGGTGCCTGCGGCCAAAGGCGCGAAGCCGGTGGAATCGTAACTGCCGTTGCCGGCCACCGTTGTCATCGATGTGAAGATGGGTGTCCCGGTGCAACTGGCGTTATTGGGCCCGAAAAGCTGGAAAATGATTGTCCCGGTCGGAGACGTGCCTCCTGCCAGAGTCGCGGTGTCGTGGATGGCGCCGCCCGGTTGAGTCGCGGCCGATGCCAGCGTGCTAATCGTGGTCGGATTCTGTCCGGCGGCAGCAGCGCAGGCCGTGACATTGTTGCTGTCGAGGGTCACCGCTCCATTGCGGGCGAGGGCTCTTCCGCTCAAGCTCGCGCCGGTATTCAAGGTGATGCTGGCGAGCGCCAGAAGGTTACCCGCCATGCTGGTGGATGTACCGATGGTCGCGGAACTGGAGACCTGCCAGAACACGTCGCAAGCCGAAGCTCCATTGAGCAGGACGACCGAGGCACCCGATGCCGTCGTCAGCGAGCTGGCCATCTGGAAGATATAGACGCCTGCGCCGTCGAGGGTGAGCGTTCCGGTCAGGTTGCCTGCGCCCATGCAGTACACGCCGGGCGTTAGCGTGAGCCCACCGAGCAGATTGCTTGCGATAGTGGTTCCGCACACGCGGTTGGCTGCGTCTGTGTAGGCGGCAGTGAGATCCGACTGCGCCTGCTGGGCGATGGCATCGGCGGAGTGCATCGATCCGGAACCGGGGAAAATACTGCCCGGCGGAAAACCGGTGATCGATGTGCCCGCCCAGACGCCTACGTTTCCGTTGACGACAGTGCTGCCGGTATTGGTGACCGCGGAACCACCCAACACGCCGAAGTTGGTCGTTGTGCCCAATGACACGCTTTGTGCGGATGCCGAGGAAACAAAGCAGGCCAGCGTGATGAATGCCAGACTCACCAGGATGAATCTGGCGTTATGGCTGAATCCGGCGCTAGCTGAGGTGAACTGGGCGGTGCCGCACCGGAACCGCCCAGCAGGGATGGTTGCGATGATCATGGACTTCTCCAAATGTGGGTAATGCACCAAGTGATTCAAGTGCTGGTATCGGATGAAAATCAGACTGCATGGTGGCGGTGCAATTCGCCTCAGCTGCCTTGCTGATTGGCTGCGTCCAAGTTCGATTTTGCCGCGGCGACCGCTCGGTCATGCGTGGAATGCGCATTCTGCTCGCACGCGCTTTTCGCGTCGGCCGTCAGCATGCCGCATTTTTCTAGTTCAACCGACATATCACCATCGGCAGCGGTTATGGCGACGTCATAATCGGCTTTGGCCCGTTCCTTGGTTTGAGTTACGGTGGCATTGTTGATTTTGCGATTCGCATCCGCGTGCGCATCCGCGATTTTCAGGTTCGCGTTTTGTTGCGCTTTGGCCACGTCGCGATTGGCGGCGTCAAGTGCCGGTTGCGCAGCCTGTTGCGCTTTGGCTATGTCCGCGGCGCGATCATGCGTTGCCTTGTCCACATCGCTCTGGCTGGACATACCGCATGCTGTGAGAGCGACGACCAAACCCGTAACAAATATCTTCGATGCCGTGTTCATGTTGTTACCTCACTAAGGATGAAATTTCGGTCCGGCCCCAATGCGTATCAGAACCGAGCCACATCTTCGAAACATCCGCCATGCGTACTTCGCGCCGATCGGCGAGCAGCGATTTGGAGGCTTGTTCAATCGGTGACATAACGATCATAGACACGGGTGGCATGCAAATCTGTACGCCAGCGCACATAGCGATCGGCGATCGGCGCGGCACCCACCCGGTGTCCTGCAAACCAGTGAACACATGCTGTGAGTCGATGCATACGCGGCATGTGTTCGCTACCGTACAGAGGTGCAATTCCAGTGCGTGGTACTAATTGTCTCGCGGGTTCAAGTCCCCGCACCCAACGAAAGATGCCGCGCGTGAGCGCCGCGTAGTGAGGACGGCAACACGGCCAGGATGGCCATCGGGGCAGTGGCAAACTGCATGGCGCCAAACTTCTTCCCCTGGTTTGGCGCTTTTTTTTTTTGCGCTATTTGCGGCAGTTGCAGCGAATGAGCGATCTCATGTTGCGATCACGTCCGGCAGCAGGCGATCGAATTCTGTCTTGACGACCTGATAGCACTCGCAGCACTGCGCCTCCAGACGTGGTCGGTCCAGCACCGTGATTTGGCCGCGGTTGTAGTGAATCAGGCCGGTCGCCTGCAATTTGCCGGCGGCTTCGGTCACGCCTTCGCGGCGCACGCCGAGCATGTTGGCGATCAATTCCTGGGTCATGTTGAGCTGGTTGGACGGCAAGCGATCCATACTTAACAGCAACCAGCGACACAACTGCTGATCGACCGAATGATGGCGGTTGCACACCGCCGTTTGCGCCATTTGGGTTAACAGCGCCTGGGTATAGCGCAGCAGCAAATGTTGCAGTGCTGCGCCACGCGTAAATTCTTCTTTCATGAACTGGCCTTTCAGCCGATAGGCATGTCCCGCGCTTTGCACCAGGGCGCGGCTCGGCGTGGTCTCGCCGCCCATGAACAGCGAGATGCCGACGATGCCCTCGTTGCCGACCACGGCAATTTCGGCTGACGCGCCGTCTTCCATGACATATAGCAGCGAGACGATGCACGTCGTGGGGAAATAGACGTGCCGCAACTGACTGCCGGACTCGTACAGTACTTGCCCTAACGGCATCGGCACGAGTTCAAGGTGTGGCGACAGACGCTCGAATTCCGCTGCGGGCAGAACGCGCAGAAGATGATTTTTCCGCAGATCGTGGGGAGCAGGCATGGACGACCTTGAGCTTCTTTGGCGCTGCTTGCGTTATTGCCGACACCGGCATAAGCGATTTTATTTACGTGGCAATATCAAAGGCAAGTGCCAGTGCCGTATGTTCAATAGCGAACGCAGCATGCATAGCCTGCGGGGAGCGCGAGGCTACCCAGGCGATCGCAGACGCTTCCACAAACCGGATGATGCGTTCGCTTAATGCCTAACTCTGTACGTTGCCGCACAGAGGATGTCCGGGTAGGCGCGGATGATCGGTGACGCACCGGATCGATGTATCGGCTCCCCATGCAGTGTTGCCGTTGCACGTTCCACACATCAGGAGCAAGAAGCATGAGTGCCGATTGGGTAACGAGTTCCTCCGAACTGCCCCATGAAGGTCAACAGGTCGAATTCGTCCTTGACCGTCGCGAAGTTGCGATGGACGGTACCTACGCCCAGCGTACCTTCCGGTCGCACTGGTCAGGTTACGAAGTCGCGCGCGTGCGCAGCTGGCGGCCCGCCGACCTGAATTCATCCATCGCCGTTCATTCATTCTGCGGTTGATGGTGCGATGATCGCGATCGAACACTGCCATCTGAACTATCCATGCGTACAGCGCTGGGAAGCGCTGGAACCCGTGATCGACAGTCCCTGTGTGCGCTACTGTAGCCTGTGCCAGTCTGCGGTCCATCTGGTCGAGTGCGAGCAGGAACTGATCGTGCTTGCGCGCCGCGGCAAGTGTGTCGCCGTTCTGCGTGAGCGTGGCGTCGTGACTGCTGACGTGCGATACGCCTGCGATCCGGCGGGGTGACGCCACACATGAGGTCTTCCCCGTCGCCGGCTTGGTGCGCGAAATTGCAAATTTCCTCGGCATTCGCTGCGCCCGGCCTCGGTTCACAGGCGGCACTTCATGGTTCACGTACACTGGCCTGCATGTACTTGCTCGATTCCCGACGCCGTAGGCGATACTCGGACCAATGGCTGCAACCTTGCCGGATCTAAAAAGCTGGTTTTGCAACGTCCGCCGCACGCGGCAGACGAGCGATGACGAACAGCCATTGCGTTCGGAGCTGTTCAGCGCCGACCAGATGGAACAGCACGGCGCGTTCCTCGCCAGGTCACACGAAGTCAGCACGGCCAAGCGGCACGATCGTTTGCTGGCACGCCTTGCCGACAATCGGGGCGTTTTGACGAGTGCTTGCAACTTGCTCGCGGAAGCACTGAAGACCGAGCGCCGCATCACTCCTGCAGGTGAATGGCTGCTGGACAATTTTTATCTCATTGAAGAGCAGATACGCACCGCCAGGATGCATCTGCCGAAACGCTACAGTTGGGAGTTGCCGCGGCTGCGCGACGGCCGCTCCGGCGGTCTGCCGCGGGTTTACGACATCGCACTGGAAACCATTTCCCACGGCGATGGGCGCGTCGATGGCGAAAGCCTGAGCCGATTTATCGCCGCATACCAGAAGGTCACGCCGCTCAAGCTCGGCGAACTGTGGGCGATCCCGATCATGCTGCGTCTGGCCTTGATCGAGAATCTGCGCCGTGTCGCAGGCCGCATCGCCAACGATCGTCTGCATCGTAATCTGGCAGATCGCTGGGCGGACCAGATGACCCGGGTTGCGGAGCGGGATCCCAAGAATCTGATCCTGGTGATTGCTGACATGGCACGATCGAACCCGCCGATCGTGAGTTCGTTCGTGGCCGAGCTTGCGCGACGGTTGCAGGGGCAGGGTCCCGTTTTGAATTTGCCGCTGACTTGGGTTCAGCAGTTCCTGCTCGAATCCGGACTGTCGATCGAGCAACTGGTGCATGCGGAAAACCAGCAGCAGGCCGCCGATCAGGTATCGATCAGCAACAGTATCGGCAGCCTGCGTTTTCTCACTGTCATGGACTGGCGGGAGTTTGTCGAATCGATGAGCCTGACCGAACGGATTCTGCGACTGGATCCAGAGGGTACTTATGCACAAATGGATTTTCAAACACGCGATCGCTACCGGCACGTAGTCGAGGCAGTAGCGAAATCTGGTGATATTGCCGAAGAGGACATCGCGCGCCACGCTATTGATCTGGCGCAGGAGTGCCGCGCGCGCGAAGGCGGCGGCACACGCGGCGCCCATGTCGGGTTCTATCTTATCGATGAAGGCATGTCCGAACTTGTGCGAAACGTGCCGACATATCGCCACTTGCGCGCGCTGCCGGACGGCCTGTGGCGTTTGATTCTCTATCTGAGTGCGATCGCGGTGCCCGGCATCGGCATTACCACGGCACTCGTGTTCTGCGCGCAAACACTCGGGGTGCATGGCGGATTGCTGGCGCTGACGGCAATCTGTGTGCTGTTGTGCATGATGCAGTTGGGCGTCGCTATGGCCAATCGGTTGGCCATGGCCTTGGTGGCTCCGCGGATACTCGCGCGGATGGATTTTTCCCACGGCATTCCCGCTGAGCACCGCTCGCTGGTCGTCGTTCCGACGATGCTTGGGAATGAGGCAGCCATCGACGATTTGATCGAGGCGCTTGAAGTTCGTTTCCTCGCCAACCGCGACAGCCATTTGCACTTTGGCCTGCTCACGGATTTTGCCGACGCGGACACACAGAGCCTCGCGGGCGACGAATTGCAGGTGCAAGCAGCGGTGCGGGGTATCGTCAGGCTCAACGAAAAATATGCAGGGGAAAAAGAAGATATTTTCTTCTTGTTCCATCGGCCGCGCCGTTGGAATCCGCGAGAACGCGTCTGGATGGGATACGAGCGCAAACGCGGCAAGCTTGGCGATCTGAATGCGTTGCTGCGCGGCGGCGCGCGCGAAATGTTTTCCAGCATCGTTGGCCGCATCGAAATTCTGTCTGTGGTGCGCTTCGTCATCACCCTGGATACCGATACCCAACTGCCGCGCGATACCGCAACGCAGATGGTGGCGACGATGGCGCACCCGCTCAATCGCGCCCGTTACGACAAAAAATTGCAGCGCATCGGTGCCGGTTACGGCATCTTGCAACCGCGCGTCGTCGCGAGCCTTACCAGCGCCAATCGCACCTGGTATTCGCGCCTACATACGGGCGAGCCGGGCATCGATCCGTACACCCAGGTGGTTTCGGACGTCTATCAGGATCTGTTCGGGGAAGGCTCGTTCATTGGCAAGGGTATCTACGATGTCGATGCGTTTGAACATTCGCTGGCCGGACGCTTTCCCGAAAACCGTATCCTCAGTCACGATTTGCTTGAAGGCTGTCACGCGCGATCGGGGTTGTTGAGCGATGTACAGCTCTACGAAGACTATCCAGCGTCGTACGATGCCGACGTCAGTCGGCGGCACCGCTGGATTCGCGGCGACTGGCAGATTGCGCGATGGTTGTTGCCACGGGTTCCGGGGGAAACTGGCATCGTGAACAACCCGATCTCGGCATTGTCGTGGTGGAAGATCGCGGACAATTTGCGCCGAAGTCTGACCCCAACCGCACTGACGCTGCTTTTTGTGCTCGGCTGGACATCGTTGCCGTACCCGGGATGGTGGACGCTGCTGGTGCTTGGAAGCATCCTGCTGCCGGCCATCGGCGCCAGCATGCTGGAGTTCTTCCAACCAGTCGAGGACGCGCGGTTTTTCCTGCATCTGCGCGTTTCGCTGCAATCAGCTGGACGCCGATTGGTGCAAGTAGGACTCATGCTCGTGTGCCTCCCACACGAAATGATGTTTACCCTGGATGCCGTTGTCCGTACCGGCGTGCGTTTGCTGGTGACGCACCGACGCTTGCTGGAATGGCGTCCAAGCAATCTCGCACGGGCCAGCAGTACCAGCTTCGGTGCCGAACTTCGAGCGATGTGGATTTGTCCACTACTGGCGATCGGTACAGCGGTGTTCCTGCTGTCTGCGCGACCAGATGCAATGGCCGTTGCTGTGCCGATCCTGGCGCTATGGCTGCTGGCTCCACTCGCTATCTGGCGGATCGGCCGTCCGCGCGAACGACCCCACGCCGTACTCGGACCCGAGCAAAAGGTTTTCTTGCGGCATGCGGCGCGCCGAACATGGGCGTTTTTTGAAACTTTCGTGACCGCGCAGCCGGATCACTGGTTGCCGCCGGACAACATGCAAGAGCACCCGGTGGCCGCCATCGCCCATCGCACATCGCCGACCAACATGGGCTTGTCGTTGCTCGCCAATCTGGCGGCGCACGACTTCGGTTATCTGAGCATGGGCCAACTCGTCGAACGCACGCGCAACTCGTTCGCAACCATGAGTGCACTGGAGCGGCATCGCGGTCATTTCTACAATTGGTACGACACTGAATCGTTGCAGCCACTACAGCCGTTGTACATTTCCACCGTCGACAGCGGCAATCTGGCGGCCCACCTGCTCACGCTGCGGGCCGGCTTGCTCGAATTGCCGGATCACGGCGTTGTCGCCGAGTGTTTGATCGACGGCATGCTAGATAGTTTCGAGCTGGCCCTTCAGGCGCGCGGTGCCAATTCTTCAGGCATATCGCCGCAGTTGGGCAAGAGGCTGACAACACTGTCGGAAAATCGCTCTGCGCCGCTCTGCGTCCTGCGCGATTGCCTCGCCGATCTGGCCGCAGAACTGGCGGCCGAGCCGGACGACGACGCGAATGCAGAAGCGCAGTGGTGGACGCGCGCATTGACTGAACAATGCGCGGCGGTATGCAGCGATCTGGATTATCTGTTCCCCTGGCTGACGGCTCCTGTGCATGTCGAGGTGGGTGAGTTGCTACGTGCGCTGCCGGTGCCGACGTTGCGCAACATGCTGCGCATCGCGCACGCGTTGCTGGAGGAAGTGGATGCGCATTTTGCCGCCCACCCCGGCTCGACCGAAGCCGGATCGACTGCTTGCCGATGGCGCGAAGAATTCCGACAGCATGTGGAACAGTCCATACAACGTGCCGGCGAGCGGGTGCAATCGATCGCGAGCCTGGTTCGACAATGCGACGAGCTGGCACAAATGGATTTCGGATTCCTCTATGACCACGAGCGCCATCTGTTTACGATCGGATACAACGTCAGCGATGGACGCGAGGATCCCGGCTATTACGATTTGCTGGCGTCGGAAGCGCGCTTGGCGAATTTCGTCGCGATCGCGCAAGGGCAAGTGTTGCAAGAGAGTTGGTTCGCGCTCGGCCGCCTGCTTACGGTTGCCGACGGCAAATCGGTGCTGCTCTCGTGGGGCGGTTCGATGTTCGAATATTTGATGCCCATACTCGTCATGCCAACTTACGAAAACACCTTGCTCGACCGTACCAACAAGGTGGCGGTGCAGCGCCAGATCGACTACGGCAATCAATGCGGCGTGCCGTGGGGAGTTTCCGAGTCCGGGTACAACGGCGTCGATGCTGCGCTGAACTATCAATATCGCACATTCGGCGTCCCCGGACTTGGGCTCAAACGCGGATTGGGTGAGGATCTCGTCATTGCGCCTTATGCAACCGCGTTGGCGCTGATGGTGGCACCCGAAGAAGCCTGCGCGAATTTGCAGCGGCTGCACGCCTTGGGCGTTATCGGCAAATTCGGCTTCTACGAAGCGGTGGACTACACCGTCGCGCGGCTGCGGCGCGGGCAGACGTTTGCCGTGGTCCAATCGTTCATGGCGCATCACCAGGGCATGAGCCTGCTGGCGCTGGCTGCGGTGCTGCTCGACCGTCCCATGCAGCGACGATTCGCATCGGACCCGCTGTTTCAGGCAACCATGGATCTGTTGCAGGAGAGGGTTCCGCGGGCCAGCACCTGGTATTTCCACGATACCCACCTCGTCGATGCGCGCGTGATTGCAGAATCACCGGAACTACCGGTGCGCACGTTCAATACTCCGAATACCTCGATGCCTGCCGTGCAACTGCTATCCAACGGCCGCTATCATGCGATGGTCAGCAATGCGGGTGGCGGCTACAGTCGCTGGAAGGATCTCGCGGTCACGCGCTGGCGCGAGGACAGCACCTGCGATAACTGGGGCACCTTTTGCTATGTGCGCGATGTGGAGACCGGGAAATTCTGGTCGACCACGTTTCAGCCGACTTGTGTGCGTCCGGATTCCTATGAGGCGAATTTTTCCGAATCGCGTATCGAGTTCCGACGGCGCGACCAGGACTTGGACACGCACACCGATATTGCCGTTTCGCCGGAAGACGATATCGAACTGCGACGTGTGCGTATCATCAACCGCTCGCGCACACGCAAAGTTCTCGACGTAACAAGTTATGCCGAAGTTGTACTCGCACCCGCGATCGCCGATGAGCTGCATCGCGTGTTCAGCAATCTGTTTGTGCAGACGGAAATCATTCGGCCGCGTAACGCGATCGTTTGCACACGTCGGTCGCGGTCGAGTCTGGAACAGCCACCGTGGATGTTCCATCTGTTGGCGGTGCATGGAACCGACAGCAGTCGCACCTCGTTTGAAACTGATCGCGCGCGATTCATCGGTCGACGCCACAGCATGGCCGATCCGCAAGCGTTGCGAGACACCGCGCCGCTGTCGGACACCGAAGGCGCCGTACTCGATCCGATTGTCGCGGTTCAGCACTGCATAGCGCTTGACGCGGGAGAATCCGTCACGTTCGACATGGTCACCGGTGTCGGCGAGTCGCGCGCAGCGTGTCTGGCACTGGTGGAGAAATATCAGGATCGCCGTCTTGCCGATCGCGTATTCGATCTGGCCTGGACCCACAGTCTGGTCTCGTTGCGCCAGATCAATGTGACCGAGGCCGATGCTCAGCTCTATGGACGCCTCGCCGGGCGCGTTATCTATGCGAACAGCTCGCTGCGCGCGGATCAAAGCATGATCGTCAACAACCGCCGCGGCCAATCCGGTTTGTGGGGATATGCGATTTCCGGCGATTTGCCGATCGTGCTTTTGCAGATCAAGGACCCGACCAATATCGAGTCGGTCCGCCAGCTGGTGCAGGCGCATGCCTACTGGCGCATGAAGGGCCTTGCCGTCGACTTGGTCATCTGGAACGACGATCATGGCGGTTATCGCCAAGTGTTGCACGATCAAATCATGGGTTTGATCGGTTCCGGCGTCGAAGCCGGCGTGATCGATCGTCCGGGTGGAGTGTTTGTGCGCCTCGCTGAGCAGATCGCAGCCGAGGACCGCATTTTGTTGCAAGCCGTGGCACGCGTCATTCTGTCCGACAATCGCGGTGCCCTTATCGAACAGATCAAACGCCGTGATCCGCCGGAACCGTCGATTCCACGATTTGCTCCAACGCGCAATTATCGTGCGGAGGATTCATCCCCCGCATCTTCGCCACACGACGACTTGCTGTTGCACAACGGGCTCGGCGGATTTGCTGCCGACGGTTGCGAGTATGTCATCACGACCTCGCGGGACCAGCCGACACCGGCGCCGTGGGTCAATGTTTTGGCCAATGCAGGTTTCGGCACGGTGGTCTCGGAAAGCGGCAGCGCCTACACCTGGAGCGAGAACGCGCACGAGTATCGCCTGACGCCCTGGCACAACGATCCGGTCGGCGACCCGGGCGGCGAAGCGTTTTATCTGCGCGACGAAGAAACCGGCCGCTACTGGTCGCCGACGCCGTTACCTGCCCCCGGCGAAGGCGCGTACATCACGCGCCACGGTTTCGGCTACAGCGTATTCGACCACACTGAAGACGCTATCGCCACGGAGCTTTGGGTTTATGTCGCGCTGGATGCGGCGGTCAAGTTTTCCGTGCTCAAGGTGAAAAATCTTTCGGCGCGACCGCGCAAACTTTCCGCCACCGCCTACGTGGAATGGGTGCTTGGCGACCTGCGCACGAAATCGGCGCTGCACATCGTCAGCGAAATCGATTCGGGCAGCGGCGCGCTGTTCGCACGCAACAGCTTCAATCCGGAATTCGCCGACCGGGTGGCGTTTTTTGATGTCGACGATGCGGTGCGTACGCTAAGCGGCGATCGCACCGAATTCATCGGCCGCAATGGCAGCCTGCAGGAGCCCGCGGCAATGACGCGGGCGCGCCTGTCGGGCAAGGTGGGCGCGGCGATGGATCCGTGCGCGGCGGTGCAGATTCCGTTCGAGCTCGGCGCGGGCCAATCGCGCGATCTGATTTTCAGGATGGGCGTTGGGCGCGGCGTTGAAGACACCAGTGCGCTGGTGCTGCACTTGCGCAAATCCGGGACCGCGCGCGCGGCACTGGATGCCGTGCGCGCGTATTGGCGGCGCACTCTTGGGGTCATTCAGGTGCAGACCCCGCAGCCCGCGCTGGACGTACTTGCCAACGGCTGGCTGCTGTACCAAACCATCGCCTGCCGGATATGGGGTCGCAGCGGCTACTACCAGTCCGGCGGCGCGTTCGGTTTTCGCGATCAGTTGCAGGATGCTATGGCGCTGGTGCACGCCGAGCCGCGGCTGCTGCGCGAACAGTTGTTGCGCTGCGCCTCGCGCCAATTCCGGCAAGGCGACGTGCAGCATTGGTGGCATCCGTCTTCGGGCCGCGGCGTGCGCACGCATTGCT
The DNA here is from genome assembly GCA_025451955.1 of Rudaea sp. GTDB lineage: Bacteria > Pseudomonadota > Gammaproteobacteria > Xanthomonadales > Rhodanobacteraceae > Rudaea. The sequence continues at coordinate 1,509 of JANWJJ010000084.1, read as the reverse complement.
CGGACGATTATCTGTGGCTGCCGCTGGCGACGGCGCGCTACGTCCTGTGCAGCGGCGATCGTGACGTGCTCGCTGAGCGCACGCATTTTCTCGAAGGCCGCGCGCTCGGTGCGGACGAGGAATCGTATTACGATCTGCCGCTGCAATCCGGTGAAAGCGCCGATCTGTACGAGCATTGCGTCCGCGCCATTCGCCGCGGACTTAGTTTCGGCGCGCATGGATTGCCGCTGATCGGCACCGGCGACTGGAACGACGGCATGAACAATGTCGGCGCACACGGCAAGGGCGAGAGCGTGTGGCTGGGCTTTTTCCTGTTCTACGTGTTGACGCGCTTCATCGAGATCGCGCGCCTGCGCGACGACGCGGCTTTTGTGGAACTTTGCCGTGGCCACGCCGAACAGTTGCGCAGCAATCTCGAACAGCATGCCTGGGATGGCGCATGGTATCGGCGTGCATGGTTCGACGATGGCACACCGCTGGGATCGTCCGCCAATTCCGAGTGCCGGATTGATTCCATCGCGCAAAGCTGGTCGGTGCTGTCCGGCGCCGGCGATCCGCTACGCCGGCAAACGGCGATGGATTCGTTCGATCGGCACTTGGTGCGGCGCGAACAGGCGCTGGTACAGTTGCTCGATCCGCCGTTCGACCGCACGGCGCTGGATCCCGGTTACATCAAGGGCTATCTGCCGGGCGTGCGCGAGAACGGTGGCCAATACACGCATGCGGCGATCTGGGCCGTGATGGCGTTCTTCGCGATGGGCGAGGCTGATCGCGCCTGGGACCTGTTGCAAATGATCAATCCGGTGAATCATTCGACATCGCCGGAATCTGCCGCACTATACAAGGTGGAACCCTACGTGGTCGCAGCCGATGTCTACGCTGTCGCCCCGCACACCGGCCGCGGTGGCTGGACCTGGTACTCCGGCTCGGCTGGCTGGATGTATCGCCTCCTCGTGGAATCGATGCTTGGCATTGATCTACGAGTCGATCAGTTGCATCTCGATCCACGGCTTCCCACCGGATGGACAGGCTGCAAAATAGTCTATCGCTATCGCGAGTCGTTTTACGACATTACCGTTTCACGGTCGCAGTCCGAAGCGGAGTCGACACGTGTGTGCGTCGATGGGATCGAACAACTGGATCAGCTGATAACAATGGTGGATGATGGGGCGAGACATAAGGTAGAAGTGGAAATTCGACAGTGAAGGCTAGATCGTCTACCGAACGAAACCAATCAAGTTGCGACCGGTCAAAGTTCGTACCTAGTCGGCTGCAGTTCACCTCCCTATCGCTTTGTAACCTATTGATCGAATTGAGCGCAAATGGCGGTTTATTCGAGCACGTACAAATACAATTATTGTAGAAATGTCAGTATGTTACAGCGGTATAGGATTGTGCCTGGGGGGCAGGGGGTCGCAGGTTCAAATCCTGTCGCCCCGACCATTAGAGGTTTAAGAATCAGGGGGTTACGAGAAGTACACTTTCGTCGCCTCCCTATTCCTCCCTATT
>JANWJJ010000083.1 GCA_025451955.1 Rudaea sp. | reverse complement strand
ATCGCGCCGGTGATGGCCGAGTACATGTCCGAGCCCGTACCCGCAATCACGCGGGCGGCGAACGTGGATGCGTTGAATTCGTGCTCGGCGTACAGGACCAGCGACTTGTCCAGCGCATTGGCGTGCAGCTCACTCGGCACCTTGCCATGCAACAGGTGCAGGAAGTGCGCGGCGACAGTCGCGTCATCAGTCTCGACATCGATGCGGCGGCCGTTGTGCGAATAGTGATACCAGGCCAACAGCATCGCACCGAAGCTCGCCATCAGGCGATCGGCGATATCGCGCGCGCCGGTGACGTTGTGGTCGTGCGCTTCCGGCAGCACCGTGCCGAGCACCGAACAACCCGTACGCATCACGTCCATCGGATGCGTGGACGCGGGAAGCAGCTCCAGCGCGGCCTTCACCGGTTGCGGCAGGCCGCGCAGGCGCTGCAGCTTGGCGCGGTACGCATTCAGTTCCGCCCAGGTCGGCAGATGCTCATGCACCAGCAGGTGCGCGACTTCCTCGAACGTCGCCTTGGTCGCCAAATCCTTGATGTCGTAACCGCGGTAGTGCAGATCGTTGCCGCTGCGACCGACCGTGCACAGCGCGGTGTTGCCGGCGGCGACGCCGGAAAGCGCGACGGATTTCTTGGCCTTGGGAAGAATTTGCGTAGCGTTGTCGTTCATGTTGTCCAAACCTCCTTAAAACGAAACCCTCTTTGCGGCCGGAGAAGAGCAGATACCGAGGCAGGCAGATTTGCGTTGCCAAACGATCGTTGCACTTCATCAACCGTGGAATTGCTCCGCGAGCGGCAGGCGCGGGCATTGCTTGACGGCATTTACCAGAGACTGAACCCCGATGTCGCTAACCGAGTGCTTGTCGCTGTACAGCCAGCAATCGCCCAGCGTCGAGCAGAAGCACACTTCTACGCCTACGCGCGTCTTGTAGACATTCTTGAAGCGCTCGTATACGGCATGGTCTTTGACCATGATCCATGGCTTCTGCTCCCCCGCGGAAAGCACGGTGCCATTGAGTGTGGAAACCTGGTAGCCATGCGATGGGAGGCCGAGCGTTTCGAGCACAGAAGACCAATCTCGCTGCGACTTGCCGTCGACCCGCACCTGTACGCTGCGCACCAGCGCAGGACCTACGCCTTTGTTAAGCATCTCGATCGTTTGCTGCGGATCGAAGTTGCCTGCTTCGAGATATGGCCACACCTGTGCGCGCACCTGCTGGCGCTGGATATACGCGGTGTAACCCGACACGCACAGTGCAAGCAATCCAATCAGCGCGGCAATGATCGCAGCGACCGCGTCCCAGCGGATCATCCGGCGTTCTGTCGCAGCCGGTATGGGCTCGTTCTGATTCAATGGCGATTCAGACCCGGACATTCAATCCTTCCTGCCCCCGGCAAACAACTCGTCGAGCTTTTCTTCGTACGCGTGGTAGCCAAGGAAGTCATACAACTCCTCGCGTGTCTGCATCTGCGGCACGTACGCCTTTTGCGTGCCGTCGCGCCGCACGGTTTCGTAGAACCCGAGCGCAGCCTTGTTCATCGCGCGATACGCACCGCAGCAGTACAGCGCGATGTCCACGTTGGCGGAGCGCAGTTCATCGACGGTAAAAAACGGCGTCGAACCGAACTCGGTGAGGTTGGCGAGGATCGGAACCTTTACCGCAGCCTTGAACTTGCGGTAGTCGTCCAGCGATTTCATCGCCTCGGGGAAAATCATGTCGGCGCCAGCTTCGACATAGGCCACCGCGCGCTCGATCGCGCTGTCGATGCCTTCGACCGCGGCCGCGTCGGTGCGCGCCATCAGCACGAAGTCCTTGTCCGTTTTCGCATCGACCGCGGCTTTCACGCGATCGACCATTTCCTCTTTCGGCACCACCTCCTTGCCGGGACGATGGCCGCAGCGCTTCTGCCCGACCTGGTCTTCCATGTGCACGGCGGCAACGCCGACACGCTCGAACGAACGGATGGTGCGACCAATGTTGAAGGCGCCGCCCCAACCGGTGTCGATGTCGACCAGCAACGGCAGTTGCGTCGCATCGACGATGCGGCGCGCATCGGTGAGCACGTCCTCCATCGTCGAGATGCCGAGATCGGGCATGCCCAGCGAATTGGCCGCAACACCGCCACCGGAGAGATACAGCACCTTGTAGCCGGTGCGCTTCGCCATCAGGCCGGCGTAAGCGGTAATCGCACCGACGATTTGCAGCGGCGACTCGGCGGCGAGCGCGGCGCGAAAACGTGCTCCACTGGAAGCAGGGGCGCCCGCGGAATGGGATTCGCTCATGCGGCCTCCGGCAAAGCCGTCATTTTAGCGCATCCGTCCGCCCAAGCAGTTGCGAAAAGCCGTTTTTGCTCGTCATTCCCGCGTAGGCGGACTGCGTTTGCAGGATTGCAAACGCGAACGCCGAAGGCGGCCCAGCGGGCGAGCGCCACGGATGGCGCGAGTCAATCCAGTACCTCTTGGTTTCAACAACATAAGCCACTGGGTCCCCGCCTTTGCGGGGACGACGGAAGTTTTCGAGGTTGCTTCCGCGACAGACAATCGCGCCATGTAACCGCATCCGGCAGGTTTCAATCGAACGGTTTCGCCCACGACTCGTGGCCGTACACGATGCGCCAGCCTTGGGCCGTCTTCTTCCAGATGTCGGTGACCGCGAATGTGCCGACGGACGGCTTCCCATCGGCCCCGGTGCGCTGCGAGGACAACGCCTGGGTGCTCACCCACGCGCCGGGCGCAAGCTGCACGAATTCGGTCGGGCCAGTCGGCTTGTAAACCACATCGGACTTGCCGTTGCGCCACCACTTCAACTGCTGCGCATGCAAAGCATCCCAACCATGAATGATCCTGCCATTGATCGCGAAGATCAGGCTCGGCTCATGCAGGAACCCCGCCATGAAACGATCGGTATCGTGCGCCTTCGCGGCCGAGCCCATTGCAGCCATCACCGCCTGGATCTGCTGCTGTGCCGACGGCGCAGGTTGCGCGCCGACACTTGCAGCCAACGAAAGACACAGCCCCGCGGCGATTCCGAGCAACTTCTTCATGGCCTTCTCTCCTTCGCTGTGATATTCACGGTTTGCGCGAAGCAGCGTAAGCCGCGACGGCAATCATGTCAGTGAGTGTCAACTTCGACACTTCCTGCTGCATCGGCAACGTCGCGGGGCCGCGGCGTTTGCCATCCTGGAGGTTGAGCAACTCGTGCACGATGTAGTTCGGCATGCGCCCGGCCAGCGGTGGAATAACGCCGACGCCACGCAAGTCGGCGCCATGACACGACTCGCACGCCGGCGCCGCACCCACGCCTTTCGCCGCGATCACCGTGCCCCGCTCGATGCTGCCCGGTGGCACGTACGCAATGTATCCCGAACGCGTATCGCCCAACCCGGTGAGTTCCGGGTTCACAGGAACAAGGATGATGCGGTTGCCGATCGGTTCGTTGCCGGCGCCCTTGGTCGGCGCCAGCCCGTAGTACTCCGTGTGGGTTTTCGGCACGCTCGCCGTCTCGATCACGCGCGTCCAGGGCGTGAAACGCAGCGAGGAGAAATAGCCGGCTGCCAGTTCAAGGTCGGCGTCGCTGACATGGCTCAACTCCTCGCGCATGATCGGACTGACACGCTCGCCATCGCGAAATGCCTTGATCTGTTCGAGGAGGTAAGCGAGCGGCAACCCGGCCGTCGCTGCATCTTCCGGCCGCCCCAACCCGGTCGGCAGATGGCAGTGTGCGCAAGGCCAAGCCTTGCCGCGTCTGTGCGCGACGATTTGCGGCATCGGCGGATGATCCTGCGGCCACCAGTCGGGCGCCACGAACATGCTCGTCGTCTGCGCGCGAGTGTACGCCTGCGAGCTGCCGGGAATATGCTCGATCCTGCGTGGATCGGGTTTCTGCGCGAGCGCTACCGAATCAACGATCAACAACGATCCGAGCAACATCGCCGCGACAAAGGTAGTCCACTCCTTCCATTCGCCACGCATCTCGATTCCCCCTTTTCGGATAGTGATTGTCCGGCTTTTTGGTTCAACAACGATTTGCGTCGCTCTCGCCTGCAACAATTCACTGCCCCGGCGCATTCTGCGGCACATACGGCAAGTCCATTTTTTTCAGCGCCGCCTTGAAACGCGGATCGTTGCGGAGTGGATCGAACGCAGGATTCCACAACAGTTGCGGAATCGTGCTGTTGCGGTTGACCGCCGCATCCGCGAGCGCGGCCAAGGCACGGTCGCGCTGGCCCAACTGGATCAGGAAAAACGCGTGGACAATCGGATCCCGCGGGAAGTCGGCATTCGCGGGAGATGTTTCCAGGGCCTGCACCGCAGCGGCGCGCTGTGCCGGGTCGGCGATGCCGCGCACCAACAGCGCCTTGGCCTCCGGATCGCTGCCATTCAGTGCGGTTGCCGCGCGCATCTGCGTTTCCGCTTCGGGATAACGGCGCAGCGCAAGATACATGATGGTGGCAGCGCGATGCACGAACACGCTGTCCGGGTGCTCGGCCAGAAGTTTTTCCATCTGCGCCACGGCGGTGGCGGCATCGTAGTGATGCAACGCCAACTTGAGTTGCACGCGGATCGAAGCGCTGACTCCGGACAGCGGATCGCGTTGCAGCGCGCGATCCAGCTCGACCAGCGAGGCTTCGAGTTGGCCGACTGCGTCCAGGAACTGCGCGTACTGATTCAGCGCTTCGGCGTCGCCGGGCGCCAGCGCCAGCGCGTGCCAAAAAGCGGCATCTGCGTCGGCCCAACGCATCTGGTTGCTGTAGACCATGCCTCGCGCGACATAGGCGAGCACGGTGTCCGGATCCAACGCGAGCGCGCGCTGTGCAGACTCCAGCGAATCCGCATTCGCGGCTTTCAGCGCAGTGGGCCCATAGGCCGGCAGCAGCGCCTGGGCTACGGCCAATGCGGCCCAGGCCTGCGCATAATCTGGCTGGATTGCGACGGCTTGCTTGAATGCGTTGACAGCTTCGGCGACCGAACGCGAGGCCAATAACGTCAAACCGCGCAGATAAAAATCGTGCGCACGCGGATCAACGGTCTTCTGCGCAACCAGCGTCGACGCGCTTCCACCCGCCAACTGCACCTGCAGCTTGTCCGCGATCGCCCTGGAGATTTCATCCTCGACCGCGAAGATGCTGGTGAGCTTGCGGTCGTATTTCTCCGACCACAGGTGGTAGCCGCTGCGGGTATCGATCAACTGCGCGGTGATGCGCACCTCGTCGCCGGCTTTCTGCACGCTGCCTTCCAGCACCGTCGCGACATCCAGCACCTCGCCGACCTTGCGCAGGTCCTCGGCTTTGCCCTTGAAGGCGAATGCGGAAGTGCGCGCGGCGACTTTCAAATCCGGCAACTGCGCCAGCGCATCGAGGATTTCCTCGGTAATGCCGTCACTGAAGTAATCGTTCTTCGGATCGCCGCTCATGTTGACGAACGGCAGCACCGCGACGGATTTTGCGGGAATCGGAATGGCTGGCGCCTCTGCGGTCGCGGACACAGTCCGCAGCCCGGATGAAGCCGCGGCTGCGACGGAGCTCGGGTTGCGGGTTGTCGCGGCCACGCGCCCGAACTGCCACACCAGTGCGCCGCCGATGGCCAGCAACAGCGCGAGGATCACGATTTCCGTACTGCTGACGCGCTGTGCGCCGCGCTCGCCGTGGTACCAGGCGAGAACGATCACGACCAGGAAACCGACCGCCAGCGCGAGGATCAGGATGCGCTCGAGTCGGTCCGGCCAGCCGAAGCGCTGCGCGATGACGTCGAGCACCTGGATCAACGCAAACGCAAACGCCACGTATGCAATCGTCCACTGCACCAGCTTGCGTTGCTTCAGGCGCGCGAGGAACCCGGCCGCGGCTTCATTCATGGCAAGACCTTTCGCGCCTGCGCGCGGCGCATTGCGACGCCGGGTTCGCCGACGAGGTTCACGGCTTCTCTCGCGCAAGGGCCTGGAGGCCGCTGCGGACTTCGGGGTAGTGAAGCGTCAGGTTGTACTGATTGGTACTCACTTCGGCAATGCGCAGGCGCAGGAGCGGGAGGAATTGCGGATCGTTGCGCAAAACCGCTGTGCTGGTGGCAATCACCTGTGGAGGCAGGCCTGACGAGCACGGATAGTCGAGCGAATGCGCCATGCCCTTGTAGTCGCCGATCTCCACATGCCGGTCGCCGCAGGTTGCGGCAAGCGTCCGCTGGACTTCGTAGGGCATCGCCATGCGGAACGCCTTGCGGTAGGGATTGTTCCTGCCTTCGTCGTGGATGGTCGTGAATACCGGAGCCACGGTGATGTAGTCGCCCATGGCCAGATTGCGCAGCGCGGGATCGCGGATCAGGCCAATCTCTCCGGTGGAGGTCAGTTGATCGAAGGTGGTGCGTCGACGGTTGTTGAACAGATACTGGGTGGCACGATACCCGGCGATCAGCAGCGCCTCATCGGATAGGGGTGCCTTCCCGGAGAGTGCGTCCGCTGCCCGCTTTGCATTGGCCAGCACGTCGTTCATGTATTCGATTTCGTACTCGTAGTTCCAAGCTTCCACCCGCAGGTCCGCGCGCAATCGCTGGGTGAAGTCGGCCGACTTGGCGGCGGTCTGGCGGTTCTCATTCCAGTTGGAAGCCTGCAGGCCGATGAATACACCGAGGATGACCACGACCAGTTCGATGGCCACGGCAGACCAGTCCTGGCGGCGAAAATTTGCGGTGAGGCGACGCAGGATCATGGCGTCGGGCTCCCGGCCGCGGCAATCAGGTCGGCCAGTCGTTGCTGGGTGGCCTCGACCGTCTCGATATTGGTTTCGGTGAGGCTCAATTGATAGGTCACAGCGGGCAGCAGGCCGGGCGTGGCGCGCAGGCTCTCTGCGGCGCGTTCGATATCCGCAGCCGGGACATCGATATGGCAGGTTTTCGGCAGTCGAGTGACGAACTGGCCGCCCACGATTTCATTGCGATCGCCACACGCTGCCTTGATGGCTTTCTGGATGCCATAGGGCAGGACACTGCGCACCAGCTCACGATACGGTGCCCGGGCTTCTATGTTGGACGTTTGCGACCAGTCAAAGCCGTAATAGTTGATCAACATCGCGCGCAATTTGGCGTTGCGGATGAGATCGATGGCACCGGTCGATTTCATTTCATCAAACGTCGCGCGGTTGCTTTGAGGGGTCAAGATCTGGCTCGCCTGGTAGGCGCTCGCCACCCACGTCTGCGGATCGACGGAGCCGGGTGACTCCAGGCCCTTTATCGCGATCCGGGTGTAGGCGGCGGTGACTTGCTCGTAATCCAGGAACTGCTTCACGGTGAATCTTTCGTCGGCGAGATCACCGCGCAATTGCTGCAGCAGCACGTCGGCGCGTTGCTGCTCGGCGTGCGCCGTGGCCCAATCCTGGGCCTGCAGGCCGATGAAGACACCGAGCACGACGATGGCGATCTCGATGAAGACCGCCGTCCAGTTTTGTTCCTGGGCCTGCTTGATGACGCGGGAAAAGATCATTCGGCAGGCTCCGTGGTGCGCCCGGATTCAGCATCGAGCATCTTCACAATGGCGCGGTCGGCAGCAATCGCCCGTTGATTTTGACGGGCTACGACTTCTGTCAATTCCTGCAAGGTCGATACGGCACCGATATAGCCAGGGTCATGACACAAGGCGGGGAAATCGAATACGACCTGCTCAGGTGTAGGGCCGGTATCACCCCAGCCCCCCTGCGGTTGCAGAAGGACGGTTCTGGCATCGATGTAAGCAATTTGTGGCGTTGCGCGCGCGACGATGTAGCCGAGGACTTGCGAGGAGGCCTCCTGCGCCCCGACGACATTGGAAAGGCCTTGCCGCAATTTGAGGTTCTGGATGATTCCCATCCGCCCAGTGGACTGCAGCTCGTCAATCGTCCCGCGGATCAGCGTCGGCGGTTGGAACCTGCCAAGCCTGTAGACCCCCTTGGCGAAATCGGCGCGCTGGTCGGCACCGAGGCGACATTCGCGCAGCCGGTCCACCATTTTTCCTTCCAGCACAAATTGCGCTTGCATGTTGGCGATATTGTTTTCAGCATGCTTGATCGAAAGCGCGAAATCATCATGCAGGCGCTGGATGTATTGGCGCTCGAGCGCGCGGTCATTCCGCGCTTCGTTCCAGTTGTTCACCTGCAGGCCGATGAAGACGCCAAGCACCACGATCACCAGTTCAACGGCGACGGCCATCCAGTCCTGGCGGCGAAAATTTGCGGTGAGGCGACGCAGGATCATGGGCTTCTGGCACCAGGCTGGGCGGCACGCCCGTCGAACGAGGCGCTGACGCGGTGGAAGAGGATGACACCGAGGTCGAAGTCGCTGCGCGCGTTCATTGGCACACGAAACCGTCAGGCCCTTTTCCGGGCGCAGGCTTGCACAGGTCCGGCCAGCCGAATTGTTTCCAGTAGGCGACCATGCCGATGCGCTGGGCGAAGCCCTGGAACGCAGGATCCTGGCGCGCCTTGCGCGACCAGGGTTCCGGCTGCCACAGCCAGTTGAGGTACCCATCCGACAATCCGCTATGGCCGTGTTCGTACAACCCGTACGAGCGCGCCGGTTCGCCCAGTTGCAGCAACATCGTGGGCGTCCAGTCGTCGTCCAGGTGCGCATCGAGGATTTTGAGCGCGATTGCGCGCTGCGCGGCATCGCCATAAGTGCCCCGATAGATCGCCTGCAGATCCGCACGCGAAATTTTGGTACCCATCCAGCTCGTCGAGTTGGCAAAATCCCGGGCGGACCCCGCCATGTCGCCATGCGCGGCGTCATAGAACTCCAGCATCAGCGCACCGAACGGCGAATCCGTCACGCCGCCGCGATGGATATAAGCCAGTGCGCCGGCCTGATCGTGCTGGCGCCAGCGCAACATGCTCTTGTAGAACAGCAGCAGGATGTTCGCCGAATCGTTCGCCAGCACCGCATCAATCCGTGCTTCCGCATCGCGCGTGCGGCCCATGGCCGCAAGTTCATTCGCGGCCCAGTAACTCACCGCGGAATCGTCCGGCGCCAGTTCCAGCGCGCGCTGCATGGGCTCGACCATCGCCACGTAATGCCGCTGCGAGAACTGGTTGTAGCTCAGTGCCGCGTAAGCTTCCGCGTCACCCGAATCGAGGACAAGCGCGCGATGTGCCGCATCGTCGGACATTTTCCAGCTGGCCTTCCAGTCTCCGGCCACGTACTGCGGCAGCACCGCATACGCAACCGCCATTTTCGACCATGCACGGGCGAATTTCGGATCGAGCGTGGTGGCTTTCTGCAGCAGTCCGATCGCGCGCGGCAGACTGTCGCCGACGCGTTTATTGACCAGTGTCTGCGCGGTAACGAAATCCGCATAGGCGTCCGCGCTGGTGGTCGCGATGGGGACCAGCCGCGCCTGTTCGCTGCCGGTCAGGACGATCTTCAGATGATCGGTGATGGCGCGCGCGATGCGCTCCTGCACATCGAAGATGTTGCGCATGTCGCCGTCGTAACTCTGCGACCACACTTCGAATCCATCGCCGGTGCGGACCAGTTGCACGCTGATGCGCACCGCATTGCCCTGCGTGCGCACCGAGCCTTCCAGCACGTTGGCGACGTCCAGCGCCTTGCCGATGGTGCGCAGGTCGGCATTGTGGCTGCCGTAATAGAACGACGAAGCGCGGCCTGCGACTTTCAGGCCCTGCACCTTCGCCAGTGCATTCAACAATTCCTCGGCCATGCCGGCGGAGAAATAACCGCGGTCGTGCGCGGGGCTGAGATCGTCGAACGGCATTACCGCGATCGACTTCGAGGAGATAT
>JANWJJ010000082.1 GCA_025451955.1 Rudaea sp. | reverse complement strand
TGCTGGAAAACGGCGCCAATACCTCCTTTGTGAACCGTATCGTTGACGAGTCGCTGCCGATCAAGGATCTGGTTGCCGATCCGGTCGATACCGTGCGCGGCTTCCCCACCATCCCGCATCCGCGCATCCCGCAACCGATCGCACTGTTTGGCGACCCGAATTCTGCGCCCTCGCAGAATTCGTCATCAATTCGCAGGAAGAACTCCATGGGCGTAAATTTCGGCAATGACAATGAACTGAAAGCGCTGGCCGACGCGGTCGCCAAAGCCGCGACCAACTGGAACGCCGCACCGCTGGTTCCTGGCGCGACGCTCACTGGCGAAAAACAGCCGGTGACCGACCCTTCCGATCGTCGCCGCCAGATCGGCACCAAGCAACAGGCCGACGCGGCCACCGTTGAACGCGCCTTGGCTAACGGCGTGGCGGCGCAGCCGGAATGGGATCGTCTGCCCGCCGCGTCGCGCGCAAAGATTCTCGAACACGCCGCCGACCTGCTCGAAGCGCGCCGCGCAGAATTCGTCGCCCTGTGCGTGCGCGAAGCCGGCAAGACGCTGCCGGCCGCGATTTCCGAAGTCCGCGAGGCCGCCGATATGTGCCGCTACTACGCGGCGATGGCGCGCAAGCTGATGGGCAACGCAGAAAACCTGCCCGGCCCCACCGGCGAATCGAATGAATTGTCACTGCATGGCCGCGGCGTCTTCGTCTGCATCAGCCCGTGGAATTTTCCGCTGGCGATTTTCACCGGTCAGGTTGCGGCCGCGCTCGCCGCTGGGAATTCCGTGATCGCCAAACCCGCGGATCAAACGGTACTGATCGGCCATGCCGCGGTGAGACTGCTACACGAAGCCGGCGTGCCGGAAAATGTTCTGCAATTCGTCCCTGGCAAGGGCTCGATGATCGGCAACACCCTGCTCACGCGCCCGGAAATCGCCGGCGTGTGCATGACCGGCTCGACCGAAACCGCGTGGACGATCAACCGCACCTTGGCCGCACGCAACGCGCCAATCGCCGCCCTGATCGCGGAAACCGGCGGCCAGAACGCACTGATCGCCGATTCGTCCGCACTGCCCGAACAACTGGTCAAGGACGTCGTCGCTTCAGCGTTCGACTCCGCCGGTCAGCGCTGCTCGGCCGCACGCGTACTGTTCGTGCAGGACGATATCGCCGACAAGGTGATCGCCATGTTGTCCGGCGCGATGGACGAATTGAAAGTCGGCGATCCCGGCCTGCTCTCGACCGACGTCGGCCCCGTGATCGACGAGCCCTCACGCAAGAGTCTCGCCGACCACGCCGCGCGCATGGACACCGAAGCGAAACTCATCAAGCAGGTTCCGCTCGGCCCGGAATGCGCCAACGGCACCTTCTTCGCTCCGCGCGCGTACGCGCTGAAATCGCTGTCGCAACTCACCCACGAAGTCTTCGGCCCGATCCTGCACGTGCTCCGCTGGAAGGCCAACGAGCTCGACGCCGTGATCGACGCGATCAACGCGACCGGCTTCGGCCTCACGCTCGGCATCCACAGCCGCATCGATTCCACTATTGCGCATATTGCACAACGCGCCAAAGTCGGCAATTGCTACGTCAACCGCAACCAGATCGGCGCCGTCGTCGGCGTGCAACCGTTCGGCGGCGAGAACTTGTCGGGCACGGGGCCGAAGGCAGGTGGGCCGCACTATTTGTTGCGCTTTGTCACCGAACGCACGTTGACGATCAATACCACGGCGGCGGGGGGGAATGCGTCGTTGTTGACGTTGGGCGAATGAACTGTTCGAACTGGTTTCGAGAATTCAGTTACGGATCGAATCCATCGCTATAGATGAAATCGGTATTCGCCACATTGGTCGTTCCGGTCGGGCCAAACAGCACGTGATCAAAATTTACATCGCCGTAGGCATTAAGTTGCACTTTGACGCTGTGAGTTGGCCCTGCAAGCGAAAAATCCAAGGCTTGATCATCGCCCCAAGTTCCCTGTGGGTCAACGATCCCGGCTGGGCCTGAATCTCCAAGTGAGGAAGTGCAAGCGGCGTCACCGTACTGACTTACATCAATGTAGGCACTGCTACCAGCGTTGTTGTATCTAACCTCGGCAGAAAGATCGACGTATTGGGCAGCACTTACCACGACACAGTTCGACTGGACGATGGTCCAATCACCATATTGATCGGAAACCACATGTAACGATGCGCGGGACTCGTACCAGAGTTGTGCCTCGATCAGCTCGCGACGAGCTTCGGGGCGAAAAATCAGCCGCATTCAACGGCGGCTCTGGAAAAGCTCTTCACGCACCTGTTCCCACGGAATGCCGCTCGACGGATCGGCACGGTGCGCCGCCAAGCGGCGCTGCAATTCGGCCACCTCATCTGCGGACAGCGCCAAGGCGGGAGTCTCCTCGGCAATGCTGTCCCAGATGTCCTCGACGAGCTCGATCCGCTCGGAGACAGGCAGCTCCTTGTAGTTCAAGTTCGATTGGCTCATGGACCTAGCATACTCCAACATGCAACCCCCGCTCTATCTGCGCCTCAAGCAAACGCATCCGCGCTAATCCCGAATCGCTCCTTCAATTTTCTCACCTGACGCAGGTTGATCTCGCGCTTGCCGTTGATGATTTCGGACACCACGCCTTGCGTGCCGATCTCCGGCAAGTCGCCCTGTTTCAGGCCGTGCTGCTGCATCAGGAACTTGAGCATATCCGTACCGGAGACATCGGGAAGCGGATAGTGCGCGTCGTCGTAGTCGCCGATCAGTTCGCCTAGCGTCGCGGCCAAGTTGGCGAGCGGATGGCGTTCGTCCGCGGCACCGGCGTCGAGCAGCCGGTTCATCGCCGCGACGGCCGTATCGTACTCGATCTCGGTGCGGATCGGATGCAGCGGCACCTCACGCTCGATGGCAGCGAAATGCGTGGCCAGTTTTTTTATCTGAGCGTTCATTGCCTGGAACTCCACCTGTCGTATTCCGCGTGCGTAAGCACGTGCCTGACGAACAACATCTGCCGGTTGAAGTGAATCGCGGCCACTATCCGATATTTGTTGCGGCCGATGTCGAAAACATAAAAGTCGCCGACCCGATCGGTCGCGTTCATGATCGCCTTCAGCTCGGAAAAATTCGCGAAATCGCCGGCTTCGATCGCCTTGCGCCACGCCTGCAAAGGCTTGCCAGCAAGCCGGTGAACTTTCGCAAAGCTCATCAGCGCCTTGTTGGAGATGACTCTCAACGAGATATCTCAATACGAGATTGACACTCATGGTATCTCATTTCGAGATATTTGCAAGGCCTGCCGCGACAAACACAACGGCCTTTTGCCACCGATATGTATTTCAAGCGACGCATACAACCTCAGAAAGCCGGATGCGTCGCTGTGCGGCCTCCCAAGGGTCCGAAACGCAGCAAGTAGCAAGTAGCAAGTAGCCCGGATGCAGCGTAGCGAAATCCGGGGGTGACACGGCAGCGGTACCAACATTCCCGGATTCCAGTGCTATGCACTTTCATCCGGGCTACGCACCTGGTGGCCGCGTAGCGGCGAAGGGCAGGATGCCCGGAGTCATGCCAAAAGTAACTCGCTCGCCGCAGGCGAGTGGAAGCTTTACTTTATGGAAAAAGAACTGGATTCCCGCCTGCGCGGGAATGACGGGCAGTCTATGCCGCCGCTCTCGGCGCGATCTGGCACTGATAATCGCCAGAGTCGATCACGCCGCCAACTTCAGCTTCGGATGCAGTCCGGCCCGCGCCGCCAGCGTCAGCAACATGTCGAGGCTGAAATCCTGCCACTTACCTTGTGTAAGCCGGGACACGCGCGGTTGCGTGATACCCAGCCGCTTCGCCGCCTCGGCCTGAGTCCAGCCCTGCGCCTTGAGATAGCGTTCCATGCGGACCATCACTTCCGTGCGCAGCGCCATGACCTGCGCCTCGGCCTCATCAAAGCCGAGATCGACGAACACGTTGCCGCTGCCCTTGGTGACGCGGTTATCATTCCAGCGCGGATCGGTTTTCTTCATGGTTGACCTCCAATCATTCGGTAACGCTTGGCCGCAAGCTCGATGTCTTCCTTGCGCGTTTTCTGCGTCTTCTTCTGGAAAGCGTGAAGCACGTAGATCGCGTCGGCGAACTTGGCAACGTAGATTGCCCGGAATGCCCCACTCGCATCGCGCACACGCACCTCGTACGCGCCCGCGCCAACGCTCGGCATCGGCTTGAAGTCTGTCGGTTCCGCACCGAACTGCACGCGCATCAATTCCTCGCCAAGCGCGTGACGCACGGCGGCAGGCATGGCGCGGATGTCGTCCTGACTGCTGCCGAGAAATTCGAGCGGTTTCATCGCGGATACGAATTATATCAATATTTGCATAGCACGCAAGCGCGAATGAACAATACGAATTCCATGCAAAGAATATCTCGGACCCAGGCAACACTGCTCGGCACGAACAGACCCCCCACAGGCCGCAAAATGGCCGAAACTACGAACTTTTACCCCGTCACGCGGTAAAGTAACGGTATGTACCTTGAGTTCTACGGCCTCAAAGAGGCTCCCTTTTCGATCACCCCCGATCCGCGCTACGTTTTCCTGAGCGAGCGCCACCGGGATGCGCTCGCGCATCTGTTGTACGGCATCGGCAAGGGCGGCAGCGGCGGTTTCGTGCAGCTCACCGGCGAAGTCGGCACCGGCAAGACCACGTTGTGCCGATTGCTGCTGGAGCAGTTGCCGGAGAATACGCACGTCGCGCTGGTGTTGAATCCGAAACTGTCGCCGGTGGAATTGCTTGAGACGATGTGTGAGGAACTCAAGCTCGACATCGGCGACAAACGCGGCAGCCTCAAGGGTCTGGTCGATACGCTGAACACGTATTTGCTCGACGCCTATGCGCAGGGCTTGCGTGTGGTGCTGATCGTGGACGAGGCGCAAAACCTGTCGGTCGACGCACTGGAGCAGGTACGACTGCTGACGAATCTGGAAACGCCGACGCAGAAATTGCTGCAAATTATACTTTTGGGTCAGCCCGAATTGCGCGACAAGCTCAACCAGCCGGAACTGCGCCAGCTCGCCCAGCGCATCACCGCGCGCTACCACCTGACGCCGCTGGATCGCGATGAAACCGAAGCCTATGTGCGCCATCGTCTGGCCGTCGCCGGCGCCGCGCGCGTGCCGTTCTCGCGGCTGGGATTGCGCGCGCTGTACCAGCGCTCTAGCGGCATTCCGCGCTTGATCAACGTGATCGGCGACCGCGCCCTGATGGCCGGTTTCGCGCGCGAACAGGAATCGCTCGGCGAGCGCCTGATCGATCGCGCCGCCGACGAAACCCTGCCCGGCCATGCCCGCTACTGGTTGCACCGTTACGGACGCTGGGCCGCGGCGGCGGCATTGCTGATCGCCGCGGGCATCGCCGCGCAATACCTGCTGCAGCGTCCGCCGCAGCCACCGGCTCAGGCGGCGATCGTGCCGCCGCCGGCACCGCCGCGCGACGAAACCCTGGCGCAATTGCGCGACGCCATCGTCCACGGTCAGGATTCGGAACTCACCGCGTGGACGCAACTCCTGGCGCGCTGGCAGGTCAATTCCAGCCAGGTTTCCGTGCGCGATGCGGCACGCTGCCAAAACATCGTTTTCCCCGGCCTGGATTGCCTGCACGGTTCCGGCACGATCGAGCAACTGGCGCGCTTCGACCGTCCCTTGATCCTGATGCTGCACCAGGACTCCGTGCAGGCCGACGCCTTGCTGCAGGATGTCGATGCGCAACACGTGCGACTGAATGTGGACGGAACCAGCCGCTTGATCGAGAAGAAGGATTTATCGACGATATGGAGCGGCGAATTCAGCGCGGTGTGGCAAGTGCCAGCGGAAGTTCCGGCAACGCTGCGCTTGGGCGACGCGGGCGCGGGCGTGGCCTGGATCAAGGCGCAACTCGCGCGCATGGACGGCGGCAAATCCGCCGAAACCGGCCCGGCGTATTTCGATGCGGCGCTGGAAGAACGCGTGCGCAAATTGCAGATCGCCTATGGCGTCAAGCCGGATGGCATCGTCGGACCGGAAACGCTGTTCGCGCTGTCGGCGCTGGACGAATCCGGCCCGCATCTTTTCCATAATATAGAACTATAAATGTGAACAATGCACCATGTCGCTGATCCTCGAAGCCCTGAAGAAATCCGAAGCCAAACGCCGTCTCGGCGAGGCGCCCGACCTGGGCACGCCATTCGCAACCCGCGACCGGCAGCGTAGTTCGTTGCCCTTCATCGTCACGGCGATCGTGGTCGCGGGCGTAGCCGGCTGGTGGTGGCTGCGGCCGTCCGCACCGCCGACGGCGCCGGCAGCGCAAGCTTCGCCGGCACACGGTGCGGCTGCCGTAACAGCCAAAACTCCGATGCGGCCGCAACTGCAAAATCCACTCCCCGCACATCCGGCAACGCCTGCACGCAACGCCGTAGCCAACGTGCGGACTGGCCCGAAACCGCCTGTGGAAACAGCGCCTGCATCGACCAGCCAATGGGTTGCTGCGCCTGCGCCCGGCGGTGGCATGCCCAACTACAAACGCAAATTTGAGATGTCCAGGCAGCAGGTTTCCACGCCGCCGTCCGCTGCGCCACCGCCCGCTGCACCGACGCCACCGACTCCAAAGCCGGCAGCACCACCCGTGACTGTCGCACCGCCGCCAGCACCTGCGTTGGCTCCCGCGACAACGGCAAGGGCCGCGCCGATGGGCAAGGCGCCGAAAACCGCGGCGACGATCGGCGTGCAGGTACCAACGCCTGCTGTGGCGGCGTTTCCCGCCGGCACGAAGTCGTATGCCGAACTACCCTTCAGCGTGCGCAAGGCCTTGCCCGCACTCAAACTGAGCATGCACGTCTACGCTGCTGATCCGGCGCAGCGTTTCGTCATTCTCAATGATTCGCGCATGGTCGAAGGCGACAAGACATCGGATGAAGTGACCCTGCGCGAGATTCGTCCCGACGGCGTGGTGCTCGAATTCCAGGGACAGCGTTTCTTCTATCCGCGCGACGGCTTCTGATCCGGAACGCGCATGTTCGTCCAGCTCGAACGACGGCGCAAACAACACCTGCCTTGGGCGACGATCGGCATCATCGTGCTCTGCGTTGCGGTGTTTCTGTGGCTGGCCAGCGTTGCGCCGGACGTGCGTGCGCAATTGTTGCGGCGTTGGGGCACGGTACCGGCAACCTTGTTCGACACCAATGTGCCGCTGCTGCACCAGCTACTCGGGTTCCGGCTCGCGCGCCTGGTAACCGCGCTGTTCATCCATGTCGATTGGCTGCACCTGATCGGCAATCTGCTGTTCCTGATGATCTTCGGTCTGTCCGCCGAACGCGCCTTGGGTGCGCCGCGTTTCCTGATCCTGTTCCTCGCCGGCGGCGCATTGGCCAATCTGGCCGGCGCAGTCACCCTGGCCAGTGCAAATGCGCCGATCGTCGGTTCCAGTGGTGCGGTGTCGGCCATTGTCGGCGCCTACTTCGCGCTGTTTCCGCGTGCGCGACTCGGCCTCGTGCTGCCGCTCGGATTGTTTCTGGAATTCGTGCGCATCCCGGCCGCCGCGCTGATCGGATTCTGGATTCTGCTGCAATTGCTGTTCACCTTTGTCGGCCCGGCGTTCGGCGCGGTGGTGTGGTGGACTCACATCGCCGGATTCGGCATCGGTATACTTTTTGCGCTGGCGTCGCGACAGGCGATCGCGCGACGCTTGCGCCAATAGCGGCGCAGCCGTTCAGCCCTTGCCGTCCTTGACCGGCGACGCTGCCGGCTTGCGCTGCAAGGCCATGCCCTTGAGCACGTTCAAGGCTTCGCTCAGTGCGTAATCGTCGAGGCCGTCGCGGGTGGCCGTGTCGTTGTCGTTGCGCTGATCTTTTTCGTGCACGCCTTTCAGATGATTGGGCAGATCGCGTTCGCCGGTGATCGGCGACGGTGGCGCATCGCGCACGCTCAGCTTGAGATCGGCCAGCTCGATGTCCGGTTGAATTCCCGCCGCCTGGATCGAGGTGCCGTTCGGCGTGTAATACAAGGCCGTGGTCAGCTTGACCGCGTGGGTGTCGTCGAGCGGCAGCACGGTCTGCACCGAACCCTTGCCGAAACTGCGCCGGCCCATGAGCAGGGCGCGATGATTGTCCTTGAGCGCGCCGGCCACGATCTCGGCCGCCGACGCGGTGCCGTTGTCGACCAGCACCACCATCGGCGCGCCATCGAGCAAGTCGCCCGGCGTCGCACTGAAATTCAGATCGGCCTGCTTCAGGCGTCCGCGCGTGGTCACAATAGTGCCGCTGTCGAGAAAATCGTCGCTGACTTCCACCGCCGAAGTGAGCAAGCCGCCGGGATTGCTGCGCAGATCCAGCACCGCACCGCGCAATGGCCGCTGCTTGGCCAGCAGCCGTGTCAGCTTGTCGCGCAATTCCGCACCGGTGTCTTCCTGAAACTGGGCGATGCGGATGTAGACATAACCCGGTTCGAGCGCGCGCACGCGCACGCTGGCGACGCGGATGGTCTCGCGCGTGAGCTGATAATCCTCAGGCACGCTGGCGCCTTCGTGCAACACGCCGAGCTTGACCTTGCTACCGGTCTTGCCACGCAACAGTTTCACCGCCTGATTGACGTTCTCGGACGTGATCGCCGTGCCGTCGATGCGCACGATGATGTCGCCGGGCTTGATCCCGGCGCGCGCCGCCGGAGTGTCGTCGATCGGCGCTATCACGCGCAGGCTGCCATCGAGCACCAGCACCTCGATGCCGAGTCCGTCGTAACTTCCGCTGGTGTCTTCGCTGAGCGAATCCATCGCGGTCTGATCGAGGTATTCGCTGTGCGGATCGAGTCCGGCGAGCAGGCCGTGGATCGCATTCTGCATCAGGGTCTTGTCGTCCACCGGTTCGACATAGGCCTGCTTGACCAGATTGAAGACCTGGGTGAAGGCGCGGATATCCTCGAGGCTCACCGACTTATCCGGCGGCGGCGCGGGTCGACTGTCGGCGGCGCGCAAGGCCAAGGGCGCAGTCAACAGCAGCAGGCAGAGAAAACTTCGCAACATGGTCATGGCCGGCAATCGAATGGGAGAATTATAAGCACGTTGATACGAACCTTACCGTGAAGGCTTCAACCAATTTTTCGGATCGATCGGCTTGCCTTGATAACGCAATTCAAAATACAGCCCCGGTGTCTTGCGCCCGCCGCTGTCGCCACTGGTCGCCACGACTTCGCCGGCGTTGACCCAATCGCCCACGTCCTTGAGCAGGGTTTCGTTGTAGCCGTACAGACTCAGATAGCCATCGCCGTGATCGAGAATGAGCAACAGGCCGTAGCCACGCAACCAATCCGCATACACCACGCGGCCGTGCGATACCGCATGGACTTCGCTGCCGCTGTTGGCCGCGATCAGCACACCTTGGCTGACCTGCGCACCCGGTTCCTGCGCGCTGAAACCGGCGGCAATCTTGCCGTGCAGCGGCCACGCCAATCGACCGCGCAACTGGGCAAAGGGTTCCTCGCCGGCGAGGCGTTTGGGAATATCGGCGAAGATGTCGCGCAATTTTTCGATCAGGTCGAGCAGGCCTTTCTCGTCCTTGCCCAGCGCGGCGAGCCGGCTGCGCTGATCCTTCAGCGAAGCATCGAGATCGTCCAGTACCTTGCGGCGTTGTTCGCGTTCGGCAGCGAGCTGTTGCGCCTGCGCGCTGCGTTCGTCATGCGCGATCTTCAGCGCTGCGGTTTCGCGTTCGATCGCCGCCTGCACCTGCGCCAGCGCATCCAGATCCTTGAGCAAGCCGTCGATCTCGCCCAGTCGCGCACGCTCGAAATAGCGGTAATACGCCAGCATGCGACCGACTTGGTCGACGCGATCCTGCGCCAGCAACAGTTTCAATTCCTCGCCGCGACCCATCGCGTAAGCCGAGCGCAGCAGCGCCGCCAGCGCATCGCGTTGATCCTTGAGTTTGGCGTCGAGCGCATCGCGTTGCGCCACCAGCTTGTCAAGCTTGCCCTGCTGATCGGCCAGTTTTTGATCGAGTCTACGCAACTCTTTGGCCGTCGCCGCGATCTTCAATTCCTGATCGCGCAAGGCGGCAACGGCCACGTCCTTTTGTGCACTTGTTGCTTTTTGCGCATCGGTGATCTTGTGGATTTCCGCACGTACCGCGTCGAGCTTCTGTTTCGCTTGCGCTTCCTGCGCGGCGCGTTGAGGGTCGGAGTCTTGCGCATGGATGCCGGCGACGGCAAACGTCGCGATGAAGCACAGCGCCGCGATGCACGCAATTCGCATGCGGGTTTTCTGCGGACTAGCCAAGTTCGACCAGCGATTGCCCGGTCATCTCCGGCGGCAGCGGCAATCCCATCAGCGTCAGCACCGTCGGCGCCAGATCGCGCAGCGCGCCGTGCTGCAACATCGCCTTGCGGCCGACGTAAACCAGCGGCACCGGACCGACGGTGTGCTGGGTGTGCGGCTGGCCGTCGTCGGCGCGCATCTGTTCGAGATTGCCGTGATCGGCCGTGATCAGCATTTCGCCGCCGCTTGCACGGATCGCGGCGGTCAGGCGGCCGAGCGCGGCATCGACGGCTTCAGCAGCCTTGATCGCGGCATCGAGTTTGCCGCTGTGGCCAACCATGTCGGCATTGGCGATGTTGCAGACCATAAAATCGTACTTTTTGCTTTGTATGGCAGCGACCAGCTTGTCGGTGAGTTCCGGACAGCTCATCTCCGGCTTGAGATCGTAGGTCGCGACTTTCGGGCTCGGCACCAGGATGCGATCTTCGCCAACATAAGGCTCTTCGCGTCCGCCGGAGAAGAAGAACGTGACGTGCGCGTATTTTTCCGTCTCGGCGATGCGCAATTGCTTGAGGCCCAATCCGGCCAGGTATTCGCCCAGCGAATTGGCCAGCGACTGCGGAGGGTACGCCACCGCGGTCGCCTTGAGATCGTCGCTGTACTGGGTCAGGGTGACGAAGGCGGACAAGTGGATTTTGCGCACTTGTGGAAATCCGGCGAAAACCGGGTCGACGAAGGTCTGCGTGAGCTGACGCGCACGATCGGCGCGGAAATTCATGTAGACGACGGCGTCGCCATCGACAATCCTGTTGCTCGCACTGATCACGGTGGGCTTGACGAATTCGTCGGTTTCGCCGCGCACGTAGGCCGCATCCAGCGCGGCGATGGCGGTATCGGCGTGATACACCGACTGCGCATCTGCAATCGCGTCGTAGGCCAGCCTCACCCGCTCCCAGCGTTTGTCGCGATCCATCGCGTAATAGCGGCCGCTGACGCTGGCGATGCGCGCATTGCCAAGCGCGATGCATTTCGCTTGCAGTTTTTCCAGCGACGCACGCGCACTTTGCGGCGGCGTATCGCGGCCATCCAGAAACGCGTGCACGGCGATGCGCTCGACACCTTGCGCCACGGCAAGATCGAGCATCGCGAAAATATGGTTTTCGTGACTGTGTACGCCACCGGGGCTGAGCAGTCCGAAAACATGCAGGGTGCCACCCGATTTTTTGACCATCGTGCAGGCGGACAACAAGGCCGCATTGTGGAAAAAGCTGCCATCCGCGATCGCCGCATCGATGCGAGTCAAATCCTGATATACGATGCGGCCGGCGCCAATATTCATGTGCCCGACTTCGGAATTGCCCATCTGGCCATCGGGCAAGCCGACATTCAGGCCGTGGGTTTCCACCAGAGTGTGCGGATACGTGGCCAGCAGTTGCCGCCAGTTCGGCGTTTGCGCCTGCGCAATGGCATTGTTCTCGCGTTCTTCGCGATGGCCCCAGCCATCCAGGATCAATAGCAGTACGGGTTTCGGTCGGCTCACGGCATACTCTCGCAGCGGATGGCGCATGGTAGCCGAATCCGCGGCGGCTTAAACCCTCGCGCCTTGCCGTGCATCGAAAGCCACATCCCTCATCGGAGATTTCCCATGTTGCGTACCGCCCTTTCCCTGCTGCTCGCCTTCGGCCTGATCGGTGCCGCCTGTGCCGACAACGCCGACCTGGATATCGACAAGGTCAACGGCAGCATCCATGTGCCCGACAATGCCACAGCCGGCAAGCTGACCACGGTCAATGGCAGCATCCACATCGGCGCCAACGCGCACACCCAAGGCGCGGAAACTGTGAACGGCGGCATCGACGTCGCCGCCGGCAGTACGGTCGCCTCGCTGGAAACCGTCAACGGCGGCATTCATCTGGCCGAAAAAACCCGGGTCGCCAAAACCGTGGAAGCCGTGAACGGCTCGATCACGCTCGCGGCCGGCGCGGATATCGCCGGCAGAGCCAGCAACGTCAATGGCGCGATCAAGCTCGACGTTGCGCATGTCGGTGGCGGCATTGAAACCGTGTCCGGTGACGTCACCGTCGGTGCCAACTCGCATGTCGAAGGCGGCATTCTGGTCAATCAGGATAGTAGCTGGTTCCACTTCGGCTTCAGCCGCAAGCCGCGCATCGTGATCGGCCCGCACGCGACCGTGCAGGGCACGCTCACGTTCAAGCGCGAAGTCGAACTTTACGTCAGCGACAGCGCAACCATCGGCAAGGTCGACGGAGCGAAAGCCGTGATGTTCAGCGGCGAGCAACCACCGGCACAGTAACCGTCGATGTCCACGGCGCTGGCACTCGCGCCGCGCGCTATCTACAATCGGGACTTCCTGCCGCTGTCGACCGGAGTCCCCGATGCGCCGTCTGCCATTTCTATTCACCGTCACTCTGCTTGCCGCTTGCAGCCAGCCATCGCAGGATTCCGCAAAACCCGCCACGGCGGTTGCACCTGCAGCGAAACCCGCGCCGCTGGTGCCGACACGCGACGGGCATTTCTCGCCCGAAATCACGGCCGCGGATTTTGCCGCTTACGACCAGCGCCTGTCGTCCGACGAATTCGAGGGCCGCAAACCGGGCACGATCGGCGAGCGCATGGCGACGACGTATCTGATCGACCAATTCCAGAGCATGGGCCTGAAGCCCGGCAACCACGGCAGTTTTCTGCAGGCGGTGCCGGCGGTCGAAACCACCTTGCTTGATGGCGACAAGATCACGCTCGATGTGGTGGAAGGTGGCAATGTGGAAAAGTATACTTATCGCAACGACGCCATTCTCGGCACGCTCCAGGCGCAACCGCAAGTGGAACTCAAGGATAGCGATATGGTGTTTGTCGGCTACGGCATCGTCGCGCCACAATACCAGTGGAACGATTACGCCGGGCTCGACGTCAAGGGCAAAACCGTGGTCGTGCTTGTCAACGATCCGGGTTATGCAGATGCGTCGCTGTTCAAGGGCCGCGACATGACCTATTACGGCCGCTGGACATACAAGTACGAAGAAGCTGCACGTCAGGGCGCGGCCGCCTGCCTGATCGTGCACGATACCGGTGCGGCCGGTTATCCCTGGCAGGTGGTGGTCAACAGTTGGAGTGGGCCGCAATTCAGTCTGCCGCCGAGCGACGATGCCGGCCCGCGTCTGCCAGTCGCCGGCTGGCTCACCGCCGATGCCGCGCGCCGCCTGTTCGCCAAGGCTGGCGCGGATTTCGACGCGTTGAAAAAATCCGCCAACGTGAAAGGCTTCCGGCCGGTACCGCTCGCGGCGAAACTGTCGACGCAATTCAGCAACCAGATCCGCAATATCCAGACGACCAATGTCATTGCGATGCTGCCCGGCACCACGCGCGCGGACGAGGCCATTGTCTATTCCGCGCACTGGGACCATTTCGGCCGCGATCCTTCGCTCAAGGGCGATCAGATCTACAACGGCGCGGTGGACAACGGCACCGGGCTTTCTGCCTTGCTCGAGATCGCCGATGCCTTCGCGCATCAATCGCCACCGCCGCAACGCACGATCCTGTTTCTGTCGACCACACTGGAAGAAGCCGGCCTGCTCGGGTCGCAGTATTACAGCCTGCATCCGGTCGTGCCGATGGCCAAGACCGTGGCCGACATCAATATGGACGAGTTGATTCCGTATGGCCGCACCCACGACATGGCGATCATGGGTTTCGGTCAGTCGCAGATGGACGATTACCTCAAGGATGCGCTCAAGCCGCAGGGCCGTGTAATTACCGCCGACGAGGAACCGGAAAAAGGATTCTTCTATCGTTCGGATCAGCTCAACTTTGCGCGTCAGGGCGTGCCCGTGCTGTACGCGCGCGGCGGGTTCGACAAACTCGATGGCGGCAAGGCCGCCGGCCGCGCCGCCTACGACGACTTCACCAATAACCGTTATCACAAACCCGCCGACAACTACGACCCGAACTGGGACTTGTCCGGTGTGATCGAGGACACCAAGGCCTTATACGCCGTCGGCAAGCGTCTGGGCGACGAATCCACATTTCCACAATGGGCCGCGGACAGCGAATTCCGCAGCGTCCGCGAAGCCTCGCTCAAGGCGGCGGCCAAACCCTGATTCATTGCGCCACAAAATCCCATGCCGGAAATCCTGAGTCCCGTCGCCTACATCATCGCCGTCATCGCGCTGTTGTTCGCGATCGCGCACGGACTGGCCTGCCGCCGCCACTGGCGCGCGCGGCGACGTTTCGCGTCCTTGCATCGCGGCGTCTGGATGCTGGTATTTCTGCTGCTGGCCGCGCTCGGCGGTCTATTCGGCACCAGCTTGCTCGGCTACCGTCGCCTGACCACGGAAGTTCCGGTGGCAACCTTGAGCGCGCGCCAACTCGGGCCACAGCAATTCGCGCTGCGCGTGGATTTCGCCGACGGCAGCCACCGCAGCATCGAGTTGCGCGGCGACGAATGGCAACTCGACGCGCGCGTGATCAAGTGGACGCCGCGCGCCGTGACCCTCGGCGCACAACCGTTGTACCGGCTCGACCGGATTTCCGGCCGTTACCGAGATGCCGCGCAGGCGCAATCGACGACGCCGAGCGTCGTCGATCTGAGCGGCGATTCCGTACTCGATCTGTGGCGGCTGAAACAACGCTTCCCGCACTGGCTGCCCTGGATCGACGCCGACTACGGCAGCGCCGCGTATCTGCCGCTGGCCGATGGCGCGAATTATCACGCCACGCTCAGCCCGCTCGGCGGATTGATCGCACGACCGGCGGATCAGGCGACGGCGGACAAGCTCAAGGCTTTGGGTTGGTAGCCGCTGCAGCTTTCGGCAATTGATCCAGCACGAACGCAAACTCCTCGGCCACATCGCGGTAGCGCTGGTAGCGCCCGGACGCGCCGCCGTGTCCGGCTTCCATGTTTATTTTTAGCAAAAGTGGATTTTTGTCGGTTTTCAGCGCACGCAGCTTCGCCACCCACTTGGTCGGCTCGTAATACTGCACTTGCGAATCCCACAGGCTGGTCGTAACCAGCATCGCGGGATACGTCTGCGCGACGACATTGTCGTAAGGCGAATACGACAGCATGTAGTTGTAGTACAGCGTGTCTTTCGGGTTGCCCCATTCATCGAATTCGTTAGTCGTCAGCGGAATGCTCTCGTCCAGCATCGTGGTGACGATATCCACGAAGGGCACATGCGCGACGATGCCGCGATAATCCTGCGGCGCCATATTGGCGACCGCACCCATCAGCAAGCCGCCGGCGCTGCCGCCTTCGGCAAAGGTCTTGTCCTTCGCAGCGTAGCCTTGCTTGACCAGGTAGTCGGTGACGTCGATGAAATCGGTGAATGTATTCTTCTTGTGCAACAGCTTGCCGTTTTCGTACCAGTCGCGGCCCATTTCCTCGCCGCCGCGGACGTGCGCGATGGCATAGACGAAGCCGCGATCGACCAGCGAAATCCGCGGTGAGGAAAAACGCGGGTCGATGGAAATGCCGTAGGCGCCGTAGCCGTACTGGTACAGCGACGCGCTGCCATCGCGTTTGAATCCCTTGCGATACAGCAGCGACACCGGAATTTTCGTGCCGTCGCGCGCAGGCGCCCACACGCGCTCGGCGATGTAGTTGGCCGGGTCGTAGCCGCCGAGTACGGCATCACGTTTCTTCAGCGTGCGTGCGCCGGTTTTCATGTCGAGATCGTAGACCGTGTTCGGCGTGACCAGCGAGGAAAAATCGTAGCGCAGCGTGTCGGTGTCCTGTTCGCGGTTGTCGCCGATGGTTGCGGTGTAATCGCCGTCGTCGGATTCGACGAAGTAATCGCGGCCGCCGTGCCAGGGCTTGATCAGGATGCGTTGCAGGCCGTCGCTGCGTTCGCCAATCGCCAGATAATCCTTGAACAGCGTGAAGCCGCCGATGAAGACCGCCTTGCTCGTCGGAACCAACTCGTGCCAGCGCCGCTTGTAGCCCACATGTGCGTCATCGACTTGCATCAGGCGGAAATTCTGCGCATTCCAATTGGTACGGATCACCCAGCGCCGGCCGGTATGGTCGGCGTGGTATTCGAGATCGTGTTCGCGCGGCGCGAGCACACGGAAATGTGTGCGCGGCTGGTTTGCTGGAATGAATCGAATTTCGCTCGACAACGTGCTGGATTCGTCGATCACGATGTACTTGCCGTCGCCGCTGCGATCCACGCCGAGGTAATAGCTGTGGTCGCGCTCTTCGTAGACCACGGGATCTTTCGCTGAATCGCTGCCGAGCGTGTGCTTTTTCACGCGCACCGTGAGCAGGGTAATTGGATCGTCCTCGACATAGAACAGGGTCTTGTTGTCGTCGGCCCAGGCCATTGATGCCGGCGTGTTCCTGATTTCATCGGGCAAGGTTTTGCCGGTCGTCATATCCTTGAAACGGATCGTGTACTGGCGCCGGCCAACCGTATCCTCCGCATACGCCAGAATCTGCTCGTTGGGGCTGATTTTCTGCTCGCCAATCTGGAAGAAATCGTGGCCATGCGCCATGACGCTGCCATCGAGCATGACTTGCTCGGCCGCGTTTTCGCTGCCGTAACGGCGTGCGTAAACGGGGTATTCCGCGCCTTTTTCGTAGCGTGTGTAATAGTAAAAATGTTTATATTTTACCGGGACAGTCGAATCATCCTGCTTGAGCCGGCCGATCATTTCGTTGTACAGCGTGTCTTGCAACGGCTTGGTGTGTTCCGTCATCGCCGCGTAGTAGGTGTTCTCGGCTTTCAGATACGCCAGTACGTCGGGCCGGCTGCGGCTGTCGTCTCGCAACCAGTAATAATTATCGATGCGCACGCCATTCGGCGACTGCACCGCAAACGGATGCACCGCGGCAACCGGCGGCTGCGGCGCGGGCGGCGCGACCGGCTGCGGTTTCTGCGTGGCGCAGCCGATTAGCAGTGCGACGAACATCGACAGGCACAGGGCGCGCAAATCGAAACGGATCATGCGGAATCTCCAATGGTTTTTTCGTAGCGCCACGCGTCGGCGCCATCTTCGTAGTAACCCGCGCGTGCGGCGAAACGGCGGAAACCGAGACGCTCGTATAGCCGAATCGCTCCGGCATTGTCCTGACGGACTTCAAGGCGCAGCGATACACAACCGCGTTTGCGTGCGGCGTGCTCGGCAGCTTTGAGCAAGGTTTCGCCCAGACCGCGGCCACGCGCCGCATCTGCCACCGCAATCGAATACAGTCGCGCGATCGAGCTATTGCCGCGAAAGAAGATGACGGCTTTGCCGAGCAGACCGGACGCATCGACGGCCGCCAGCACGGCGGCGGTCGGGCTGTGCAGATGTTTGTGGTATTGCCGGCGCGACAGGTGATCGGTAGTGAAGGCCCGCCGTTCCAGCGCGAGCAAGGCATCCAGATCGGCAAGCGTGGCGCGACGGATGCGAATGGCGGCAGTCATGGGCGCTGAGCGTAGAGGACGCCCGTCGCCGGCGCAACGGTGAACCGCGCTTGAATGCAGCCAACGCCGCCACCGCGCGGCTGTGTCACACTATTGCGCCATTTCAAGCGGCGCATCGCGCCAGACCCGACCATGATGTCCGAACCTCCGTCTACGATTTCAGCATCCCGCTCCGGGTTTGACCCGGCATGAGTAAACTTGTCATCGTTGTGGAAAAGGCGTCGGACTGGGGCTCGTACTATCCGTCCGACAATGTCATTTCGGCGCAGGAATACCTGAAGGAATCGATCACTGCCGAGGACGAGCGCGTGCAGGTGATCAACCTGTGCCGCAGCTACAAATACCTGGGCGTCGGCTACTACGTCTCGCTGCTGGCCGAAGCGCGCGGACACCGCGTCATTCCATCGGTGCGCACGATCAACGATTTACGCAAGCGCGCCCTGTACGGCCTCGACATCGAGGACCTCAACCAGAAATTGATCAAGTTTCTGCCCGAAGGCGGGCGCGACACCACCGATTTCGGCGTGCTCGTCTACTTCGGCGAAACCAGCTACACGCCACTCGCCGATCTCGTGCGCCAGGTGTTCGAGACGTTTCCCTGCCCGATCCTGCGGCTGGAATTCGAGCGCGAGAAAGTCTGGCAGATTGCCGCGATCAAGCCCTCAAGCCTGCATACGCTGGCCGATACGCAAGAGGATTCGTTCGCGCAGGCGCTGGACAAGTTCTCGAAAAAACTCTGGCGCAAACCGCGCACGCGCAAGAAATTCCGCTACGACATCGCCATGCTCGCCGATCCCGCCGAGGCGATGCCGCCGTCGAACAAGCGCGCGCTCAAGCAGTTCATCGAAGCCGGCAAGGAAATCGGCATCGAGGTCGAGACGATCAGCAAGAACGACTATACGAAACTGGCCGAATACGACGGCCTGTTCATCCGCGAAACCACCGCGCTCGACAATCACACCTACCGCTTCGCCAACAAGGCAGAGAAGGAAGACATGGTGGTGATCGACGATCCGGGCTCGATCCTGAAATGCACGAACAAGATCTACCTGCACGACTTGCTCAAGTCGCGCAAATTGCCGACGCCGCGGACCGAAATCATCTATCGCGACGACGCGAAACATCTGGCCGAATTGCCCGATCTGCTCGGCTTTCCGATCGTGCTGAAGATTCCGGATGGCTCGTTTTCGCGCGGCATCGTCAAGGTGGAAACACCGGAACAGTTGAAAACCGCCGCCGACGATCTGTTCCAGCATACTGCCCTGGTCCTCGCGCAGGAGTTCATGTTTACCGAATACGATTGGCGCATCGGCATTCTCGACGGCCAGGCCCTGTACGCCTGCCAATACTTCATGTCGCGCGGCCACTGGCAAATCTACAATCACAACGGTAACGGTGCGCAACGCTCCGGCGGCTTCAAAACCCTGCCGGTGCGCGACGCGCCGAACGACGTCGTGAAACTCGCGCTGAAAGCGACCGCGCCGATCGGCGACGGCCTCTACGGCGTGGACCTGAAGCAGGTCGGCGATCGCGTCGTCGTGATCGAGATGAACGACAACCCTTCGATCGACGCCGGCGTCGAGGACGCGTATCTCGGCGAGGATTTGTATCGCCGCATCATGGAAGAATTCCTGCGCCGGATGGAACGCAAGCGGCTCGGAATCACGGATTGAATAACCCCGTCAGCAGCAGCCGCAGGCGCTGACTCGGCGCGCTGCGCCTGCGCAGGCGCCTGGCTTGCCGCGCAGGCCGCCCGCGACGACGCACGCGGACGAGGAACGCGTGCGACGTCGCCGCCAGCGCACAGGGACGCAGGATGGCCAGATCCAGCAGCGGCGCGACGACGCACCAGAACGGCAACCAGCCGAATACCGGATCGCTGCCGCGCAGGCCGGGGAACAGCAGCAGCGCGCACACGCCAAGCGCCAGCCAGAGCCTCAGTACCGCGGCAGCGCCGAAATGTACGCCAGAATAATCTGGGTGAATTGGCGAATCGCTACGCTGCATGACAATCTCCGTTCCGGGCTTGCGCGAATTCTCAATCGTCGCGATCTCACCGATTGAGACATCGCGTCGAACGCGGTCTCGCCTATAATCGCTGCAGCGTGGAGATGTCTGTGGAAACTTCCCACTTCCTGCAATACGCGGTGATGTTTCTCGCGGCGGCGGTCGTCGCGGTATCGCTGTCCAAACGCGCAGGCCTGGGCGCGGTGCTCGGCTATCTCGGCGCCGGTGCGCTGATCGGGCCGCATCTGCTCAACCTCACACCGGACATGCGTCAGGCATCGGAATTTTCCGAATTCGGCGTGATCCTGCTGCTGTTCATCATCGGCCTGGAATTGTCGCCACAGCGTTTGTGGTTGATGCGGCGCGCGGTGTTCGGCATCGGCACGCTGCAAGTCTTGCTGTCGGCATTACTGCTCGGCGGCGCAACCTTGCTCATCGGCGTCGGCTGGAAAACGGCGCTGATCGTCGGCCTGGGTCTGGCGCTGTCATCGACGGCCATCGGCTTGCAGATGCTGGCCGAGCGCAAGGAACTGGGCAATCCGCACGGGCGCCTGGCATTTGCGATCCTGCTGTTTCAGGACGTTGCCGCGATTCCGATTCTGGCCCTGATTCCGCTGCTCGGCGTCCACGACGCGATTGTCAGCGAAGCATCCGAAGGCATTGCCGCGCTCAAGATCGTCGGTGTGATCGCGACGGTGATCGTCGGCGGCCGCTATCTGCTGCGTCCGGTATTGCGCGCCGTCGCCAGCACGCAAATTGCCGAAGTATTCACCGCGACGGCGCTGCTGGTCGTGCTCGGCACGGCGTGGCTGATGCAGTTAGCGGGAATGCAGATGTCGCTGGGCGCGTTTCTCGCCGGCATGCTGCTGGCCGATTCGGAATATCGCCACGAGATCGAATCGCAGATCGAGCCATTCAAGGGGTTATTGCTCGGACTGTTTTTCCTGAGTGTCGGGGTTTCTCTCGATCTGGATCTGGTACGCCGGCAACCGCTGGAAATCGGGGCGATCGTGGTCGGTTTGCTGGCGCTCAAGTCGCTGATCCTGATCGCGCTGGGTCGGCTGTCGGGCAAGCTCGATTTCGCCCAGACCGTGCGCCTGGCCGTCGTGCTGGCGGGTGGCGGCGAATTTGCCTTCGTGGTGTTCAATCTGGCGCAGCAACATGCCTTGCTCGACTCCGCGCAGCACGATGTGCTGGTCGTCGCAGTCACCCTGTCGATGGCATTGACGCCGCTGGCGGTGATCGCCAGCGGGCGCTGGCTCGCTGCGCGCAAGACCGCGCCCGCACGCGAATTCGATACGATTGCGGATATCGCGCCGCGTGTGATCATCGCCGGTTACGGCCGCGTCGGCCAGATCGTCGCGCGCATCCTGCGCGCCCAGCGCATTGCGTTCACCGCACTGGAAAGCTCGGTCGAACAAGTCGATTTCTCGCGCCGTTTCGGCAGCAATATCTATTTCGGCGATCCGAGCCGGCCGGAACTGCTGCGCGCCGCCGGCGTCGACAAGGCCGAAGTGTTCGTCCTCGCCACCGATGATCCCGAAGCCAACATCCGTACCGCACGCATCGTCAAGCGACTTTATCCACATTTGAAAATCGTCGCGCGCGCCCGCAACCGCCAGCATGCATTCCGGCTGATGGACATGAGCATCGACGACGTGGTGCGCGAGACCCTGCATTCGAGTCTCGAAATGGCGCGCATGGTACTCGAGGATCTCGGTCTGGACTCCGCCTTTGCCGGCGATCGCGTGGAAAAATTCCGTGTGCACGATGCAAAACTGCTCAAGACGCAATACCTGGTCTACGACGACGAGGCCGCGCTGATGCAATCGGCAAAAGACGCGCTGGATGATCTCGATCGGCTGTTCGAAGCCGACACGGCGAGCGAGAACGCAGCCACAAGTTAACGTGCAGGTGTGCGCCGGGACTGATCCGGTCCGGGCATCAGCGCCGTTGCACCAAGTTCGGCGGCGACATCGATAAAACCGAGCAGGTGTGCGATTTCACGCGGTGTGCGCTCGCGAATGTCGCGGCGTTCCGGATCGGCGCCGGCCGCAAGCAGGGCGCGGGCCGGCAGCAATAGTCCGTGCATGGCGCAGGCATGCAAGGCGCTGACGCCGCGCTGATCCTGCGCGTTCAGATCGGCATGCCGCCGGATCAGGGGCGACAAGAGCTCCAGCAGCTGTTTTTGATTTGCGCGACTGCCGGGGTCTGCGCGCGCACCCAGCAACAACAGCAACGCCGTCTGACCCAGGCTGTTACGAGCATCGATCGTCGCGCCATGTTCGAGCAGCAGCTCGAATATGCGCTGCGCTTGCAGGTTGTCGCTGCTCTGAAACGCGAATTGCGCCGCCGCGTGCAGCGCACGCGTGCCGCGTTCGTCTTCGGCATCCACGTCCGCCTGATGCGCCAGCAGTTGCGCCGCGATTCCGGCATGCCCGAATGCCGCGGCAATCATCAAGGCCGTACCACCGCCGACCAGGCGCTGATCGACGGCGACACCATGATCGAGCAGAACGTCGACAACCTCGCCCTGCTGCGCGCTGACCGCCGCACTCAGTGCGGTGGCGCCGGTCGCCGCGGACTGCGCCGCATCGGCGCCATGATCGAGCAGGTACGCAACCATCGCCGCATGACCATTGCCGGCGGCGCGAACCAGCGCGGTCGCGCCCTGCGCATCGACATGACCGATCGGCAAACCAAGAGCGAGCAGCTTGTCGACCGCATCCACATCGCCGCAGGCGGCAGCCGAAACCAGATCGGCCGGGCGCAATCTGCGCGCTGGTAATTTCCACGACGGCCAATTCAACCAGCGCTGCAATTCCGGTTCGGGTCGCGCCAAAGCCAGGCCCAGCGGCGTCTCGCCGTTGGCAGCGCGCGTTTCCGGATCCGCTCCGTCGCGCAGCAATGCCTGGATCAACCCAAGCGCTGGCGCCAGCGGCAAGCGCAGCGCAGCGAACAGCGGCGCACGACCCTGTTCGTCACGCGCCTGCGGATCGGCACCGCGTGCCAGCAAGGATTGTGTCAGCACGAGACTGCCCGCGGTCACTGCATGCGCAAGCGGATTACGACCATTCGCATCGGCGACGAAAGCTTCCGCGCCACGTTCGAGCAAGGCCACGCCAAGCGTTTCCAGCGCAGTGCGCGACGCTTCGGCAACATCGGGTTCGGCAATATCCAGCGCGTGGCAAACTCGCACAAGGCCATCGCCACCACCCGGCTGCGCGCAGGCTGCAAGCAGATCGGTTGCGGCGGACAAACTGGCCGGCAGTTGCGAAAAGGCATGCTCGAGCAGGCAACGTCCATCCGCCAGGACCGCATCCGCATCCAGGCCGTGGCTCAGCAACCAGCATCGTGGCGCCGAATCCGAATGCGTCATCAATTCGGCGAATATTCGGGCCATCTCGGCCTGTGGCCAAGAGCGCACGCGCTCCGCGAAATTTTCCACTATGTTCCAATGTGCAAAACGCAGCGCATCGAGCAGGTGTGCAGGAGAATCATCGGCAACGGTCACTGCCGGCTCCGCTGCGGCAAGGGTTGCGGGCAAGGGATAGTGCGGATCGAGCATGGCAACGATATTCCAGCGCCCGCCCGCTGCGGCGAAATCCACCGCCCGCCGACCATCGGCCGTTACCTGACCGCTCGATGCGCCGAACGCAAGCAGCCGCCGCACCGTTTCTTCGCTCGCCTGTTTCGACTGGCTGGCAATCATCAGCGCGCTGCGACCATTGCTGTCGACCGAATCCAGCGCCGGCTTGTGCGCTGCCAGAACGTCCAGCACCGCATGTGCTCCCGAGCGCGTGGCTTCCATGAGCGCGGTGACGCCGCGGGCATCGGCCAGGTTGATATGCGCACCGGCATCCAGCAGCGTCTTTGCGATGGCAGCATGTCCGTGCAGGGCGGCCGTGATCAGCGCGGTGCGTCCCAGCGCGTCTCGCGTATCGACCTGTGCCTTGCGCTTGAGCAACAGTTTTATGCCGCGGTCGTCGTCTTCGACTACTGCGGCCGCGGCGAGCATGGCCGGTTGTGCATGCTCGACCTCGATCCTGGCGCCGCGCTCCAGCAGAAAACGCACAAGTTCCCAATTGGCGGCGGCGCAAGCGACGCCGAGCGGGGTCAGGCCTTCGCGATTGATCGCGTTCAGGGGCGCCTCGCCGTCGCACAACAACGCGGCCACGATCGGCCGCAATGCGAGCACGGCGAAATGCAGCGGGGTGTTCCCTTCCGCATCCGTACAGCGCGGGTCTGCGCCATTGGTGAGCAAGGTCATCACCGCATCCGGTCGGCCATCGTGGCTGTCGCGGGTCGCCGCAATCAATGGCGGCAGGCCGGCATGCGCGTGATTCAGATCGACGCCCTTGGCAATCAATCCGCGCAGCAAACGCAGATCCGGGTTGACTGCGGCAAGCACAAGGACCGAGCGCTGATCGCGGTCATTGGCCGGAGGTATGCAATTTAGATTCGCCCCACGCGCAAGCGCCGCGAGCGCGAGTTGCGTCTGACCCGCACGCACGCAGCGCAGCAACATTGCGTCGAGTTCGTTCGCATTCAACTCGGCAGGAAAATCCTGTTGCGGCGTCTCGACGGGCACAAACTCCGCAGGCTCGGCAGAAGCCGCGCGGTCGTTGCGCACGCGCCTGAGCTGGATCAGCAGGGCGGCGGCACAGCGTCGCGCGATGAGCCAATGCGCAAACGGCGCGATCACGACGGCGTAAATTGCCAGCGCGAAGGGATATAGTCGCGCTGGAATCGGCGCATCGAACCCGGCAAGGCTCAGCGCACCCTGGGTCAGCACGAACAAGCTGGCGGCAACGATCAATCCATGCGAGAAAAACAATTCGTTTTCGTCGGTCAGTACCCAGGCAAAACCGACGCTGCGTACTACGGTTGAATCCGAATGCGAACCGGGAGAACGCGGCACATGTTCCGGCTTGCATACAAAAACCAGACCGAACGCCGGCCACAGACGCCACACGCCAAGCAATACGATGGCGCTTGCGGCAGAAACTGCCAGCGCAGCACCTAACGAAGATTCGCTCCACAGCCATTGCAACGGATAGCCGAGCACGATCGCCACAAACGCCACGTGCGCGCACAGTAGAAGCAGATAGGTACCGGCGCATTGCCATACGCGGCGCGAAAATCCCGACGCGTTTACAAACCCCAACTGCACGCATATCGCTGTCATCACCAGCGCATTTGCAATCAACAACAGCGGCAACGACCAAGACGACGGCGTCAACGCGGCACAGAGGTAAACAAGAGCGGCGAGAAAAAACCAAGGCATCCCTGCCGACCAGGAGTGTTTATGCGCCGATAACGTAGTCAACATCGTGCCTGGAAATCCGCGGATCGTGCGCCGCAAGTATACCGGCATGTCTGCGCTGCCGTTTCGCCACAGTGGAATTTTTTCGCCAGCTTGATCCGACCATCGCAAGTGGCTCTGACCCCGCAAAAGCAAACGCCCTCCACGAGGGAGGGCGTTTGTCTTTTTTAGGCCCCTGGCAGTGACCTACTCTCGCATGGCTTAAGCCACACTACCATCGGCGCGGGCGCGTTTCACTTCCGAGTTCGGGATGGGATCGGGTGGTACCACGCTGCTGTATCCGCCAGGGAGG